>NZ_JBMKIA010000017.1:0-89128 GCF_049238215.1 Enterobacter cloacae complex sp. IR5441
ACAGCTTTATAGAAAAGTTGCGTAGTTTTAACTGGCACTTCACCCGAGCCGACGCCAATGCATGGATAGAGCGCAATCAGCCAGGCTTCGCTGACAAGACGACAGACGGTAGCGATAACCGGTACTGGATCCTGAGAAACATGGGGAGGGTCCTCTGATGGGATTTGCATCACCTGCAACCGATTACGTCGAACGCCAACTTTCTCCATCCGTTCTGTGCAACATAGGGGCCGAAAGCAGGGTGCTTGAAACAGATGTTGGGTTTGCAGTCATTGAGCCAGCCACGAAAAAAAGGCCAGGAGATGTATTGTTAATTTTGTGCGACGGCCACACGCAGTTTGCAAAACTCATTGGCAAGGCGCTAATTACGGATGATGGTGAAGCGATTGAGGGATCAGCGCTTGAAGAAGTGGAAGTGCTGGGTAGGGTGACGTTCTTCATCAATCGTGCATTAGATGATGATTGCCCTGCAATATAGAAAGTTCCCCATGCTTCACTGACGAATAACCAGCCATAAGCGGCTGGTTTTTTGTGTGGTTTGGTCGGAACTAGAGAATTTTAACCTCCATACCATGATGGCATCCTAAAGCTCAAAGGAAGTTTTGCATAATCACTTCTTCAAAATCGCATTCCCCAAAATAAAATTTAAGTGAATGAAAAACATGGAGAAAAATGAGGGTGAAAATGCAATAAAATCAGCCAGAAAAACAGAGTTAACTGGCTGATTAATAACATTTAATTGGAGGTTGTCGAACTCTGCTTCTGGAACAGTTCCCGGAAGACCGGATAGATGTCATCCTGGTCACGGATGTGCTGCATCGCAAAGTTATCGAACATCGCTTGCAGATGCTCATACTCACGCCACAACGTCTGGTGGGCGCGACGGGTAATTTCAATATAGCTGTAGTAACGCACCACCGGCAGGATCTTCTTCGCCAGAATTTCATGACACAGCGGCGAGTCATCCGCCCAGTTATCGCCATCCGATGCCTGCGCGGCGTAGATATTCCACTGCGCCGGATCGTAGCGCTCCTTCACCACCTCGTCCATCAGCTTCAGGGCGCTCGACACGATGGTGCCGCCGGTCTCCTGCGAGTAAAAGAACTCATGTTCATCCACCTCTTTCGCCTGAGTGTGATGGCGGATGTAGACCACCTCCACGTTCTTATACGTTCTGCTCAGGAACAGATAGAGCAGAATATAAAAACGCTTAGCCATATCCTTGGTGGCCTGATCCATTGAACCTGACACGTCCATCAGGCAGAACATTACTGCCTGGCTGGAAGGCTCCGGCCGTTTTTCGTAGTTCTTGTAGCGCAGGTCGAACGTGTCGATAAACGGCACCCGATCGATCTTCGCCCGCAGTTCGGCGATCTCTTTTCGCAGGCGCTCCTCTTCCAGCAGTTGCGCCGGTTCGGTGTTTTCCACCACTTTCAGGCTGGTTTCCAGCTCGCGCAGTTCGCGCCGTTTGCCTGCCGTCATCGCCGTGCGTCGCGCCAGCGAGTTTTGCAGTGAACGCACCACGCTGATGTTGGCGGGCACCCCGTTTGCGGTATAACCCGCTCGATGGGTTTTGTATTCGTTGAGCTGACGGTGCTGATTCTTTCTCAGATTCGGCAGGGCCAGATCCTCAAACAGCAGGTCGAGATATTCGTCTTTTGAAATCTGAAAGACGAACTCGTCCTGGCCTTCACCGTCCTGGCTGGCCTGTCCCTGACCGCTGCCAGAACCGCCGCCTCCGCCTTGGGGCCGCTCGATTCTGTCATTCTGGACGAAGTGGTCATTACCTGGGTGCACACGATGGCGAAGGCCGCCACGCCCCTGATGAAACATCGGTTCGCTGATGTCATCGTTAGGGATGGAGACGGATTCGCCGCTGTCGACGTCGGTCACCGAGCGTTTGTTGATGGCCTCGGAGATCGACTGTTTAATTTGCGCTTTATAACGGCGCAAGAAGCGCTGGCGATTCACCGTGCTCTTGTTTTTGCCGTTAAGACGCCGGTCAATAAACCAGGTCATATATCCCCCGTACTGCATTTGCCAACTTGCAGCGTCCGTAAGTACCGGACATTTTGTTGGCCCGGTAAGCGCGTTACCGGGCACTTGTTTTAAGACGATTTACGCACGCGCAGATACCATTCACAGAGCAGGCGGACCTGTTTGCGGGTATAGCCTTTTTCCATCATACGGTCGACAAAATCGTCGTGCTTTTTCTGCTCGTCGGTTGAGGTTTTGGCGTTGAACGAGATGACCGGCAACAGCTCTTCCGTGTTAGAGAACATTTTCTTCTCTATAACCGTGCGCAGTTTTTCGTAGCTGGTCCAGTTCGGATTGCGGCCGTTGTTATGCGCTCTGGCGCGCAGCACGAAGTTCACAATCTCGTTTCGGAAGTCTTTCGGATTGCTGATCCCGGCTGGTTTCTCGATTTTTTCAAGTTCCGCGTTCAGGGATTCACGGTCAAACAGCTGGCCGGTATCCGGGTCGCGATACTCCTGATCCTGGATCCAGAAGTCAGCGTAGGTGACGTACCGGTCGAAGATGTTCTGGCCGTATTCGGAATAGGATTCCAGGTAGGCGGTCTGGATCTCTTTGCCGATAAACTCGGCGTATTTCGGGATCAGGTAGCCTTTCAGGAACTCCAGGTAGCGTTCAGCCTGCTCCTGTGGGAACTGTTCACGTTCAATTTGCTGTTCCAGCACGTAGAACAGATGTACCGGGTTGGCGGCCACCTCCGCGTGGTCGAAGTTAAAGACGCGGGAGAGGATCTTAAACGCGAAACGCGTCGACAAACCGTTCATCCCTTCGTCGACCCCGGCGTAATCGCGGTATTCCTGGTACGATTTCGCTTTCGGGTCGGTATCCTTCAGGCTTTCGCCGTCATACACGCGCATTTTTGAGTAGATGCTGGAGTTTTCCGGCTCTTTCAGGCGCGACAGGATCGAGAAGCGCGACAGTGTTTCCAGCGTTCCCGGTGCGCAAGGGGCATGAACCAGCTCACTGTGGTTGAGCAGTTTTTCGTAAATCTTGATCTCCTCGGAGATCCGCAGGCAATAAGGCACTTTGACGATATACACACGGTCAAGGAACGCCTCATTGTTTTTGTTGTTACGGAAGGTCACCCATTCAGATTCGTTAGAGTGGGCAAGGATAATCCCGTTAAACGGCAGGGCGGAAATACCTTCTGTCCCGTTGTAGTTCCCTTCCTGGGTGGCGGTCAGTAGCGGATGCAGCACTTTGATTGGTGCTTTAAACATCTCGACAAATTCCATAATCCCCTGGTTGGCGCGGCACAGCGCACCGGAATAACCGTAGGCATCCGGGTCGTTTTGCGCGTGATGCTCCAGCTTACGGATATCGACTTTACCCACCAGCGCCGAGATATCCTGGTTGTTCTCGTCACCGGGTTCAGTTTTAGCGATGGCGATCTGCTCGAGGATAGACGGCCACACTTTCACGACGCGGAACTTGGTGATGTCCCCGCCAAACTCGTGCAGACGTTTTGCCGCCCACGGCGACATGATCGTACCGAGATAGCGATGCGGAATGCCAAACTCTTTTTCCAGAATTTGCGCATCCTCTTGCGGATTAAACAGGCACAGCGGATGGTCATTGACCGGGCTGCGTTCGCCGTTGGCGCTCAGCACATAGATCGGCACGCGCTGCATCAGCGCTTTCAGCCGTTCAGCCAGGGAGGATTTACCCCCACCGACAGGACCCAGCAGGTAAAGGATCTGTTTCTTCTCTTCCAGCCCCTGAGCGGCATGCTTCAGGTAGGAGACGATCTGCTCAATGGCGTCTTCCATGCCATAGAACTCTTCAAACGCCGGGTATCGGGCGACCACCCGATTCGAAAATAGACGGGAAAGCCGTGGCTCCAGGGCAGTATCAACCATGTTTGGCTCACCAATAGCCATCAATAGCCGTTCTGCCGCATTGGCATAGGCACTGCGATCTTGCCGACAAATGGTAAGAAACTCCTGCAGTGTGAACTCTTCGTCCTTGGCAGCTTCGTAGCGCTGGCGATAGTGATCGAATATATTCATGGCATGCCGTCCTTTCGTTTTTTAGCACAGGATAAGAGCCGTTCGTATGAGTAGTGGAGGCTCCCGGAAGAGAATTTTTCGCACCTCACTGCCAGAGCAGCAACCTGTGTGCCAGGTCGAAGGCTATGAACCGCAGGGTGTTCAGCAAAACCTCTTCTTAAATTAAAGCGTAGATGGCAATTGCAAAACTTGCATACGGATAAAATCTACTTTCAATGACATATCAATAACTCATCCAAAAATTTCCACTGCGGTTATAAGCGAAAAGTGGGTTTTTCATTTATCGGTCACATAAATGAAAGCGGGATGTCATCTGAAAAATGAAAAATAACGGGTTAATCAAACGGATTAGCGTGCAAAAAATTTTGGGATGTACGGGAATGGCGGTTACACTTCACCCGCTGATTATTTGACTACAGGAAAGAATGGATTGTGACCAAACTCAAACTTCTGGCATTGGGCATCCTTGCCGCTACCGCAGCGAGCACCGTACAGGCTGAGAGCCAGTGGACTGTTGGCGCGGGTGCTGGCGTGATTAACAGCCCGTACAAGCAGTATGACCGCGACGTTTATCCTGTCCCCGTTGTCACCTATGAAGGCGATAACTTCTGGTTCCGTGGGTTGGGCGGTGGCTACTATCTGTGGAACGATACGGCCGATAAGCTCTCCATCATGGCCTATTACGATCCAACGCACTTTAAACCAGGCGACAGCGACAGCAATGCGCTTCGTCAGCTGGACAAACGCAGAAGCTCACTGATGGCGGGGCTTTCTTACGTCCATAATACCGAGTATGGCTTCCTGCGCACTGCGCTGGCGGGCGATACCCTGGACAACAGCAACGGCTTCATCTGGGATCTGGCGTGGCTTTATCGTTATACCAACGGCGCAGTGACGCTGACGCCGGGTATCGGTGTGCAGTACAGCAGCGAGAATTACAACGACTACTACTATGGCGTATCTAAAGCGGAGTCTCGCCGCAGTGGTCTGAAGAGCTACAGCGCGGATGATGGCTGGGATCCGTACCTGGAACTCACCGCCTCGTATAACTTCCTCGGTGACTGGAATGTGTACGGTACTGGCCGTTACATTCGTCTGAGCGATGAAGTGAAAGACAGCCCGATGGTCGACAAGTCCTGGTCTGGCATCTTCTCCGTGGGTGTGACCTACAAGTTCTGACCAGAACGTGATGCATTAAAACGGGGCGCTAGCGCCCCGTTTGTTTTTTTATGATGCCTGAACAATATTAGCGCTTCACAATCTTGATCGTCTGGCCTAAGCGGGACGGTTTTTCTTCGCTGGTTTTCTGCGGCGCGGTCACGCACGCGGTTTCCACACACACGAAGGTCTTGTAACCGTCATCCGGGATATCCGCCATGCTGACGGAAAGGGCAGGGCCCGGGTTCCAGCCCACCACGTTGCTGTGGTGGTGATGAACCACATCAATACCGCGGTTCAGCGCGCTGTCGTGGATGACGCTACAGGCTTCCGGGTGCAGATACACGCGGTCGGTACGATCCGGGAAAGTCTGCACGCCGTCGTCCAGCTTGCCTTCTTTCGCGTTATCCACTTTGTCGATAAAGGTATCGCCAAGTCCGCTCACCTTAACGGCCTGAATGTCGCCTACGTTGAAATAGGTGTGCAGGGCGGACGTTGTTTCGAATTCGCCGTGCGCTTCCAGTTCAATTTCGCAGGTTTTACCCAGCTTGAAGCGGGCATACAGGGTGAACTCGTGTGGCCACAGGGCACGCGTTTCATCATTCGCCTGGAGTTCAAAGGTCAACACCGCACCGTTTTCATCTTCGTTGTGGGCTTTCAGCGTCCACTGCTGGTTACGGGCGAAACCGTGTGAGGGTAAACCCTGCTGCGCTGACGGGCCAAACCATGGCCAGCAGATCGGTACGCCGCCGCGGATCGCCGCCCCTTTTTTGAACGAGGTGGCCTCGCTCAGCCACAGGCCTTCTTCTTCACCTTCTGGTTTCCAGGAGAGCAGGTGGGCACCATTGAGCGCTACGGAGGCTTTAACGCGCGGATGATCAACGACGATGATATCAGCACCGTCGATCTGACGGCGGGAGAGCACAGGGGTAAGTTGTTCGACTACCGGAAGTGCAAAAATTTTATTAATCATTAAGCAATCCTCTGTCTAAAAACAATAAAAAAGGCGACCGAAGTCGCCTTTTAGGATCAAGCACTCATCTCAACTTATTTGGAGATGTGAGCGATCAGGTCCAGTACTTTGTTAGAGTAGCCAGTTTCGTTGTCGTACCAGGAAACCAGTTTCACAAAGTTGTCGTTCAGTGCGATACCTGCTTTAGCATCGAACACGGAAGTGCACACTTCGCCGTTGAAATCGGTAGATACAACGTCGTCTTCGGTGTAACCCAGAACGCCTTTCATTGGGCCTTCGGAAGCAGCTTTGATTGCTTTCTTAATTTCTTCATAAGAAGCAGCTTTTTCCAGACGAACGGTCAGGTCAACAACGGATACGTTAGGAGTTGGAACGCGGAACGCCATACCAGTCAGTTTGCCATTCAGTTCTGGCAGTACTTTACCTACTGCTTTAGCAGCACCGGTAGAAGATGGGATGATGTTCTGAGCCGCGCCACGGCCGCCGCGCCAGTCTTTGTGAGACGGGCCATCAACGGTTTTCTGAGTAGCGGTGGTTGCGTGAACGGTAGTCATCAGACCTTCGATGATGCCGAAGTTGTCGTTGATAACTTTAGCCAGCGGTGCCAGGCAGTTGGTGGTGCAGGATGCGTTGGAAACGATGTCCTGGCCAGCGTAAGTTTCGAAGTTTGCACCGCGAACGAACATTGGGGTGTTGTCCTTGGAAGGACCAGTCAGAACAACTTTCTTCGCACCCGCAGTGATGTGTTTACGTGCAGTTTCGTCGGTCAGGAAGATACCGGTAGCTTCAGCTACAACGTCAACACCGATTTCGTTCCATTTCAGGTTAGCTGGGTCTTTCTCAGCAGTAACGCGGATGGTTTTGCCATTAACAACCAGGTGGCCGTCTTTCACTTCAACGGTGCCGTCGAAACGACCGTGAGTTGAGTCGTACTTCAGCATGTACGCCATGTATTCAGCGTCCAGGAGATCGTTGATACCAACGATTTCGATGTCAGAACGTTTCTGAGCAGCACGGAAAACAATACGGCCGATACGGCCAAAACCGTTGATACCTACTTTGATAGTCATATATTCCACCAGCTATTTGTTAGTGAATAAAAGGTTGCCTGTAAAATTACAAAAACCTTACGCAGCGTCAAGCGGAATCGTGTCAATCATTGCGACAAATCAATCCTGTGACTAACGTTTGTGCGACTGACTCGCCTCACTTTCCCTTTGAGCTAGCAACCACATGGGGGCTGCGCCCGGAATTTTAAAGGCCTCGCAGGATTAAAATGTGAAATTGATCACAATTGCCTGACCGCCTTTTCGCGACACATAAGTTTAGAACAAAAGTGCACGCGCGGGTGTTAATGTTTTGTTAGAATCTGGGTTAAAAGATGTCTGTTTCAACAGCGAGATGTAAGCATATGTCGAACCAACGTAACCCCGACGATTTGAAAAAAAACCTTACAGAGATGCAGTATTACGTGACGCAAAATCACGGCACAGAACCGCCGTTTTCCGGGCGTTTGCTGCACAATAAACGGGAAGGCGTCTACCACTGCCTGGTGTGTGATGCACCGCTGTTTAACTCCCAGACGAAGTACGATTCTGGCTGCGGCTGGCCGAGCTTTTACGAGCCTGTCAGCGATGATGCGATCCGCTACCTGACGGACACCTCGCACGGCATGGTGCGCACCGAAATTCGCTGCGGGAACTGTGACGCCCATCTCGGGCATGTCTTCCCGGATGGCCCGCAGCCGACGGGGGAGCGTTTCTGCGTAAATTCGGCTTCCATGAGCTTTACCGATGATGAAAACGGCGACCAGACCAAGGGTTGAAAAAACGATTCAGCAAATTATTCCTTTGAAAGGGAGAGATCATGAATATTGATGACATGATTGCAAGTATGACCCCGGAGGTTTATCAGCGTCTGGTAACGGCCGTTGAGCTGGGAAAATGGCCGGACGGTGTGGCGCTCACACCTGAGCAAAAAGAGAACAGTTTGCAGCTGGTGATGCTGTGGCAGGCGCGTCACAATACCGACGCCCAGCACATGACCATCGACACTAACGGTCAGATGGTGATGAAAAGCAAGCGCGAGCTGAAAGAAGAGTTCGGCATCGCGCCGAAGCCGATTGCGACCTTCAAATAAAGCTCCCATGTAGGCTGGGTAAGCGCTAGCGCCACCCGGCACACTACATCTTAGTGCGGGATCCCAAGCGACTCCGCCAGCTGTTTCGCGAGCTGGTTTTCGTCGTCAGCCCCATACTCCCAGAACATGGCGCCAGCCAGACCTTTCTCCTTAATGTAATCCGCTTTGATCGCCACGGAGCGCGGGTTCTCAAAGGAAATCGCAAACAGCGCCTTCCCGTCGGCGGATTTCACCGACAGCCACGGCACCTTCGCCTGTTCGTCCCAGTGCTCGGTAAAGCGTTTCTGCGGATCGTTCAGCAGCTTGCGGACGATATCGTTGTATTTCACATAGGTATCTTTGGTCAGATCATAGCCAAGCGATTTGAACAGGCCCAGTTCCTGCGGCCCGAAGTAGGGCTGCGTCACCGGATTGTTCTGCGCGTCCGGTTTGCTCCAGTCGATACCCGGTTCAACGGCGCGCTTCGGCACGCGCCCATAGAAACCAATTCCGAGGTTCATCTGCTGCGGCTTCAGCCCGGCGGCCAGATAGTTATTCACCACAAAATCGACGCTGTACTTGTCTGCGGCAGCCACCGTTGGCCAGGCGCTGGAGTCATACAGATTCGCGTTAAAATACTGAGTACCGTACGCCATGTCGTAGGTCATCAGGTTGATGTAATCGAGCAGGGGGGCAATGGCTTTCACATCCACCCAGCTTTTCGGACTTTCCGCATTCGCGCCCACCGCAATCGTGACCAGCTTTTTCTTACCAAACGCGTCACGCATCTCTTTTAACAGCGCGGTGAAATTATCCCGGTCGGCAGGGGTGCTCTCGACCAGTCCCCACGCGCCGTTGACCGGATATTCCCAGTCCAGGTCGATCCCGTCCAGGCCGTATTTACTGACGATCTCCTGCGCGGAGCGAATAAATACCGCGCGACTCTCTTTGGTTGCCGCTGCGCCAGAAAAACCACGCGCGCCCCAGCCGCCAACGGAAAGCAGGACTTTCAGGTTCGGGTTTTGTTTACGAAGCTGAGGAAGTAACGCCAGATCGGATGCCACCTTAGGTGATAACCAGATTTGATGCAGTTTTGCCGGATCTTTCAGCGCGGCGTTGGTTTCGTCTTTCTCGTTGTTATAGACCAGACCAAACGAGTAGTTGAGGTGGGTGATCTGGCGGACGTCGAGTTTATTAATATCGCCACCCGGTCCGGCGGTAACATCGCCACCGCCATTGAAGTAACCCACGGACATCAGGGGCGCGGCGGAAGCCAGTGACGCGCAAAGCAAGGGTAATGCTGCCAGCAAGGGCAAACGTTTCATATAATTTCCTCTTTGACTGAATAAAAATAACCACGCCACAGAAAAGGCGTGGCGAAAAAACAGCCTGAAGAGAATAGCATCGCCGTTTCGCTTGTGATGCGAGGGAGTTCACTTTATGGGGATTGGGGAAGAAATGCCGGGTGGCGCTGACGCTTACCCGGTCTACAAAACCAGAGAAAGTAGGCCGGGTAAGGCGAAGCCGCCACCCGGCTAAAAAAGCTTACGCCTGCGTCTCCAGCCAGTCAGCCAGCGTATACAGCGTTGCGCCTTCTGCGGCCATATCCATAAACGCCTGAGCGCTGTCATGCGGCTGAATATTCACCCCGCGACAGCCGTCGGTGATGACATTCACGGTATAGCCCAACTGGAGCGCATCCAGCACGGTGAACTTCACGCAGTAATCCGTCGCCAGGCCCAGCACAATCAGCTCGGTGATCTCATGGTGGCGCAACCACGCGTCCAGCGCCGTCTTCTGACGATGACCGTTATCAAAGAACGCGCTGTAGCTGTCGATGGTTGGGTTTTCACCTTTGTGGAACACCGCGTCGATGGCCTTCTGGTTCAGCAGCGGATGCAGCTCAGCGCCTTCCGTCTGCTGGACGCAGTGATCGGGCCAGAAGGTTTGCGCCAGCCCGTCCAGTTCGCCCTGGCTGTAAGGCTCAACGTTGTGCTGGCTGGCAAAGCTGCCGTGGTTTGCCGGATGCCAGTCCTGACTCGCCACCACCGCTTCACCACGAGCTTTACACCACTCAATCAGCGAATTCGCGACGTCTACGGTGCTGTCGCCTTCCGCAACGGCCAGCGCACCGCCCGCACAGAAATCATTTTGCAAATCGACCAGTAACAGGGCGCGTTGCTTCATGGGACCTCCTTATTCGTCCGGCGTCAGTTCACCGCGCAGGTTTTGCATCATGGCGCGGCGAATGGAATCAATATCCAGATCCTGACTCAGTAAATAGTGAAGTTTAGTCAGCGTTGCCTCAACGGTCATATCGAAACCACTGATCACGCCAGCGTGCGCCAGGGCATTACCGGTGGCGTAGCCGCCCATATTGACTTTGCCGGACATACACTGGGTGAGGTTGACCACCACAATCCCGCGATCGCTCGCCTCCTGAAGCTCTTTCAGGAATTCACCGTTCTGCGGGGCGTTACCCACACCATAGGAGCGCAGGATCAGCGCCTTCACCGGCTGGCGCAGGAAGTTGCGCACCACGTCGGCGGAAATACCCGGATAAATCGTCACCACGCCGATCGGCTGCGGGGTGATCGGGTGAACGATCAGTTCGCCTGCGGTATTTGGCGCGGGCGGCGTGCCCAGACGACGGATATGGATCCCCGCTTCCAGCAGCGGTTGCAGGTTAGGTGAGGCAAAAGCGTCAAAGCCATCGGCGTGCGCTTTAGTGGTACGGTTCCCGCGGTACAGCCGGTTGTTGAAGAACAGCGTTACCTCGTTGATCGGGTAATTAGCGGCCACGTACAGGGAGTTAAGCAGGTTGATCTGCCCGTCTGAACGCAGTTCCGCCAGCGGGATCTGCGAGCCGGTCACGATGACGGGCTTGCTCAGGTTCTCCAGCATGAAGGAGAGCGCCGAGGCGGTGAACGCCATGGTGTCGGTGCCGTGCAGGATCACGAAGCCGTCGTACTGGTCGTAATGGGCTTTAATATCGTCCGCAATATGCTGCCAGTCTTCCGGCGTCATGTCGGAGGAGTCCATCAGCGGCTCATATTCGTGGATGGTAAAGTCCGGCATTTCCGGACGGTGGAATTCAGGCATCAGCGCCAGCTGGCGCTGTAAGTGGCCGGAAACCGGGATATAGCCATTTTCTGAGCGCTGCATACCGATGGTACCGCCGGTATAGGCGACATAAATTGATTTCTTCTGCATGGTAATGAGTTCTTGTTCTTCAAAAGAAAAAATCCCCTCTTCACGGGAAGAGGGGACGGTTTTTAACGCACGTTCGCACAGGTCAGGCAAAACGCGTAGCGGCTTTGTGGATCATTAAAGGCTGCGAGCTTGTCGCTCTCTGCTCTCATGGCTTTCGCCGCGGTCGCCACCGGCGCCGGCAGATAAGCCTGAAGCGCGTCCGGCAGCATGGCACGAACGGAGCCGGACATGCTGTCCATGACCATATCGAAGAACGTTGGTTCGTCCTGATAATAGTCCACGTGCCACTGCTTGAGCTTCGCCAGCTCCGCCGCTTTCTTCACGGCGTCGTCGAAGTCACCCAGGCTGTCTACCAGGCCGTTGCTCTTCGCGTCCTGGCCGGTCCAGACGTGGCCCTGAGCGATCTGGTCAATCTGATCGGGCGTCTTTTTACGGGAGTCCGCAACAAGCGTGATGAAACGTTTATAGCCACTCTCAATGCTGAGCTGCATCATCTCAGACACCTCAGGCGGCAGGGATTTGGTAACGGACACGTCCGCCAGCGGCGAGGTGGAGACCCCGTCGGTGTGGACGCCGAGATAATCCAGGCTGTTCTCTACGGTGTTGATCACGCCGAAGATGCCAATCGAGCCGGTCAGCGTGCTTGGGTTAGCCACAATGTAGTTGGCTGGCGTCGAGATCCAGTAGCCCCCGGAAGCCGCCATGCCGCCCATCGAGACCACTACCGGCTTGCCCGCGGCGCGCGCGGCGGCCAGTTCAGCACGGATCACTTCAGAGGCGCTGACGCTGCCGCCAGGGCTGTTCACCCGCAGGACAATCGCCTTCACTTTCGGATCCAGGCGCGCATCGCGGATCTGCGACGCGGTGGTGTCCCCGCCGACGTTCCCCGGCGTTTCTTCGCCATCCATAATGGCCCCGTTAGCAAACACCACGGCGATGCTGTCACCGCTGTCGTCCGGCTTTTTCGCGGCGTAGTCATACATGCTGATGGCGCTGTAGTTTTTATCCTCTTTACTCCAGCCGAACTGTTTGGTCAGCGCTTTTTCAATTTCAGCGCTGGAACCCAGCTGATCGACCAGTTTGTTATCAAGCGCGTATTTCGCTGTATCGCCGTCCACCATGCGCAGGCCGTCCAGCACGCCGCGCGCGCCCGGGAAGACCTGCTCAGCGGTAATCTGACGGTTAGCGGCAATGGTGCCGAGGTAGTTCTGCCACAGCTCGCCAATCCAGCGGCTGTCCGCTTCACGGGCGGCAGGGGACATATCATCGCGGATAAACGGCTCCACGGCGGATTTATAGGTCCCGACGCGGAAGACGTGGGTAGTGACCTTCAGCTTGTCGAGCAGCGTTTTGTAGTACAGACCGTTAGTGGCGAAGCCATGCAGATCGACCGTGCCCTGTGGCGAAAGCCAGATCTTATTGGCAAAGCTCGCCAGATAATATTGTCCCTGGGTGTAGCTGTCGCCAATGGCAATAACCGGTTTACCGCTGTCGCGGAATTCGCGCAGCGCCTTACCGATGTACTGCATTGACGGCTGATCGGCGCCGGCAAAATCTTTCAGGTCCAGCACGATACCGGTAATGTTACGATCGTCTTTAGCCTGACGGATGGTGTCGACGATATCAAACAGGGAGTTTTCCTGAAGACGGTCTGACGTTGCGCCGAACAGCTGGCGACCAATCACGCCCAGACGGTTGCTGGTCGATGGCTTATCAACAATCACCCCGGTGATATCGAGTAACAGCGCGCCGCGCGTCGAATGCTGCGACTGGTTTGCGTTGCTGATATGCATCCAGATACCTGCGCATACCAGGACCAGGAAGATGAAGAAGATGTTCATCACCAGGTTGCGGACGAAGTTGAGCAGTCGCCACGTCCATTTAAAGAAACCGGCAAAGATTCGCCAAAGGGTTCGCATGTATTCTCCCTAACCAGAAAAGGACTGTTTCCGTCGCCACGGGACGGTAATGTGCGGTTATCGTAATGACCCAACCGCCACTTGTCAGCAGGAATCGCCTGCCACGCTGTAACAAATTCTGCTGTCGTGTTAATTTTGTGAGTAAATTTCATGAAAGGAGTTAACCAATGGACGCACTTGAACTGCTTGTTAACCGTCGTAGCGCTTCCCGCCTGGCCGAACCGGCACCCGTCGGCGAGCAGCTGGAAAACATTCTGCGTGCCGGAATGCGTGCGCCGGACCATGGCACATTGCAGCCGTGGCACTTCTTTATCATTGAAGGCGAAGGGCGCGACCGCTTCAGCCAGCTGCTGGAGCAGGGGGCTGTTGCCGCAGGCCAGGATGAGAAGGGGATTGATAAAGCCCGCAGTGCGCCATTCCGCGCGCCGATGATCATCGCTGTCGTGGCGAAATGTCAGGCCGACCATAAGGTGCCGGTCTGGGAGCAGGAAATGTCCGCAGGCTGCGCGGTAATGGCGATGCAAATGGCCGCCGTCGCGCAGGGCTTCAATGGCATCTGGCGCACCGGACCGCTGACCGAGAGTTCGGTCGTGCGTGATGGCTTTGCCTGTGGTGAGCACGATAAAATTGTCGGCTTCCTCTATCTTGGCACCCCGCAGCTTAAAGCCTCCAGCACCATCAGCGTGCCAGACACCACGCCTTTCGTCAGCCGTTTCTGATAAGCCGCGCTAAACTGTCTGGATTCTGAGCATCCGCCGCAGAATTCAGACAGTCATACTTACCTCTTTATGGAATGAGCGCTACCATAGCGCGATTGAGATGACAGGAGACGTCCATGAGCGAGCAAACCATTCGTTTAACGCAATACAGCCACGGAGCCGGTTGCGGTTGTAAAATTTCCCCGAAAGTGCTGGAGACCATCCTGCACAGTGAACAGGCGAAGTTTGTCGACCCGAACCTGCTTGTCGGTAACGAAACGCGTGACGATGCAGCGGTTTATGACCTGGGTAACGGCACCAGCATTATCAGCACTACTGACTTCTTTATGCCGATTGTCGACAACCCGTTCGACTTCGGGCGCATTGCGGCCACCAACGCCATCAGCGATATCTTTGCGATGGGCGGTAAACCGATTATGGCGATCGCCATTCTGGGCTGGCCGATTAACACCCTCCCGCCGGAGATTGCCCGCGACGTGATCGAAGGCGGACGCTTTGCCTGCCAGCAGGCGGGTATTGCCCTGGCCGGTGGTCACTCTATCGATGCGCCGGAGCCGATCTTCGGCCTGGCCGTCACCGGCGTGGTGCCGACCGAGCGCGTGAAGCGCAACAGCACGGCGCAACCGGGCTGCAAATTGTTCCTCACCAAGCCGCTGGGCATTGGCGTACTGACCACTGCCGAGAAGAAATCCCTGCTGAAGCCCGAGCATATCGGTCTGGCAACGGAAGTGATGTGCCAGATGAACCTCGCCGGTGCGGCATTCGCCAATATCGACGGCGTGAAGGCCATGACCGACGTGACCGGTTTTGGTCTGCTGGGGCACCTCTCTGAAGTCTGTCAGGGCGCGGGCGTGCAGGCGCAGGTCTGGTATCAGGATGTGCCTAAGCTGCCGGGCGTGGAAGAGTACATTGCTCAGGGCGCAGTGCCGGGCGGGACGCAGCGCAACTTCGCCAGCTACGGCCATTTAATGGGCGAAATGCCGGAAGCGTGGCGTAACCTGCTGTGCGATCCGCAAACCTCCGGCGGCCTGCTGCTGGCGGTGACGCCGGAAGCTGAAGCTGACGTTCAGGCGACGGCTGCCGAGTTTGGCATCACCCTGACGGCCATTGGTGAGCTGGTGACCGCCCGCGGTGGTCGACCGATGATTGAGATCCGTTAATTCGATGCGGTTGTTTATTGCCGAAAAGCCGAGTCTGGCGCGTGCCATCGCCGATGTGCTGCCCAGGCCGCATCGCAAAGGCGACGGCTTTATCGAATGCGGTAACGGGCAGGTGGTCACCTGGTGTATCGGTCACCTGCTTGAACAGGCGCAGCCGGATGTCTACGACAGCCGCTACGCCCGCTGGAATCTCAACGATCTACCGATTGTGCCGGAAAAATGGCGTCTCCAACCGCGTCCTTCCGTCACCAAACAGCTCAACGTCATTAAGCGCTTCCTGCATGAGGCGACGGAAGTGGTCCACGCGGGTGACCCGGACAGGGAAGGGCAACTGCTGGTCGATGAAGTGCTGGACTACCTGGAGCTGGCGCCGGAAAAGCGCCAGCAGGTGCAGCGCTGCCTGATCAACGACCTCAACCCTCAGGCGGTAGAGCGGGCCATTTCACGCCTGCGCGCCAACAGCGAATTTATTCCCCTGTGTGTCTCCGCGCTGGCGCGTGCCCGTGCGGACTGGCTGTACGGGATCAACATGACCCGCGCCTACACCATTCTCGGGCGCAACGCGGGTTATCAGGGCGTACTCTCCGTCGGTCGTGTCCAGACACCGGTGCTGGGGCTGGTGGTGCGTCGCGACGAAGAGATCGAAAATTTCGTCGCCAAAGACTTCTTCGAAGTCAAAGCGCATATCGTCACGCCGAAAGACGAACGCTTTACCGCCGTCTGGCAGCCAAGCGATGCCTGTGAGTCATATCAGGACGAAGAGGGACGGCTGCTGCATCGCCCGCTGGCGGAGCACGTGGTCAACCGCATTACCGGCCAGCCCGCAATCGTCACCAGCTATAACGACAAACGGGAAACGGAGCCCGCACCGCTGCCGTTCTCCCTTTCGGCGTTGCAGATTGAGGCGGCTAAGCGCTTTGGTCTTAGCGCACAGAACGTGCTCGATATCTGCCAGAAGCTCTACGAAACCCACAAGCTGATCACCTATCCGCGTTCGGACAGCCGCTATCTGCCGGAAGAACACTTCGCCGGACGCCACTCGGTGATGAATGCCATTGGCGTCCATGCGCCGGATCTGTTGCCGCAACCGGCGGTAAACCCGGATACCCATAACCGCTGCTGGGACGATAAAAAAGTCGATGCTCACCACGCGATAATCCCGACGGCGCGCACCAGCAACGTCAACCTGACCGACAACGAAGCAAAGGTCTATAACCTGATCGCACGTCAGTATCTGATGCAGTTCTGCCCGGACGCGGTGTTCCGCAAGTGCGTTATTGAACTGGAGATTGCCAAAGGCAAATTTATCGCCAAAGCGCGTTTCCTCGCGGAAGCGGGCTGGCGCACGCTGCTCGGCAACAAAGAGCGTGACGAAGAGAACGACGGCACGCCGCTGCCGGTCGTGGCCAAAGGCGACGAACTGCTGTGCGAGAAGGGCGAAGTGGTTGAACGACAAACTCAGCCGCCGCGCCATTTCACCGACGCGACGCTGCTGTCGGCCATGACCGGCATCGCCCGTTTTGTGCAGGATAAAGATCTGAAGAAGATCCTGCGCGCCACCGACGGTCTGGGGACGGAGGCGACCCGCGCGGGGATCATCGAACTGCTCTTTAAGCGCGGCTTCCTGGAGAAAAAGGGACGTTACATCCATTCAACAGAACCGGGCCGGGCGCTAATTCATTCGCTGCCGGAGCTGGCCGCCAGGCCGGACATGACCGCGCACTGGGAGTCGGTGCTGACGCAGATCAGCGAAAAGCAGTGCCGTTATCAGGACTTTATGCAGCCGCTGGTAGGGACGCTTTATCAGCTGATTGACCAGGCGCGCAGTACGCCAGTGAAGCGATTCCGGGGAATGGTCGCCCCGGGCGGCGGGGCGAAGAAACCGTTCAAAAAGAAGAAAAGCGCAGCCAAAAATACAACCGCTTAAACCGTAGGCCGGGTAAGGCGAAGCCGCCACCCGGCGAAAAGCCCGGTGGCGCTAACGCTTACCGGGCCTACAAGGGCGAGAATGCAGCGAAACTAAATCACACCCTGTCCGATCATCGCATCGGCCACCTTCACGAACCCGGCGATATTCGCCCCGCGCACGTAGTTAGTTTGCGAGGCCTCGCCGCCGTACTCCACGCAGGCGTGATGAATATCGAGCATGATGTGGTGCAGACGGGCATCCACTTTCTCTGCCTTCCAGCCCATTCTCGCGGCGTTTTGCGCCATTTCCAGACCGGATGTTGCCACGCCGCCAGCGTTCGCCGCCTTGCCTGGCGCAAACAGCACGCCCGCGTCCAGGAACAGGTCGGTCGCTTCAATAGTGGTGGGCATATTTGCCCCTTCCGCTACCGCTTTCACGCCATTGCTAATCAGCGTCCGGGCGGCATCCACGTCCAGTTCGTTTTGCGTCGCGCACGGCAGGGCGATATCCACCGGCACGCCCCACGGCTGTTTACCTTCCAGATAGGTCAGGCCAAATTCACGGGCATAATCCGCTACCCGACCGTCACGGCTGGCTTTGATTTCGCACAGACGCGCCAGTTTTTCTGCCGTAAAGCCAGCTTCATCCACCACGGTACCGCTGGAGTCGGAGGCGGTCACCACGCGCGCGCCAAACGCCATCGCTTTCTCGATAGCGTACTGCGCCACGTTGCCGGAGCCGGAGACCGCCACGCGCATCCCCTCGAAGCTCAGCCCGTGACGCTTAAGCATCGCTTCGGTGAAATAGACCAGACCATAACCCGTCGCTTCCGGGCGAATCAGGCTACCGCCAAACGACAGACCTTTGCCGGTAAAGACGCAGGCGCTGTTGTTGGAGAGCTTTTTCATCATCCCGGCCATAAAGCCCACTTCACGCCCCCCCACGCCGATATCCCCGGCAGGAACGTCGGTATCCGGCCCAAGGTGGCGATAGAGCTCAGTGACCAGCGCCTGGCAGAAGCGCATCACTTCGCCTTCGCTCTTGCCTTTCGGATCGAAATCACTCCCGCCTTTACCGCCGCCCATCGGCAGGGTAGTGAGCGCATTTTTAAAGGTCTGCTCGAAGCCGAGGAATTTCAGAATCGACAGGTTCACCGAGGGGTGGAAGCGCATCCCGCCCTTAAACGGCCCAATGGCGGAGTTAAACTGCACGCGCCACGCGCGGTTGACCTGCACCTGATTGCGGTCGTCCACCCACGCCACGCGGAACTGGATGACGCGCTCCGGCTCTACCAGACGTTCAAGCAGCGCCATCTGACGGTAACGCGGATTTTCCTCAAGGAAGGGCCACAGGGTGGTCATGACTTCACGAACGGCCTGGGCAAACTCGCTTTGGTGCGGGTCGCGCTGCTGAACATGGGCAAGAAAGCTTTCCAGAGAGCGTGTCTGATCCATAGATATAAGAACCTCTTATAATAATTTATGCGTGTGGCGTAGATGTTTTGTGTCGTTTTTTTGACTATACCACCCGCACCGCTTTGAGAGGCAAGCAGAAATTTATGCCGCAAGGGAAATTAATGACAGGGCGCGCGTCATAACCAAAAGCGATGACGAGATAAATTAAAGATCCCGTCCGGATCGACCGTTATAGATATAAACGATGCAAAGGAAATAAAGTCTATGAACCGTTACGCAATGGCCGCGTTATGTTTGATGGTGTCCGCCGGGGCACAGGCTGACCGCATTCGCCCGGATGTCGAGGTCAACGTGCCGCCAGAGGTCTTTAGCGCTGGCGGCCAGCGTGCGCAGCCGTGTAATCAGTGCTGTATCTATCAGGATCAAAACTATTCCGAAGGCGCAGTGGTCAGGGCAGATGGCGTGCTGTTGCAGTGCCAGCGTGATGAACGCACCCTCAGTACAAACCCGCTGGTCTGGCGTCGCGTAAAAGAATAAACGCCTCCAGCAGCGGTATATCCGCCGGGGCTAAAGCATACGTGAACGCGTCTTCTGGCGTGCACCATACCAGCGCCGAGTGATAATGCGCCTTCAGCTGACCGCTAAATTCAGGCACATGCCAGGCGTGGAGGTGAATCAGCCGCTGCGACACCTCCCGCTGGTGGCTTGCCACATACCGCGCGGGCACGGCCTCAATGCCGAGCTCTTCGCGCAGTTCGCGGATCAGCGCTTCCGGCTGGGTCTCACCGGCTTCAACCTTCCCGCCTGCAAATTCCCACATTCCTGGCTGATCGGCATGTTCGGGACGCTGCGCCAGCAAAATCTTGCCCTCTTTTTCGAGGATGGCCGCAACCACATCGAGTGTTTTCAGCATGTTCGTCAATAATTAATAGCGAAAAACGACATATTATCGTGCCCTTCCAAAGAGTCCAGTCATCAGGAGAATCAGGTGAAAGAGACATCCGCCTGGGTTGCGCCCATGGAAACCCTTCCCGTCAGCCTCAGCCCCATCGCCGCCATGCAGAAAAAACACTTCGGCGCGGTGCTGAACCCCACGCGCTGGTGGGGGCGTATGCCGCGTCTTTTCTGGCTGGTGGCGCTATTTGTCGGCTATCTGGAGCGGCGCAAGGCGCGTTTGACGCCGGTTCTGCGATCGCTACTAATGACGCGGATCTCGCAGATCTGCCACTGCGCATTTTGTATTGATGCCAACAGCCTGCGTCTGGCCGAGCGGAGCGGGGCGCTGGATAAAGTGCAGGCCGTCAGCGACTGGCAAAATTCCACCCTGTTCAGCGAAGAGGAGCGCGCGGCGCTGGCCTATGCGGAAGCGGTCACCGCCACGCCACCTCAGGTGGATGAAAATATCAAAAGTCTGCTGAAGCGCCACTTTACGGAAGAGACCATCACCGAAATGACGGCTCTGATTGCCTTTCAGAATCTTTCCGCCCGCTTTAACGCCGCGCTGGATATCCCGGCTCAGGGGCTGTGCGCCACGTTTAAAGGTAAACCGCATGCTGGATAAACATCTGCACCCCCGACTGAAACCCGGGTTAAATCAGCTGGCCGCCGCGCTGGATAGACCGTTTATCACGCCTGATGGCTTAACGCTCGCCGGGTTTGCGATTGGCGTGCTGGCGTTACCGTTTCTGGCGCTGGGCTGGTATCCGGCGGCGCTGATCGCCATTGTGCTGAACCGGCTGCTGGATGGTCTGGACGGCGCGCTGGCGCGTCGCCGTGGCCTGACGGACGCGGGAGGATTTCTTGATATCGCCCTCGACTTCCTGTTCTACGCCCTGGTGCCGTTTGGCTTTGCGCTGGCCGCTCCGGCTGATAACGCGATCGCCGCCGCCTGGCTGCTGTTCGCTTTTATGGGGACGGGCAGCAGTTTTCTGGCCTTTGCCGCGCTGGCGGGGAAGCATGATATCGACAACCCCGGCTATGCGCACAAGTCGCTTTATTACATTGGGGGATTAACGGAAGGAACGGAGACCATCGCGCTGTTTGCGCTGTGCTGCCTGTTTCCGGCGCATTTCGCGCTGTTTGCCTGGACGTTTGGCGCGTTGTGCTGGCTGACCACCACAACGCGCATCTGGAGCGGTTATATCACGCTGAAATCACTTCCCCGCTAGCGTGCGCTCTCCGGTCCGCGCTCCCCGGTGGAGACCGGGTTCTGCGGATGGCTGCTCCATTCGTACCAGCCGCCGTCGTAGACGGCAACGTTCTGCCAGCCCATCGCGCGGGCGTACATAAAGGCTTCAGACGCGCGCCAGCCGGTACCACAGTAAAACGCAACGTGCTGCTCCGGCAGGATATTCCACGTTTTCCACATGGCGGCAATATCATCGGCGCTACGCATGGTGCCATCCGGATTGTGGAAATCTTCCATGTGGGTCGCGTCGCTGCCCGCATGGCCCCAGCGCGCACCGGCAATTTCACCTTTTGGCTTGATATAGCTGTAGCCGCTGGTTAAACCGATAAACTCTGGCCAGGAACGAATGCTCACCAGCGAGGCATCCTGACGGTGCAGCATTCCCCGGGCCTGCTCCATATCCACCATCAGCCGGGGCTGGCCCGGGATCGGCGCGCCAAAATCAGGGGCTGGCTTCACCTTTGCAGGCGTTCCGCGCTCAACGGGCAGGCTGGCGTCGGACCACGCCTTCTAGCCGCCATCCAGAATTCGCACATCCTTCACGCCCGCGTAGAGCATGATCTGCGCCACGCGCGCGGCGGCATACACGTCGCGACCGTACAGAATGACGGTGGTATCGTGACGGATCCCGTGCTTCGCCAGCATCGCTTTCAGCTTTTCGTCAGAGACCTTATTCCACAGCGGTTCGCTTTCCACTTCATTGGTGTCGATATAGCCCGCACCGGGAATGTGGCTCAGGAGATAAAGCTTCGGCGCACCCCAGCCAGCCTCGATCACCTTCCATTCTCCGGCTGGTGCGGCGGTAACGGGTTTGCCCTGCTGCAACTGGCGGATCCACTGCGGATAAACCAGCTGTTCGAAATGCGCCAGACGTTGCAGACGGTCGGATTGTTGCAGGGCATCGCTCAGGGTGGAGACGTGGGTAAAGCCCGCTTTCTCCAGCCGCGCTTTGACGGTCTGGTTGTCATCATCGTTGCCATAGAGCGCAACCGGCATGTCTGGCGTAAGCCGATGTTGTTTTGCCCAGCCGCTGAGCTGTTCATCGCTCATTGCCCCAAGCCAGCTGGCAGAGAGATTAAGCGCGGCGGGTTCATGCCCGGACGTTCCGCTCAGGGTCTGCGGCCAGCCGTTATAGAACGCACTGACGCGCGTATCAATTACCGCGCCGTTTTGCGCCTGGAGCTGGTCCAGCGTGAGGGAGTGGGGCATATCAGCCGCCGTGGAGGAGAGTGAGGCGAGGCCGCAGATCAGGGCCAGCGCGGTCAGTTGAGAAACACGTTTCATCGAAAAACCTGACGTCATTAAAAGAGGGGGGCATTGTCGTCTCTCCTGAAGCCAAAAACATTGCGTTAGCACATTATTGCCAGCGAGAAATCTCAATCACCTCGCCGCCGGGCGGAATATCGTCCTCATCATGCGTGACCAGCACCACCGGGATCCTGCGCTGGCGAGTAACCTCGAATACCCACGCCCGGAATGAGGCGCGCAGCGTTTTATCCAGTCGACTGAACGGCTCGTCGAGCAGCAATGCCTGCGGCTGGGCGAGAAGAGCGCGCAACAGGCTGACCCGGGCGCGCTCGCCGCCGGACAGGGTCGCCGGATCGCTGGCGTAGTGGTTTGCCAGCCCGGCAGTGTCCAGGGCCTGTTCTACCGCGTTGCGGCGGGCGCGCCCGACGATGTGCGCCGGCAGCGCCAGCATCAGGTTTTGCCCCACGCTGAAGGCGTCAAACAGCAGGGCATCCTGAAACAGAATGCCGATCCCGCGCGTTTCCACGGGAAGCATATCGCAGCGGCGATCGTTCAGCCACAGCTCGCCGTGCGCCTTAAAATCAGCGGATAACGCCCCCACCATCCAGGCGAAAAGGGTCGATTTCCCGCTCCCGGAGGGCCCCATCAGCGTGACAATCTCCCCCGCCGGGACGCGGAAGTTGACCTCACGGAAGAGTGGCGCAATGGTGAGATTTTTCACGTTCAGCATTAACGTAATCCTTGTCTGTGACGGCCCACGAGCCGGGAGAGCAGCGCGGCAAGGGCAAATACGCTGCTGGTCAACAGCAACAGACCCAGCGCCCGGCTGGCGAGGATCGGAATGCTGCCGCCGCTGCTGAGGGCGACCGCCTCCGTCGTCAGGGTGGTGAAACGTCCCGCTCCCAGCCAGAGGGTCGGCATGTACTGGGCCATGCTCACGGAAAAGCCGGTGGCAAAGGCCAGCAGGGCCGGACGAATCATCAGGGGGCATTTCACGAACCAGAAAATTTTCGCCTGTCGCCAGCCCAGCGTTCTGGCGGTGAGGATAAGCCGGGGATCGAGCCTGCGCCAGGCCGGTTGCAGCACCAGGAGCATCCACGGGAGAACCCAGAGCATATGGCTCCAGAGCACCGCAGCGTACTGGCCGTCGATGCCCAGCCACAGCGCCACGGCATATTGCCCGGACACGAGGGGCAGCGCCGGGAGGGCGAGCGGCAGCCAGACCCACACCGCGCCGCGCTGGGGTCCCCACTCAAGCCAGAGCATGAGGATGGCCAGCGCTGTCAGGCTGGACAGCAGTCCCAGTGAAAGGCTGTCGCTGACGGGGCCGATGTCGTCCCGGCGTGCCAGCATCAGCAGAACCAGCGCACAGAGGACGCCGCACAGCGGCAGTAACCCGCCCAGCGTCCGTGCGGGCAGCGCAGTATGCGAAGCGTGACGAATTCCGGAGGGGTCACGCTGGGCGCGCCGCCATGCCGTCCAGAAGCCGTATCCCACCGCGGCAAGCGCCGCCAGCAGCAGGAGCAACACCAGACACAGCAGCGTTCCCTTTGTTTGCTGTTGTGCATCGCCCTGGGCGAGCCACTGCCAGGCCAGTACCGCCAGCGTAGGCGGGTTGCCTGGCCCGAGCACGATCGCCACATCCACCACGGAAAGCGACCAGGCCAGCACCGCCAGCATGACTGCGCCCAGCGCGGGGGCGATTGCAGGGAGGACGAGCCAGTTGAGCGCCTGCATTCGTCCGTAGCCGAAGGTATGCAGGACGATTTTCTGCTGTGCGAGGCGCTTTTCAGGCAGCGCGGCGTAGATTGCCCACAGAACGAACGCGCTCTCTTTGACCGCAAGCGTCAGGCCAAGCCCGATACCGTAGCGGTCAAGCTGCGGCGAACAGACTGTACAGATCCGGTAAAACTGCCCCCCTTCCGCAAACAGCAGCAGCGCGCTGGTGGCGAAGGCGACGTGCGGCACGGCTAACAGCCACGGCAGACGGGTGCTCAGGCGCTGCCAGCCTTCACCCGGCCAGAGAAGCGCAAGCAGGATCAGAGCGATAAACAGAGAGCCCAGCGTCGCGATAAGCGTGGAAACCAGCGTGGCGGCCAGCGCCCGCGGCAGCTGCGGGTCGGCAAACAGCGTCGCCCAGTTACTGAGTGAAAACGCCGGGGCCAGCAGCATGCCGCTGGCGGGAAGCAGTGGCAGATAGATGACCGCCATTGCCGCCCAGACCAGCCCGCTTAGCGGGTCCCGTAGCGGCGAAGCCATTCCTGCTCCAGGGCGTTAACCCAGGCGGCGTGAGGTTCGGGAAGTACATCAGGCGTGCCTGAGGGGGTAAAGGCGCGAAGCTGTTTTGCCGCTTTCGCAGGCAGTTTTTCGCCATCCAGCACGCTCGGGTCACCCCAGACGGCAGGATTAGCTTTGCGGATCTGCGCCTGCGGTGACAGCAGGAAATTCGCCACCACTTTCGCGCCTGCGCTCGCGCTGGCGTTTGCCGGGATAGCGACAAAATGGACGTTGCCGATCATGCCTTTGAGAAAGCCGAAACTGTAGCTGTCGGCAGGCAGTTCACCGCTCGCCACCTTTTGCATCGCATGGGCGGGGTTAAAGGTGAGCGACAGGTTCAGACTGCCGCTGGCCAGCAGCGTATCCATGCGCGCAGGCGACGGAGGAAAATCGTTCCCTTCGCGCCACAGCAGCGGGTGCAGCGTATCAAGGTAATCCCACAGCGGCGCGGTGACCTGCGCAAAGGTTCTGTCTGGCGCGTTTTTTAACGCCTCCGGATGGGCGGTCAGCGCCAGCAGTAGCTGCTCAAGAAACGCCGTGCCGGTAAAATCCGGCGGTCGCGGATAGCTCACCTTGCCAGGGTGCTGTCGGGCGTATACCAGCAGCGCGTGGGGATCTGCCGGTGGTGTCGGCGTACTCGCTTTACGGGCGATAAAGGTTAATTGCGCGCCGCCCCACGGGGATTCTGCCCCATCAGTCGGGATGGCAAAATCTTCCGTTACCGGTTTACGGGTATCGACGTAGCGCCAGTTGGGCAGGGTTTGCGCCCAGCCGGTGAGCAGCAGGTTTGCCGCTTTCAGGTTGCGGAAGTTTTCCCCGTTTACCCAGAGCAGATCCACCGACCCGTTACTGCTACGTCCTGCGGCATGTTCTGTCTGGATCCGCTTCACCGCGTCGGCGGCATCGGCCAGATGAACGATCTTCAGGTTGATGGCGTAGTGCGTTTTCATCTCGCCGCTTACCCAGTCGAGGTAGCGGTTAACGGCCTCGTCACCGCCCCAGGCGTTAAACCAGACGGTCTGCCCGGTGGCCTGTTGCTGAATGGATTGCCAGCTCTCTGCGGCGAAGGCAGAGGTTGCCAGCAGCAGACTCGTCAGAAACGCGCAAAAACGCACCCGGCGCATAATGCCTCACTTTTTAATCGAAGGGATGTAACGGGAAAACAGCCAGCGAGTGACCAGCGGTAATAACCCTAATAGTGTAAAGGCGAACAGCAGTCCCGGCGACAGAATATCGCGCAGCGCGGTGAGTTTCCCCAGCTCGCGTCCGGCGTTCAGATAAATGACGGTGGCAGGTAGCATTGCAAGCTGGCTGACCCACCAGTAGTGACGCACCCTGAGACGGGTTAGCCCCATCAGCAAATTGACCAGAAAGAACGGGAACAACGGCATCAGGCGCAGGGCAAAAAGGTAGCGCGCGCCGTCGCGATCCATTCCCGCATCTATCGTGCTCATCTGTGCGGCAAAGCGCCGCTGCACCCAGTCGCGCAGCAGATAACGGCTGACGAGCATGGCAAGCGTGGCGCCGAGCGTCGAGGCAAATGACACCAACAGCGTCGCCTCCCACAGGCTGAAAAGCGCCCCGCCGAGCAGCGTCAGAAGCGCGGCTCCGGGGATCGACAGCGCGGAGAGCAGAACGTAAACCGCAAAATAGATCAGCGCGCTCTGAAGAGGCGCCTGCTCCACACGATCGAGCAACGTTTGCTGGTGCATTTTTAGCGTGTCGAGGGAGAGTATGCCTGGAGGAAGCAAAACAACGGTCAAAACAAATGCGCCCAAAAGGGCGCACAGGAGACTGCTTTTTTTAATATTCACTGAAGGTTACAGCTTGAATGTTGCCCATACCGGCGCATGGTCGGACGGCTTTTCCATACTACGGATGTCATAGTCGATACCGGTTTCGATGCAGCGTTCGGCCAGGGGGGCGCTCGCCAGCAGCAGATCAATACGCAGGCCCCGGTTGTCATCGAAGCCTTTAGAGCGATAGTCAAACCACGAGAAGCGATCCTGCGTCGCCGGGTTAGCCGTGCGGAAAGTATCCACCAGCCCCCAACCCAGCAGGCGCTCCATCCACTCGCGCTCCTCCGGCAGGAAAGAGCATTTGCCGGTGCGCAGCCAGCGCTTACGGTTCTCTTCGCCAATACCGATATCCAGATCCGTCGGGCTGATATTCATGTCGCCCATGATCAGCACCGGGTTTTCTTTTTTGAGTTCGGTTGTCAGGTAGTTTTGCAGATCCTGATAAAACTTCGCTTTGGCCGGGAATTTGGTTTCATGATCGCGGCTTTCACCCTGCGGGAAATAGCCGTTGATGACGGTCACATTGCCGAGCGCGGAAGGAATTTCCGCCATGATGATGCGGCGTTGCGCCTCTTCATCGTCACCCGGGAAGCCACGACGCACCGACACCGGCGTATCTTTGGTCAGCAGCGCAACGCCGTAGTGGCCTTTCTGACCGTGGTAAAAAACGTTATAGCCCAGCTTCGCTACCTCTTCGAGCGGGAACATATCGTCGTGAACTTTTGTCTCCTGCAAGCCGATCACATCTGGCTGATGTTGCTCAACAATCGCTTCAAGCTGGTGAGGGCGGGCACGCAGGCCGTTGATATTAAAAGAGACAAATTTCATAGTCGCTGCCAATGCAAGGTGAATAGTGCAAGGATGGTAGCAGAATTTACGTCGTCTGTTATCCGCTTCGCCCAATTACTGCGACAGATAATGCCGACGGTGCAATATTTGCACCATTTCGGCGCGTTTTGCCCTCGAACAGGGCGTAAAGCACCGATAAATTTCGCGAGCGATCACAATTCCAGAATTATATTTGGCCTCTGCATACTCTTTCTTGTTTTCATGCGGCAAAGCGCCGCTTGCCGTAAAAATATTCACTATTTATGCATTAACAGTGAATAACTCCATATTGTAACTCATTGATATTCTGTTACCCCAACCCGTTTATGCATTTTTATCGCTGGCTGGCACGAACGCTGCAATCTACATTCACAGTGCAAACACTCAATTATTTAACATTTAAACAACCTTTTATTTACCGGATGAGGTCGCTATGTCTCTGTCAGTTACGCGTGAAAATTTCGATGAATGGATGATGCCGGTATACGCTCCGGCGGCTTTTATTCCGGTACGTGGGGAAGGCTCTCGCCTGTGGGATCAGCAGGGCAAAGAGTATATCGACTTTGCGGGTGGGATTGCGGTGAATGCGCTGGGGCATGCAAACCCGGCGCTGCGGCAGACGCTGAATGACCAGGCGGCGAAATTCTGGCATACCGGCAACGGTTATACCAACGAACCGGCATTGCGTCTGGCGAAGAAGCTGATCGACGCCACTTTCGCAGAAAAAGTCTTTTTCTGTAACTCCGGCGCGGAAGCGAACGAAGCGGCGCTGAAGCTGGCGCGAAAATATGCGCACGATAAATTCGGCGCGCACAAGAGCGGCATCGTAGCCTTTAAAAATGCCTTCCATGGCCGCACGCTGTTTACCGTCAGCGCGGGTGGTCAGCCCTCATATTCTCAGGATTTTGCGCCGCTGCCGCCGGATATCCGTCATGCGGCGTATAACGATTTACACTCTGCCAGCGAGCTGATTGACGACACCACCTGTGCGGTGATTGTCGAGCCCATGCAGGGGGAAGGCGGCGTCATGCCCGCCCAGAAAGCGTTCCTGCAAGGGCTGCGCGAGCTGTGCGATCGGCATAACGCGGTCCTGATTTTTGACGAAGTCCAGACCGGCGTGGGCCGCACGGGTGAGCTGTACGCCTACATGCACTATGGCGTGACCCCGGATGTGCTCTCAACAGCCAAAGCGCTCGGCGGCGGTTTCCCGGTGGGGGCGATGCTGACCACCGATAAATTCGCCAGCGTGATGACCGTGGGCACCCATGGCACCACATACGGCGGCAACCCGCTGGCAACCGCTGTCGCCGGACAGGTGCTGGATATCATCAACACCCCTGAGGTGCTGAACGGCGTGAAGCAGCGTCACCAGTGGTTTGTTGAGCGCCTTACTGCCATCAATAACCAGACCGGCTTGTTCAAAGAGATCCGCGGTCTGGGGCTGTTAATAGGCTGTGAACTTGCCCCTGAGTTTGCCGGCAAAGCGAAGCTGATTTCACAGGAAGCGGCAAAGCAGGGCGTAATGGTGCTGATTGCCGGTGCTAACGTGGTGCGGTTTGCCCCTGCGCTGATCGTCAGCGAGGAAGAGGTCAGAACCGGGTTAGATCGTTTTGCGCTGGCCTGCGAACAGGTGAAGTCCGGGGTGTCATCATGATGGTCATCCGTCCCGTTGCGCACGGCGATCTCGCCGGGCTTATGCAGCTTGCCGGTAAGACAGGGGGCGGGCTAACCTCGCTGCCTGCCGATGAAAAAACGCTGTCGGCGCGCATTGAGCGCGCCCTGCAAACCTGGCAGGGGACGTTGCCAAAAAGCGAACAGGGCTATGTGTTCGTGCTGGAAGATACCGACACGGGAACCGTGGCGGGGATTTGCGCCATCGAGGTGGCCGTCGGGCTTAACGATCCGTGGTACAACTACCGCGTCGGCACGATGGTCCACGCCTCGAAAGAGCTGAACGTTTACAACGCGCTGCCGACGCTCTTCCTCTGTAATGACCATACCGGCGCCAGCGAACTCTGCACCCTGTTTCTCGATCCGGACTGGCGCAAAGAGGGCAACGGTTATCTGCTCTCCAAATCGCGCTTTATGTTTATGGCCGCCTTTCGCGACCGCTTCAACGAAAAAGTGGTCGCGGAGATGCGCGGCGTGATTGATGAGACGGGCTACTCGCCGTTCTGGGAGAGTCTGGGCGAACGCTTCTTCTCCATGGAATTTAGCCGGGCGGATTACCTGTGCGGTACCGGTCAGAAGGCGTTTATCGCCGAGCTGATGCCGAAGCATCCTATTTATACCCATTTCTTAACGCCTGAAGCGCAGGCGGTGATCGGCGAAGTTCACCCGCAAACCGCCCCGGCCCGTGCAGTGCTGGAGAAAGAGGGATTTCGCTACCGTAACTACGTCGACATCTTCGACGGCGGCCCGACGCTGGAATGCGACATTGACCGCGTTCGCGCCATCCGTAAAAGCCGCCTGGTTGAGGTTTCAGAAGGCCAGCCCGCGCCGGGCGAGTGGCCAGCCTGCCTGGTCTCTAACGAGAATTACACCAACTTCCGCGCCATGCTGGTGCGAACCAACCCATCATGCGAGCGTCTGGTACTGACGGCTGCGCAACTGGATGCCCTGAAATGTAACGCTGGCGACACGGTTCGCCTGGTGCGGCTCTGCCCGGAGGAGAAAACAGCATGACTCTATGGATTAACGGTGACTGGGTAACGGGCGAAGGTGACGCGCGGACAAAAACTAACCCGGTCGGCCAGGAGGTGCTCTGGTCGGGGAACGACGCCAGCGCCGGGCAGGTTGAGCAGGCCTGCCAGGCTGCACGCCGAGCGTTTCCGGCATGGGCGAAACGGCCATTCTCCGAGCGCCAGGCGCTGGTTGAGAAATTTGCTGCGCTGCTGGAGGCCAATAAAGCCGAGCTGACCCGCATCATTGCCTGCGAAACCAGCAAGCCGCGCTGGGAGGCAACAACCGAAGTCACGGCGATGATCAACAAAATTGCGATATCGGTGAAGGCGTACCATACCCGCACCGGCGAGCAGCATACCGAGATGCCAGACGGCGCCGCCACGCTGCGCCACCGTCCGCACGGGGTGTTGGCGGTGTTTGGCCCGTATAACTTCCCCGGACATCTGCCGAACGGGCACATTGTGCCTGCGCTGCTGGCGGGGAATACCGTCATCTTCAAGCCGAGTGAGTTAACCCCCTTAACCGGAGAAGCAGTCATAAAACTCTGGGAGCAGGCGGGGCTGCCGCCGGGGGTGCTGAATCTGGTGCAGGGCGGGCGTGAAACAGGTCAGGCGCTGAGTGCGCTGAGCGACATTGACGGTTTGCTGTTCACCGGCAGTGCCGGAACGGGGTATCAGCTGCATCGTCAGCTGGCGGGGCAGCCGGAAAAAATTCTGGCGCTGGAGATGGGCGGCAACAACCCGCTGATTGTGGAAGATCCGGATGATATCGATGCCGCGGTCCATCTGACCATTCAGTCGGCGTTCATTACCGCCGGACAGCGCTGCACCTGCGCCCGCCGCCTGCTGGTTAAGCGCGGCGCGCAGGGGGATGCGTTCCTGAAGCGTCTGGTGGAGGTGAGCGCGCGTCTGGTTCCCGCGAAATGGGATGCCGAGCCGCAGCCGTTTATCGGCGGGCTGATCTCCGCGCAGGCGGCGCTGAACGTGCTGAAAGCGTGGCAGGAGCACGTGGCGCGCGGGGCGAAAACCCTGCTGGAGCCGAAGCTGGTTCAGCCGGGCACGTCGCTGCTGACGCCGGGGATTATTGAGATGAGTGCGACGAGCAACGTGCCGGATGAAGAGGTCTTTGGCCCGCTGCTGTGCGTCTGGCGCTATGACGATTTTGAGTCGGCGATCGAGATGGCCAACAACACCCGCTACGGCCTGTCGAGCGGCCTGATATCGCCGCATCGCGAGAAATTCGAACAGCTGCTGCTGGAAGCGCGCGCCGGGATCGTGAACTGGAACAAACCGCTGACCGGTGCGGCGAGCACCGCGCCGTTTGGTGGCGTAGGGGCGTCGGGCAACCATCGCGCCAGCGCCTGGTATGCCGCCGATTACTGCGCGTGGCCGATGGCAAGCCTGGAAACCCCGGCGCTGACGCTGCCGGAGACGCTGAATCCGGGGCTGGATTTTACAGAGGGTGACGCCCATGAAAGCGCGTGAGGTTAACTTTGACGGCCTCGTGGGGCTGACGCACCACTATGCCGGGCTGTCGTTCGGTAATGAAGCCTCGACGAAGCACCGTTTCCAGGTCTCGAACCCGAAGCTGGCGGCGAAGCAGGGTCTGTTGAAAATGAAGGCGCTGTCCGATGCCGGTTTCCCGCAGGCGGTGATCCCGCCTCAGGAGCGACCAAACGTGGCCGTGCTGCGCCAGCTGGGGTTCAGCGGTACGGATGAACAGGTGGTGGAAAAAGCCGGCACGCAGACGCCACACCTGCTTTCGGCGGCCAGTTCAGCCTCCTCGATGTGGGTGGCGAATGCCGCCACCGTTGCGCCGTCGGCGGATACGCTGGACGGCAAAGTGCATCTGACCGTTGCTAACCTGAACAACAAATTCCACCGCGCCAGCGAAGCGGAGACCACCGGGCGCGTGCTGCGCGCCATTTTTAATCATGAAGCGCATTTCGAGGTACATTCGGCGCTGCCGCAGGTCGCGATGTTTGGCGATGAAGGGGCGGCAAACCACAACCGTCTGGGCGGCGACTATGGCGAGCCGGGTTTGCAGCTGTTTATCTATGGACGGGAAGAGGGCGGCCACGCCGCGCCGGTTCGTTATCCGGCGAGACAAACTTTAGCCGCAAGCCAGGCGGTTGCGCGGCTGAACCAGGTTAATCCTTCTCAGGTGATTTTTGCCCAGCAAAATCCGCAGGTGATCGACCAGGGCGTGTTTCATAACGACGTCATTGCCGTTTCCAACCGTCAGGTGCTGTTCTGCCACGAGCAGGCGTTTGCCCATCAGGAAAAGTTGCTGGCCACGCTGCGCGAACGCGTGCCGGGATTTATGCCGATTCAGGTGCCCACGCAGGCGGTAAGCGTACAGGATGCGGTCGAAACGTATCTGTTCAACAGCCAGCTGCTGAGCCGGGATGATGGCAGCATGATGCTGGTGCTGCCGCAGGAGTCCCGCAACCATCAGGGCGTCTGGCGCTATCTCAGCGAACTGGTGCAGGCGGATAACCCGATTGATGAACTGCGCGTGTTTGATCTGCGGGAAAGTATGGCCAACGGCGGGGGACCGGCGTGCCTGCGACTGCGCGTGGTGTTAACGCCGGAGGAGATGCAGGCCGTGAATCCGGCGGTGATGATGAACGACACGCTGTTCAATACCCTCAATGACTGGGTGGACCGCTATTATCGCGACCGTCTGGTTCAGGCCGATCTGGTTGATCCGCAGCTGCTGCGCGAAGGCCGCGAGGCGCTGGATGCATTATCGACCATCCTGCAACTGGGATCGGTTTATCCGTTCCAGCGCTAAGGAGATGATATGGAAAACTTACTGGCGCTGACGCTGGCCGAAGAGACACCGGAGCGGCAAGAGGGGGAAGGCCCCTCGTTGCACTGGCGATGGCTGGGGCCGGGCGTGCTTGAACTGACGCCGACGAGGGAATATGACCTGTCGCTGCTGCTTTCGACCGGCATTCACGGAAACGAAACCGCGCCCGTGGAGATTGTCGATCTTTTGCTGCGCGCGCTGTTTCGCGCAGAGATCACGCTGCACTGCCGTCTGCTGGTGGTGCTGGGAAATCCGCCTGCGCTGGCGCAAAATAAACGGTATCTCGTGAGCGACATCAACCGCATGTTTGGTGGTCGCTGGGCGCAGTTTCCAAAGAGTGATGAGACGACACGCGCGCAATGGCTGGAGAAGGTGGTCACGGCGTTTTTTGCCGGGGCGGGGGAAACGCGCTGGCACCTCGATCTGCATACGGCCATTCGCGCCTCGTACCACGTGCGTTTTGGCGTGTTACCTCAGCGTGATCAGCCGTGGGATGAGGCGTTTCTGACCTGGCTTGGCGACGCGGGGCTGGAGGCGCTGGTTTTCCACCAGACGCCAGGCGGCACGTTTACCCACTTCACCTGCGAGAATGTTGGCGCGTTATCCTGCACCCTGGAGCTCGGAAAAGCGCTGCCGTTCGGGCAAAACGACCTGACGCGTTTTGCCCCTACGCATCAGGCGCTTCGGGCGTTGCTCGCCGGGGTTGCGCCGGAACCCTCCCGGGAACCCGTTGTGCGCTATCGGGTCGTGCAGCAGATCACGCGTCAAAGCGAGGCTTTCCAGCTACATATGGCGCCCCATACGCTGAACTTTACGCCGTTTCGCCAGGGCGTCCTGCTGGCGGAAGATGGTGAGACGCGCTATGCGGTACAGAAATCCACGGAATATGTTTTATTTCCTAATCCGTCGGTCGCGTTTGGTTTGCGAGCTGGCCTGATGCTGGAAAAAATGCCCTGATCGTCTCCCCTCGCGCAGACCGGAGGGGAAATGAAGAATAAATTTCTTAACGTTAAAAGCGCTCTGGTATTGTTTGCGGAATATTCCTGGAGAATTGCTTTATTATTAAACGGCACTTCGCTATACTTCTCCATAATCTCTTTAAAATCATCATGTTGAATATTTTTGTTTCATCTCTCCACGCTTTTTCCTTAATTTCTCCACAATTGGCGAAAAGTTGTTTTTTACACTTTCATTGTTTTACCGTTGCTCTGACTAATTGACGATAAACCCCGTAAAGTTAATCTCGTCAACACGGCATAGCGCCGAAGAATAACTGAAAGTAAGGAAAGACATTATGCGTAAATTAACTGCACTGTTTGTTGCCTCTACCCTGGCTCTGGGCGCTACCAGCATGGCGTTCGCCGCCGATACCGCGACCACTACCGCCGCGCCGACGGAAGGCAAAATGATGATGCATCATAAAGGCAAGCCGGGTATGCACCATGAGATGATGATGTTTAAAGATCTGAACCTCACCGATGCGCAGAAGCAGCAGATCCGCGACATCATGAAAAGCCAGCGTGACCAGATGAAACGTCCTCCGCTGGAAGAGCGCCGCGCAATGCATGACATCATTGCCAGCGACAGCTTCGATAAAGCAAAAGCGGAAGCGCAGATCGACAAAATGGCCGAGCAGCATAAAGCGCGCATGCTGGCCCACATGGAAACCCAGAACAAGATTTACAACATTCTGACGCCGGAACAGAAAAAGCAATTTAATGCCAATTTTGAGAAGCGTCTGACAGAACGTGCAGCGCCGGAAGGTAAAATGCCTGCACCAACCGAATAATCGGTTCACTCTCTTAAGACCGCCGGGCTCCTGTCTACAAAAGCGAAAACGCTGTGGACAGGACCGGCGGTTTTTCTTTTATTCCATGCCTAAGGTCTGGCCTGACTGCTGCCGATAATACGTCTGTGAAAATGCCCTGGCGCACGGTGCGTCCTTCAGGAGTGGTCATGGAATTCTTTGATATCCGTAAAATGCCGGTCAGTCTCTGGCGTAATGGTGCGGGTGAGACGCGTGAGATTTGCTGTTTTCCTCCCGCGACGCGGGATTTTTTCTGGCGGGCCAGTATTGCCTCCATCGCCAGTAACGGCGAATTTTCCGCGTTCCCGGGCGTTGACCGGGTGATTACGCTGCTGGAGGGCGGCGAGGTGACCCTGGATGCAGGCAGGGCGTTTTGTCATACCCTGAAGCATCATCAGCCTTACCGATTTGCGGGCGATCTGGCGGTGAAAGCCGTGCTCACAGAGGGGCAGATGTCGATGGACTTCAACATCATGACCCGACGGGATTGCTGCCAGGCAAAGGTGCGCGTTGCTACCCGGACGTTCACTACCTTCGCATCACGCGGTGGGGTGGCATTCGTATTAAGCGGCGCCTGGCAACTGGGCGACAAATTACTGACCGCCGATCAGGGCGCCAGCTGGGAAGCGGGCAGTCATACCCTCCGTTTACTGGAAACGAAGGGGTCGCTGCTGTTCAGTGAAATTACCTGGCTGCCGGGTCATTGAGGACGATGATCTCATATTTTCCGGTTAACAGTGGCTTGCAGAGAATTTTGTAACCATCCTGATCGAAACCGGCAGGGGTGCGCAGCAGAGCGGTAGCGTCATCCAGATTTTCAACGGCGCCAAGCCAGAGCCAGTTGCGGATGATGTGATAGTGCGTCATCCCATCGCGGGTTTCTTTCAGCGCCACCGCGCCTTCCCACGGCCAGCAGTTAACGCTGATAGAGGCAAGGCCAGCCATAAACCGGGCATGATGTTCTTCAACGCTCTCTTTTCCACAGCACGCCCCGGCGCAGCGTTTCAGCGCTGAGCGGAAACAGGCGCGACCACGGGTGGTGGCTTCCAGTCCTAACAGGCCGTAACAAAGCTGTAATTCATCAGCCAGGGATTGCAGGGTTTGCAGTGCGGCACGTTTGTTGGCAAACAGACCGTAAAGATTGGGTTCATGCGAAAAATCCACTTCCCGGGCATAAACGACCTGCGGTTTTCCTGCGTTAATCTGCAAGGAACACAGCTGGCGGTTGCGGCGCAGGCGTTTGTTAAACAGCGGCTGCTGTTCCTTGATGAGCCGGGCTTCGAGCAGAAGCGCGCCCAGTTCGCCTGCCGTCTCGATCCAGGTGATCCGCCGGGACTGCCTGAGCATCGATGCTTCATCCGGCGTACGCAGGTGCGACATCACCCGGCTGCGGATATTCACGCTTTTGCCGATATAGAGCGGCATGGTGTCGCTGTCGCCGTGGAAGAAATAGACGCCAGGCTGTTTAGGCAGTGCCTCAAGCCAGGGGCGAAGATGCTCGGGATATTCGTAGATAGCCGCCGCTTCGAACTCAAGACGCGGGGCGGATTGACGCCTGCTCACATACTGCTCCATATACTGTTCAGGCATACAGTGTAGCAGGTGTTTGGTGGTTAAAAAAGAGCCGGGTGGCGGCTACGCCTTACCCGGCCTGCAAAGCGGAGTTACCGTTTTGCTTTTACTTTTTCCAGAAATCATCAAACACCGTAATGGGCGGACGGCGCTTATGCTCGGTTTTCAGATACCAGCCTTCGATAATTTTAGCGGTACCTTCGTCGAGCGTTTTGCCTTCCAGATAATCATCGATGTTGTCATACGTAACGCCCAGCGCCGCTTCATCCGGCAGGGAAGGGCGATCGTCCTCCAGGTCCGCCGTTGGCGCCTTCTTATACAGGTGCTCCGGGCAGCCCAACGCCGCCAGCAGTTGCTTACCCTGACGCTTGTTCAGGCGGAAGAGGGGGTTGATATCCGTGCCGCCATCGCCGTATTTAGTGAAGAAGCCGGTGATGGCTTCCGCGGCGTGGTCAGTGCCGACGACGACCCCTTTGGTCATCCCTGCGATACTGTACTGCGCTTTCATGCGCTCACGGGCTTTCTCGTTGCCGCGGACAAAATCGCTCAGTTCAATACCGGCTTCACGCAGGGCCTGCTCGCTGGCCAGTACCGAACCTTTGATGTTTACGGTAAGAACACGGTCCGGCTGAATAAACGCAATCGCATCCTGACAGTCCTGCTCGTCGGCCTGCACGCCATACGGCAGACGTACGGCAATAAATTGCAGCGCGGTGTCACCGGTCTCGTCACGCAGCTCGGAGATGGCCATCTGGCTCAGCTTACCGGCCAGAGTGGAATCCTGACCGCCGCTGATGCCCAGCACCAGCGTCTTCAGGAAAGGGTGTGCAGACAGGTAAGCTTTCAAAAAATCAACGCTACGACGGATCTCTTCATTGGCATCAATCGCAGGTTTCGCGCCCAGCGCCTGAATAATTTCTTGTTGCAGAGCCATTACGCCCTCCCTATGCAGAACCAAACAGAAAGTGTGATCTGTTAAAACTAACCCTTTGTCGGGGAAACGACAAGGATCACAGTTTTGAGTGTACTGTTTTACAGCGATTTAGCAGCTTACCGTTGTTTTATTAGAATTTTCCGAAATTCGTCTGGCGTAACTCGCAAAGTTGAACAATAGTAATTTTTATCCCATGCTTAGTTAACACGCTGATAAACAAGAGGACGGAATATGAACAAGAACGTAGCAGGAATTTTAAGCGCAGCGGCGGTACTGACTATGCTGGCAGGGTGTACAGCTTACGATCGCACTAAAGATCAGTTCACACAGCCAGTGGTAAAAGACGTCAAAAAAGGCATGACGCGTTCCCAGGTTGCAGCCATTGCCGGTAAACCTTCTTCAGAAGTCACTATGATCCACGCGCGTGGTACCTGCCAGACCTATATTCTGGGTCAACGTGATGGTAAGGCAGAGACCTATTTTGTCGCCCTGGATGATACGGGTCACGTGATCAATTCTGGTTACCAGACCTGTGCCGAATACGACACCGACCCACAGGCACCTAAGGCACAGTAAGCCTGCTTGCCTGAGAGCGTTAACAAACCGGCCGGAAGGCCGGTTTTTTTATGCATACGTGAATCTTATTTCTTGGCGCGAATTATTTGCCTGAAATGTGAAGGTAGTCAACAAGCCAGGTCAATGAGAGACAATTTCAGTCTATCCAGAATTATCCCCTCCCTGTACCATTGCGTATACTCACTTCAACGACAAACAATGTTCAGCACACTGCCCGTCAGCCAGGATAGCGAGTCGAGTGATAGCGAGACGGCGGGTAGCCAAACAAGAGGGAAGTTATCATGGAAAAGAAACATATCTATCTGTTTTGCTCTGCGGGCATGTCCACTTCGCTGCTGGTTTCCAAAATGCGCGCGCAGGCCGAAAAATATGAAGTCCCTGTGGTGATTGAGGCGTTTCCGGAAACGCTGGCGGGCGAGAAGGGCCAGACAGCAGACGTTATTTTACTCGGGCCGCAAATCGCTTATATGCTGCCAGAAATTCAGCGTCTGCTACCCAATAAGCCGGTCGAAGTGATCGATTCCGTTTTATACGGCAAGATTGATGGTTTAGGTGTATTAAAAGCTGCCGTTGCGGCGATTAAAAAAGCTGCTAATTAATTTTTTATTTTTCCCGTCAAAGAGTTATTTCACACACAATACGCCGTAACGGTCGTTGCGGCATTTAAGGGTATTTTCCTATGAGTAAAGTCATCGCTTCACTTGAAAAGGTACTCCTTCCTTTTGCTGTTAAAATAGGAAAGCAGCCTCACGTTAATGCCATTAAGAACGGCTTTATTAAATTAATGCCGTTGACATTAGCCGGGGCAATGTTCGTTTTAATTAACAACGTTTTTCTGAGCTTTGGAGAAGGTTCCTTTTTTTATTCATTAGGAATTAGGTTAGATGCTTCAACTATTGAAACCCTTAATGGTTTAAAAGCCATTGGCGGCAACGTATACAACGGTACGTTGGGTATTATGTCGCTAATGGCGCCTTTCTTTATCGGAATGGCGCTGGCGGAAGAGCGTAAAGTGGATCCGCTGGCGGCAGGCTTACTGTCCATTGCCGCGTTCATGACCGTCACACCGTACAGCGTGGGTGACGCTTACGCCGTTGGCGCCAACTGGCTGGGTGGGGCAAACATCATTTCCGGTATTATTATCGGGCTGGTGGTGGCCGAAATGTTCACCTTCATTATTCGCCGTAACTGGGTTATCCGCTTGCCGGATAGCGTTCCGGCCTCCGTTTCTCGTTCATTTTCCGCGTTGATTCCGGGCTTCATTATTCTCTCCATCATGGGGATTATTGCCTGGGCGCTCTCTCACTGGGGCACAAACTTCCACCAGATCATTATGGACTCTATCTCAACGCCGCTGGCGTCGATGGGTAGCGTGGTCGGTTGGGCGTATGTCATCTTTACCTCCCTGCTGTGGTTCTTCGGCGTGCATGGTTCACTGGCACTGGCGGCGCTGGACAGCGGTATTATGACCCCATGGGCACTGGAAAACGTCGCGCTTTACCAGCAGTACGGCTCCGTCGATGCGGCGCTGGCGGCCGGTAAAACCTTCCATGTGTGGGCGAAGCCGATGCTTGACTCCTATATCTTCCTGGGCGGTACCGGGGCGACGTTGGGTCTGATCATCGCGGTCTTTATTGTCTCTCGCCGCGCCGACCATCGTCAGGTTGCGAAGCTGGCCCTGCCGTCAGGCATCTTCCAGATTAACGAGCCGATCCTGTTTGGTCTGCCAATTATCATGAACCCGGTGATGTTCATTCCCTTCATCCTGGTTCAGCCGCTGCTGGCCGCGATTACGCTGACGGCGTACTACCTGGGCATTATCCCGCCGGTGACCAACATTGCGCCGTGGACGATGCCGGCTGGTCTGGGCGCGTTCTTCAACACCAACGGTAGCGTGGCGGCCTTCCTGCTGGCGATATTCAACCTCGGGATTGCAACCCTGCTCTACATGCCGTTCGTGGCGATTGCGAACAAGGCCGCAACGGTTATCGATGAAGAAGAGAGCGAAGAGGATATCGCCCTCGCACTGAAATTCTAAAATTGCACGGCGCGGGGCAACCCGCGCCAGCGGAAAGGAGCTTAAAGATGTTAGATTTAGAGAGTATCGTTGCCGAAGAAACCGCAGAGAACGATCTGGAAGAGGTGGTGATGGGCCTCATCATCAACTCCGGGCAGGCACGCAGCCTGGCGTATGCGGCGCTTAAGCAGGCTAAGCAGGGCGACTTCGTTGCCGCGAAAACTATGATGGAGCAGTCTCGTACGGCGTTAAACGAAGCGCATCTGGTGCAGACGAAGCTCATCGAAAGCGACCAGGGCGAAGGGAAGATGAAAGTGAGTCTGGTGCTGGTACATGCGCAGGATCATCTGATGACCTCCATGCTGGCACGCGAGCTGGTAGCGGAGCTCATCGAGCTTCACGAGAAGATGCAATAAGTCAGTTGAAGTAGCAGGAGGTCAGCACGATGGAAATCAAAACCGCACATGAGCAACAGCTGTTTAATGGCAAAAATTTTCACGTGGTGATTTACAACAAAACGGAGAGCGCCAGCGGTCTGCACCAGCATGACTACTACGAGTTCACGATTGTTCTGACCGGCCGCTACTATCAGGAGATCAACGGTAAGCGCGTCCTGCTTGAGCGTGGCGATTTCGTCTTCCTGCCAATGGGATCTTATCACCAGAGCTTTTATGAGTTTGGTGCGACACGCATTCTGAACGTAGGGGTGAGCAGGCGTTTCTTCGAGAAGCACTATCTGCCGCTGGTGCCGTTCTGCTTTGTGGCGTCACAGGTGTATCGCGTTAAAAATGAGTTTATGACCTGGATTGAAACGGTTATCGCCTCGCTGAATTTCCGCGACAATGAATTTGATGAATTTATTGAAACCGTGACGTTCTACGTCATGAATCGCCTCCGCCATCACCGTGAAGAACAGCAGGTGGTGGATGATATTCCTCAGTGGCTGCGCAGTACCGTGGAGCTGATGCACGATAAAGGACAGTTCAGCGATAACGCCCTGGAGAATATGGTGGCGCTGTCGGGTAAATCGCAGGAATATTTGACGCGCGCCACGCAGCGTTATTACCGTAAAACGCCTGTGCAAATCATTAATGAAATCCGCATTAACTTTGCCAAAAAACAGCTGGAAATTACTAACTACTCTGTCACCGATATCGCTTACGAATCGGGTTACAGCAGCCCCAGCCTGTTTATTAAAACCTTTAAAAAATTGACTTCATTCACACCGAACAGTTACCGCAAAAATTTAACGGTAATTAATTAACTTTCGGCGGCTCATCCGCCAGGAACAGTGACGTAATGGCTTGCCCAAATAGCGGGAAGAGTACGCTATACCTTGCAGGCGATTAACCTGATACGCTAAGGGAGATATTATGCAACAGAAATTAAAAGTCGTAACCATTGGTGGCGGCAGCAGCTATACCCCGGAATTACTTGAAGGTTTCCTGAAACGGTATCATGAATTACCGGTCAGCGAATTATGGCTGGTGGATGTTGAAGAAGGTCAGGAGAAGCTGAATATTATTTTTGAACTGTGCAAACGCATGGTTGAAAAAGCGGGCGTGCCCTTAACCGTGCATAAAACGCTGGATCGCCGCCTGGCACTGAAAGATGCTGACTTCGTGACCACGCAGCTGCGCGTCGGCCAGCTGAAGGCGCGTGAGCTGGACGAGCGCATTCCGCTGAGCCACGGTTATCTGGGCCAGGAAACCAACGGGGCAGGTGGCCTGTTTAAAGGCCTGCGTACTATTCCGGTCATTTTTGACATCATTAAAGACGTGGAGGAGATCTGCCCGAACGCCTGGGTGATCAACTTTACCAACCCGGCCGGGATGGTCACCGAGGCAGTCTATCGCCACACCGGTTTCAAACGCTTTATCGGCGTCTGCAATATTCCGATTGGCATGAAGATGTTCATCCGCGATGTACTGGAACTGACCGATAACGATGATCTCTCCATTGATCTGTTCGGCCTGAATCACATGGTCTTTATCAAAGATGTGATAGTGAACGGGCAATCGCGCTTTGCGGAACTGCTCGACGGCGTCGCCTCTGGTCGCCTGACCGCGGCCTCGGTGAAAAACATTTTCGATCTGCCGTTCAGCGAAGGGCTGATCCGCTCCCTGAATCTGCTGCCGTGCTCGTATCTGCTCTACTACTTCAAGCAGAAAGAGATGCTGGCCATTGAAATGGGCGAATACTACAAAGGTGGCGCACGCGCTCAGGTTGTACAGAAAGTAGAGAAGCAGCTTTTTGATTTTTATAAAGATCCGAACCTGAACGTCAAACCGAAAGAGCTGGAGCAGCGCGGCGGGGCATACTATTCGGATGCCGCGTGTGAAGTGATTAACGCCATTTACAATGACAAGCAGGCCGAGCACTATGTGAACGTTCCCCATCATGGGCACATCGACAATATCCCGGCAGACTGGGCCGTTGAGATGACCTGCATTCTTGGGCGCGAGGGTGCAAAACCGCATCCCCGCATTACCCACTTCGATGATAAGGTGATGGGCCTGATTCACACCATCAAAGGCTTTGAAGTGGCGGCGAGCAATGCGGCCCTGAGCGGCGAACTGAATGACGTGCTGCTGGCGCTGAACCTCAGCCCGCTGGTGCATTCTGACCGTGACGCTGAAAAACTCGCGAGTGAGATGATCCTGGCGCATGAAAAATGGCTGCCAAACTTTGCTGCAACGGTTGAGAAACTGAAACTCACACACCGTTAAGAGGAGGCGCGATGGAAAACCTGCTGATCGTCAATGCCGATGATTTTGGCCTGTCAAAAGGGCAGAACTACGGCATTATTGAAGCCTGTCGCCGGGGCGTCGTGACCTCTACAACAGCGCTCATCAACGGTGAGGCGGTGGAACATGCGGCGCAGTTAAGCCGTGAGCTGCCCGAGCTGGGCGTGGGCATGCACTTTGTGCTGACGCTTGGGTTGCCCCTTTCGCCAATGCCGGGCCTGACGCGCGACGGCCAGCTGGGGAAATGGATTTGGGAAATGGCGGAGCAGGGCGCTCTGCCGCTCGATGAGATTGCCCGCGAGCTGGATTGCCAGTTTAACCGCTTTGTGGATGTGTTTGGCCGCGAGCCTACCCATATTGACAGCCATCATCATGTGCATATGATCCCGGCGATTTTCCCGCTTGTGGCAGAGTTTGCGCAACGTAAAGGCGTGGCGATGCGCGTGGATCGTGAGGTGCGCGGGCTGCCGGACGTCGCGGTGACGTCAACGGAGGGGTTCAGCAGCGCATTTTATGGCGACGAGATCGACGAAGCGCTGTTCCTGAAGGTGCTGGATGAGTCCGCCGCGAAAGGGGAGCGCTCGCTTGAGGTAATGGCGCACCCGGCGTTTGTCGATAACATCGTACGTAAGAGCGCCTACTGCTGGCCGCGTCTGGCGGAACTGGATGTGCTGACGTCGGCGTCGTTGAAGTACGCGATTGCCGAGCGTGGGTATCGTCTGGGGACGTTCAGGGATCTTTGAGTTAAAGCCCGGTGGCGGCTTCGCCTTACCGGGCCTACAAAAGCAATCGAAATGTAGGCCGGGTAAGCGCAGCGCCACCCGGCTTTTTTTTACGCCGGTATCTGGTCGGTCTTGCTGCTGCGCGACCACACACGGTGCGCGGCAAGCAGGTCAAACAACCGGGTCATAAACGCATCGTCAATATTATCACCTTCGACAATGCCTTCTTCCCCTTGATCCGGTACCTTCAGCAGAGATTTAAACTTCCGCGCATCGCCTGCCAGGGCGATTGGCTTCAGGTGCTTATAGGCTTCCAGCAGATAATAGGCGGCATCACCGTTACCGAGCAGGCTCTCAACGTCGCCGCACGGCATAATCACCGCGTCAACCGTCAGCGACGGTGCCCCGGCGAAGGTCGCGGCAATTGGCAGGACAGAGCCATCGTCGGCTGTCACTTCACCCATGCGGGAGTAAAGCAGTTTGGCATGTACGCCCTGGGTTTTGAGCGCCTTCATGATCCCCAGCACGTCGCTGGCGCGCGGTTTATCATTCAGCAGGATAGCCACTACGCGGCCTTTAATTGACCCGCCAGGTACCGCGTACAGGCTCAGGGACGGATCCTTCTTCAGCCCGTTCACGTCTTTTGGCGGTGCGGCATGGCATTGCTCGTCAGTCAGCGTGATGCCGAGATTATTCGCCACGCCCTGAGCAAGCTGGATATCAATATGCGCCAGATGGTCGACCACGCGCTCGCGAATGTAGGTACGCACCACTTTGCTCAGCTCAAAGCTGAAACCGCCGATAATGTGCTGCTGTTCAATCGGGGTCTGGCTGTTCCAGAACAGGCGAGGCTGAGCGTAATATTCGCCGAATGACGGGCTGCGCTCGCGAATTTTTGTTCCGTCCACGCGCTCCTGATACGACTCAAATCCGCCACGTTTTGGCCCCGGCGGGGTTTCACGCGGCCAGTTATCGTTAATGGAGTTTGGCTCGTAGTTCGCCGGGTTGGTATCGATATCCTGGCGATGCATCCCGTCACGCTGGAAGTTATGGTACGGGCAGGTCGGACGGTTGATAGGAATTTCGTGGAAGTTCGGTCCACCGAGACGGCTGATCTGCGTATCGGTGTAAGAGAACAGACGGCCCTGTAGCAGCGGATCGTTGGTGAAATCCAGCCCCGGCACAATATGGCCCGGGTGGAACGCAGCCTGCTCATTCTCCGCGAAGAAGTTATCCGGGTTGCGGTTAAGCACCATTTTGCCCACCAGCTGAACCGGCACCAGCTCTTCAGGAATAAGCTTGGTCGGGTCGAGCAGGTCGAAGTCGAATTTGAACTCGTCCTCTTCCGGGATCAGCTGTAACCCCAGCTCGTATTCCGGGAAATCACCGGCTTCAATGGATTCCCACAGTTCGCGACGGTGGAAGTCCGGATCGCGCCCGGTCAGCTTCTGTGCTTCATCCCACACCAGGGATGCTTTCCCCGCGACCGGTTTCCAGTGGAAACGCACAAACGTCGCTTTACCTTCAGCGTTAATCAGACGGAAGGTATGAATACCAAACCCTTCCATGGTGCGATAGCTGCGTGGGATCCCCCGGTCAGACATCGCCCACATCACGTTGTGAAGGGTTTCCGGTTGCAGGGAGACGTAGTCCCAGAAGGTGTCATGCGCACTTTGTCCCTGCGGTATGGCCCAGTGTGGCTCTGGTTTTACCGCATGGACAAAGTCAGGGAACTTATGCGCATCCTGAATGAAGAAAACCGGGGTGTTATTCCCGACGAGGTCGAAAATGCCCTCTTCGGTATAGAATTTGGTGGCGAAGCCGCGGATATCACGCACCGTATCGGCCGAACCCGCGCCGCCCTGTACGGTAGAGAAGCGCACAAATACCGGTGTGATTTTGTTCGGATCGGAAAGGAAATCCGCCTTCGTGATCGCCTTCAGGCTCTTGTACGGCTGGAAATAGCCGTGCGCCGCGGAGCCGCGAGCGTGAACGATACGCTCAGGAATACGCTCATGGTCGAAATGGGTGATTTTTTCCCGCAGGATGAAATCTTCCAGCAGCGTCGGGCCGCGCGTTCCGGCGCGCAGGGAGTTCTGGTCATCGGCGATACGCACGCCCTGATTGGTGGTCAGCGCATAGCCTTCACCCCCTTTGCGGTGCGGGTCGAGAGATTTTAACTTCTCGTTATCCGCATCGGGCGACTTCACGCTTCCCGGTGCAGTAGGTTGCTCGCCCGGCGCGGACAGGCCCGGCGACGGTTTATGAGAGCCATCCGCAGGGGCGAGTGAGTCCATTCCCGGTTGAGATTCTTCGGTGCCATGAATAGGGGCTTGATGTGGTTTATCATTGTTCGACATTGCACGATTCTCCTTTGTTCGTTCCTGAAAACCCTATTAAGGATAGAACAATGTGATGAATTAGCAGGCGAACTAAGCGTTTTAAGATAAGTGATTAGCGAAAGGAGCCATCTGCCTCACGTCAGGCGCGACGGGTGGGGGGAGAATCGGCTATGATAGAAATTTCCTGCTTTAAGAATTTGCTTTAGTGAACCCGTCGCTTATGAAACCTCTTCGTCAACAAAACCGCCAGGTTATTAGCTATGTGCCCCGCGTTGAACCCGCGCCGCCTGACCATGCCCTGAAAGTGGATGGTTTTCGCGATGTCTGGATGTTACGGGGTAAATACGTTGCCTTCGTGCTGATTGGCGAGCACTTCCGTCGCTCCCCTGCGTTTACGGTGCCGGAATCGGCGCAGCGATGGGCTGTGCAGACCCGCCAGGATGAAGAGGTTGAAGAATAACAGCCATAAAAAAACCGCCCGCAGGCGGTTTTTTTATTTCAGCCGTGATTAACGATGGGCCAGTTCCGCATCTTCTTCACTGTCGAGAATCGTTTTGTCGGTCTGCTTCAGCCACTGGCTGGTCAGGGTACCGGCGGTCATTGAGCCACTCACGTTCAGGGCGGTACGCCCCATATCGATCAGCGGTTCAACAGAGATCAGCAGGGCAACCAGCGTCACCGGCAGTCCCAGCGCAGGCAGAACGATCAGCGCAGCGAAGGTCGCGCCGCCGCCCACGCCCGCAACACCGGCGGAGCTAATGGTCACGATACCCACCAGCGTCGCAATCCAGACCGGATCCAGCGGGTTAATCCCCACGGTTGGGGCAACCATCACGGCCAGCATCGCCGGGTAGAGACCCGCACAACCGTTCTGCCCGATGGTGGCGCCAAAGGAGGCCGAGAAGCTGGCGATAGACTCCGGTACGCCCAGACGACGGGTCTGTGCTTCCACGTTCAGCGGGATAGATGCCGCGCTGGAACGGCTGGTGAAGGCGAAGGTCAGCACCGGCCAGACTTTGCGGAAATATTTCAGCGGGCTAACGCCGTTCACGCCCAGCAGGATACCGTGCACCACAAACATAATGCCCAGCCCCAGATAAGAGGCGATCACAAAGCTGCCAAGCTTGATGATGTCTTGCAGGTTAGAGCCTGCCACGACTTTGGTCATCAGCGCCAGGACACCGTACGGCGTCAGCTGCATGACCAGACGCACCAGCTTCATCACCCAGCTTTGCAGGGTATCGATGGCTGTCAGAACGCGCTCGCCTTTCGGCGCATCGTCCTTCAGCAGCTTGAGCGCAGCCACGCCCAGGAATGCCGCGAAGATCACCACGCTGATAATGGAGGTTGGGCTTGCACCGGTCAGGTCAGCGAACGGGTTCTTCGGAATGAAGGAGAGCACCATCTGCGGAACGGTCAGATCGGCCACTTTACCCACGTAGTTGGTCTCAATCGCCGTCAGACGCGCGGTTTCAGCGCTACCCTGCACCAGACCTTCAGCAGTCAGGCCAAACAGATTGGTTACCAGCACACCCACCAGCGCCGCAATCAGCGTGGTGAAGAGCAGGGTACCAATGGTCAGGAAACTGATTTTACCCAGTTGAGAGGCATTATGCAGGCGGGCTACGGCGCTCAGAATAGAGGCGAATACCAGCGGCATAACGATCATTTGCAGCAGCTGTACATAGCCGTTACCGACAATGTTGAACCACTGAATAGAATCTTTCAGTACCGGGCTATCGGAGCCGTAAATGGCGTGTAAGGCCAGGCCAAACACCACGCCCATGACCAGACCGACCAGTACCTTTTTCGCCAGGCTCCACTGTTTGTGGCGAGCCTGGGCGAGAAGCAATAGCAATACGACGAACACAACAATGTTCGCGATGAGTGGAAAATTCATCCCCGTTCTCCTGATTTATTATACGGTCGGTTTTTACCGAACCTGTTGGCGCAAGGTTATCAGAAGTGTGATGTCGCGCTTATATCCATATGGAATGGTTTATGACAAAAGTGATTATATTGTCGGTTTAATGTTCAATCTGGTGATTAATAAAACGATTGAACTGAAATTGTAGCGAGTTGATCATTTGCGATGACCAGCGCACTGCACCATTTTCGGGCAATGTCTGCGGCATCCACACGGCATACGCAAACAGCGCCATACACAGAACGCGCTCCAGCTGGTTGCCTTTTTGCGGCACGAGGATTGGCAGACGGAAACGCCAGCGGCAGGGCCAGAGCAGCGGTACACCTGCTGGCGTCAGCATATCGGCGAGGATATGGCTTAAGTAGCCGAGCACCATGCCCTGAATGGCATCCGCCGGGACGATCCAGCTCTCCGGAACCTTCAAATAGAAGAGTGTAAGCAGGCCAAATACGGCCAGCAGGCTGTGGGTAAACCCGCGATGACCAAAGGCTCTGGCGATGGGTTTTGAAATCCACTTCAGCCGCTGGCCAAGGAATGACTTTGGATGATCTATGTCCGGCAGGAGGCAGGTCAGCACGGCGGAAGGGACAATATGCCACCAGTCCCCCTGTGCCAGCACAGGGGTCAGTTCAGCGTTTTTGGCAAACACTGCACAGGCAAGTGAAAAAAGCAGGTGGCCTTCCGCCGTCATGATAAAACCCGGTAAACTGTCGATTCATACAGTATAGGGTTTTTATACAGTGTGTGAAAGAGGTGACGGTGTAACTCTTTGTCACAAACGCACGGTTAGCGCGCCAGCCAGCCACCGTCTACGGCGAGGGTATGGCCGTTAACGTAATCAGAGGCCGATGAGGCCAGGAACACCACCGGACCCTGTAGATCCTCCGGCAGACCCCAGCGGCCCGCCGGAATACGGTCGAGGATCGCCTGGCTGCGCTGCTCATCATCGCGAAGCTGCCGGGTGTTATTGGTCGCCATGTAACCCGGCGCTATAGCATTCACATTAATGCCCAGCGTTGCCCATTCGTTCGCCAGCAGGCGGGTGAGGCCCAGCACGCCGCTTTTGGACGCCGTATAGGAGGGCACCCGGATGCCGCCCTGGAAGGAGAGCATGGAGGCAATGTTAATAATCTTGCCGCCCTGACCCTGCGCGATAAACTGTTTCGCCACTGCCTGAGAGAGGAAAAAGACCGATTTCAGATTGAGATCGATGACCTCGTCCCAGTCCTTCTCGCTAAATTCCAGCGCATCGGCACGGCGGATGGTGCCGGCATTGTTAACCAGAATATCGATGCGGCCCATCTCAGCGACTGCGGTATCCACCACGCTCTGAATACTCTCCTGCTTGCCAAGATCGGCGCGAATCGCGATAAAGCGTCGTCCCAGCGCCGTAACGCGCGCTGCCGTTTCGTCAGGAACCTTGCGGTTAACCCCCACGATATCGCATCCTGCCTGGGCGAGGGCAATGGCCATACCTTGCCCCAGACCGGTATCGCACCCGGTCACCATCGCCACTTTTCCTGCCAGAGTAAAAGCATCCAGTATCATACGCGCCTCAGAAGTCAGGTTATTGTCATTCTGCACGTAAGAATAGGAGTCTGGAATGAGAAAAGCAAATAAAGTAAAACGTTGTTTTGATTTGGCGAGACAGGCAGCCGAAGCTGCCTGAAAGAGCGTTACTCCCCGCGCAGATGGCGGGCAGTCAATTCTTCAAGAGACGTCAGCCTGACGTCCGCGAGGGCAAAACGGGGATCGTGTCGGCCTTCTTCAGCCGGCACAACGATGGAGCGCATACGTGCGGCTTTGGACGCCACCATGCCGTTAACCGAATCTTCCAGCGCCACACAGGTAAGTGGATCCAGCCCCAGTTTCGCGGCGCAGTCCATATATACCTGCGGATGTGGCTTGCTGTAAGGAAGCTTTTCGGCCGAGGCCAGCGCGTCGAAGCTGTCGCGCAGCCCGAACATCGTCAGCACTTTTTCCAGCATATGCAGCGGTGAGGCGGAGGCCAGCCCCACTTTCAGCCCTTGCGCCTTGCACAGGGCGATAGCGTCGCGTACGCCCGGCAACAGCGGCTTATACTCTTCTACGAGGGAGATAGCGCGGTTGATAATGCGCGCCGTTACTTCGTCGCGATCCGGGCCAACCCATGGCTGGTGGGCATACCAGAGGTCAACCACCATATCGATGCGCAGCCCCAGGGTATCGGGAAGCTCGTTACGACGACTGATATCGACGCCGAGGCTGGCCATCACGTCCAGTTCAGCCCGATCCCACAGGGGTTCGGAATCAATCAGCAATCCATCCATGTCAAAAATAGCGGCAAGTATCTGGCGCGGGGTCGACATTACAACATCTCCTTATCTTGGGGGTAAGACAAACGGTGCTAAGCACAAGCAATTTAGCATATTGCATTCAAAGAGCGGGCGAAAATGACCGACAGCAGGTAGACTTAGGCACAAATAACGCGTCTTTATGAAGAGGAACTAATGACGTATCAACAAGCTGGACGCATCGCGGTCTTAAAACGTATTGCTGGTTGGGTTATTTTTATTCCCGCCCTGATTTCAACGCTGATCTCCGTACTCAAATTTATGTACGATCACAGCGAAAAACAGCCGGGCATCAATGCCGTCATGCTTGATTTTGCGCACGTCATGATTGAGATGATGCGGTTTAACACCCCGTTCCTGAACGTCTTCTGGTTCAACTCGCCCACGCCGGATTTTCACCACCAGCTGAATGTCGGTTTCTGGATAATCTATGCGTTGATATTTATCGCGATGGCGTTGCAGGCCTCCGGCGCGCGCATGAGTCGCCAGACCCGCTTTTTGCGCGAAGGGGTGGAAGACCAGCTGATCCTTGAGAAGGCGAAAGGCCCTGACGGGATGAGCCGCGAGCAGATCGAATCGCGCATTGTCGTTCCGCGTCATACCATTTTTGTGCAGTTTTTCCCGCTCTACATCCTGCCGGTCATTATCATTGTGGCCGGGTATTTCTTCTTTACGCTGCTTGGCTTCCTGTAAATCCTAAGGGAAGGGGCGTGAAGCCGCCCCCTCCCGCTATGCCGCCAGAATGCGGTCCAGCGCCCGCTGGGCATTGACCAGATGACTCCCGCCAAACAAAATAGCCCGGTTTATCAAGGTGTACAGCTGATAAACCGGCTGACGATCAAGGAAACCCGCAGGTAACGGCGAGACAGACTGATAGCCATCATAAATTTGCGGCGGCTGTTCAGGGTGCAACGGCAGCATTGCGAGGTCACATTCTCTGTCGCCCCAGTAGCAGGCCGGGTCAAATATATAGGGACCATCAGGCCCAAGTGCACAGTTGTTTGACCATAAATCTCCGTGCAGAAGGGAAGCCTGAGGCTGATGCGAAGCCAGACGCTGCTGAATGTGTTCAACAATCGCGTCGATGTTGCCGAACGCTAATCCCTTTTCAGCGGCCAGCTCCAGCTGCCAACCGATGCGCTGCTCGGCGAAAAAGGTCGACCAGCGGCGCTGCCATGCGTTTGGCTGTGGGGTAGTGGAGAGGTCGTTATCAAAATCGAGCCCGAACTGAGGTTGATCGCTCCACTGGTGCAAACGGGCGATCTGTTGCCCAAGAATAAAGGCGTTGTGCGCATCCAGAGGGCGCGCGGGAAGATAGTTCATCACCAGAAAGCTATAGTCACGATCGCTACCGACGGCTAAAACCTGCGGAACGGTGACTGTTTTACTGCGCGATAACAGCTCAAGCTGATCGGCTTCGGCAGTAAAAATGGGGAGCAATTCACGCTCATCACATTTAACGAAAAGATCGCGCCCGGCGTAACGTAAATGCCATGCGGCATGGATCTCTCCGCCTGGCAGTTCGTTACGCAGTTCAATTTCACCTTCACCCAGCTGCTCACTTAAAAGATGACTGATAGCCTGCCACATGATGTCTCTCCCATGTTGTCTGCCAGATCATAAAGTTAGCGCAAAACGGCTATAAAAAAACAGGAACTAACGCACAACTGAGCGGTTTAATTTTGTACAGGGCACTTATTGTTCTTTTTTATGCCAGTTTTCCCAGCTATCCACATCAATTTCCGTGGCTTTGTCAGTCACGCTTTCCACCAGGCTACTGGCCAGCGCCTTTACCTCTTCCTGACTCAGCGGGCTTATCAGGCCAAATGCCATTGAGCCGAGATCGTGAATATTGCCCTCATCGTCCGTCAGCGTGAGCAGAAAATTGGCGCGCGTGAACGCGTTGTTGAGTTCATTCAGTTCGGTCAGCGACGCCTCATGAATATTCACGGTTACGACGTAGCGGGTGATATCACCACTGCTCATAATTCACCTCGTTGTTATCCTGAAAGTTTTCTTAGCATAGTCGATATGCCCTGTTTAGCGACTTCCCCCTCCATGGGAAGGGGAAGCAGGTTCAGCTTCTCGCCAGGTAATCGACAATTTTCTGGGTATCCGCAAGCGAACACAGACGCGTTCCCTGGTTTATGGTGGCTGCACTCCCTGCCGCAACGCCATAGCGTGCCATCTCCAGAAGCGAAGCGCCCTGCGCCAGCTTCAGCACCATCGCGCCAACCATACTGTCACCGGCACCCACGGTGCTCTGGCTTTTCATCGGCGGTGGCACAACCTGTACAAAGCCCGTCTTGTCGACGGCCAGCGCACCCTGAGGACCGAGAGAGACCACAACGCGATGCGCTTTGCCCGTACGTACCAGCTCTTCTGCGGCAGTACGAACGTCATCAGGCTGGCTGAGTTCTCGATTAACCAGGGCACTGAGCTCTTTCTGGTTAGGTTTAACGAGTTCAAGTTGTCCGGGTTCTAACGCCGCCTTCAGGGCTTCGCCCGAGCTATCGACAATGCAGCGGATGCCGCGCTGGAGCGCCGCCTGAACCAGCGCCGTCAGTTTTTCTGTTTTGACGCCCGGCGGCAGGCTACCGCTGATCACCAGTAATGAGCCGCTTTCAATGGTCAGCACTTTCTCTTCCAGTTGACGAAACTCATCATCGCTTAATTTCGCCCCCGGCATCACAAAACGATATTGCTCGCCGCTGGATTCAACATGGACATGCAGGTTCTGCCGGGTCCAGTCTTTAGCATCGACGGTGTCTACGGCCACCTGTTCATCTGCCAGCAACGCAACCAGATGTTCTCCCGTGGCGCCGCCAGCGGGGAAGATGGCGGTGGCTTTTCCGCCGAGATGGGTAATAGCGCGCGCCACGTTGATGCCGCCGCCGCCCGGCTCAAACACCGGCGCGCTACAGCGCAGCTTACCTTCCGGGTAGATTTGCGGCGTCATGGTCGCGGAGTCGAGGGAAGGGGAGAGTGTCAGCGTATAAATCGAAGCCATCATGACCTCCTTTTATCATGGGTTCTTTTAAGCCTGGCACCGTTTGGCAGGAAGGCAACGTAAATAACAGTATGATTTTAAATATGAATGCTGACAAATAACCTGCGCCGGGCATATAAAATAAAACACGTTTTGGGATCGTTCTTATTCAAAAAATGAAAGAAGAAAATATTGCTATGTTATTTGCGGCTTTTTATAATTTGTTACCTTTCTATGGTCGCCTTGTCATTGATCCGCAAGAAAGTTTCCGAGACCGTGACGGTCTCTTTTTATGTTGTACGGACTCCTTAAATAAAATGAAGCTTTTGAAGACAGTACCCGCAGCACTGATGCTGGCGGGTGGCGTATTTGCGTCACTGAATGCAACCGCCGATGATACCGTTTTTACTGTCATGGACGATCCCTCCACTGCCAAAAAACCCTTTGAAGGTAACGTGAATGCCGGGTATCTGGCGCAATCCGGTAATACGAAAAGCTCCTCCCTGACCGCAGACAGCACCCTGACCTGGTACGGCAACACCACGGCCTGGTCGCTGTGGGGAAATGCCAGCAACACCTCTGCTAACGATCAACGCTCATCGGAGAAATACGCGGTAGGCGGACGTAGCCGATACAACATGACCGATTATGACTACCTGTTCGGGCAGGCGAGTTGGCTGACTGACCGCTACAACGGCTATCGCCAGCGTGATGTCGTGACTGCGGGTTATGGTCGTCAGTTCCTCAATGGGCCGGTGCACAGCCTGCGTTTTGAATTCGGTCCGGGTGTCCGTTACGACGAGTACACCAACGGCGAAGATGAAACCCAGCCGCTGGGTTATGCATCGGGCACCTATGCATGGCAGATGACGGACAACGCAAAATTCACCCAAGGTGTGTCGGTGTTTGGTGCTGAAGATACAACGCTGAACTCAGAAAGTGCGTTGAATGTGGCCATCAACGAACACTTTGGACTCAAGGTGGCGTACAACGTAACCTGGAACTCATCCCCACCTGATTCTGCGCCGGAACATACCGATCGCCGAACCACGATTTCTTTAGGTTATAAAATGTAATATCGTCGGGCCGGGATTATTCTCGGCCCGTTTTTTATTTTCTGAAACTGTGCTTATTTATATTAAACGGCGTTTTAAAATAATGGGTCTGGTTTCATCTTCATAATTTCTCCATAATTAGCCGGCCAGGGCTTATTCAGTTTATTTGACACGAATTGATAAATAATTTGACTAGGCAAGAATGTGATCCAGATCTACACTTACGGCACAGGCGAAAAACTCGCCTCAGGCATATCGCATTAAATAAGTATGAGAATAAAATTATGAAAAAAATCAAAACCGCTACAGCAGCGATGGTGCTTTCCGCACTTTCATTTGGCGTATTTGCTGCTGATAATATGACGCAACCTGCCAGTGACGTTAACAGCCCAATCGGGATCGCTAAAGCCTCGGATGTAGAAGCAGGCTCCAACATTGCCCCTGGCTCTCAGTCTACCGGCCAGTCAATGAATGATGCATTTGATGTACACAAGCTGGTGGCGGGTGAGTGGTCCTGATATTTCAACTGCCACGTGTGACGGAATATATACGCTGTCACAGCCTGTCGAAAACCGGATTATGACGTACCGGTTTTGGACCATAAATTATCGTAAAGATAGTTAAGATTTATTCAGTAAATTCACGGCACGTTTTCGCTGACAAAATATTAGCCCCAGATCATTGCGGCCCAGCGCAGCAGCAACATCGCGCCGCAAATAGCAATTAACACCACGACCATTTTCCAGTGCTTCACGGCAAATCTTTTTGTTGGCATAACCTAATCCTTGTCAGTTGATACCCTTAGTCTACCAAAATCTGCGCCAGAAAGCGCTCAACCCTGGACAACAGGTTATGCCGGAACACCGGTTCGGCTTAAAACCAATGGAATCTGTCAGCCAGAATCAATACCAGGCAAGCAGCGGAAAGTAGATTCAATATCACAACGGTTCTGCTGGATACATTCATGTGATACCCCTTCGATGTTTAAGGACCAAGTCAAGAATAGCTCAGCACTTTCGGATTGCGAGCCTCCGTCAGCAAAAGTTCATGAACGCAGACAAAAGGATGAACGGTTCAAACGGTCGCAGAAGGTGCATTCGCCCTTTCAATAGTGTTACCATTACCCTGCTTGCCGTAAATTCGCATTTATCTGAATCGGCAGGTGCATGATGACGAACCAATTTGACGATTGTTGGTCAGATGGTTTCGTAATCTACTGTTTAATCACGATTATTTTCTTTGTATATGCTCTTATGTGTGGGGCATCACTGCAAATAAGGATATAAAATGCCTGTAATTACTCTTCCTGATGGCAGCCAACGCCATTTCGACCATGCTGTTAGCCCAATGGATGTTGCCCTGGATATCGGCCCTGGACTTGCAAAAGCAACCATCGCAGGTCGCGTAAACGGTGAGCTGGTAGACGCGTCCGATCTGATTGAAAGCGATGCAACGCTTGCGATCATCACCGCGAAAGACGAAGAAGGTCTGGAGATCATTCGTCACTCCTGTGCGCACCTGTTAGGCCATGCTATTAAGCAGCTGTGGCCAAACACCAAAATGGCGATCGGCCCGGTTATCGACAACGGTTTCTACTACGACGTTGACCTTGACCACACCCTGACTCAGGAAGATATCGACGCGCTCGAGAAACGAATGCACGAGCTCGCCGAAACCAACTATGACGTCATTAAGAAGAAAGTCAGCTGGCACGAAGCGCGTGAAACCTTCGTGAAGCGCGGCGAGAGCTACAAAGTCTCGATTCTTGATGAAAACATCGCTCATGATGACAAGCCTGGCTTGTACCATCACCAGGAATACGTCGACATGTGCCGTGGACCGCACGTGCCGAACATGCGCTTCTGTCATCACTTCAAACTGATGAAAATCGCAGGCGCTTACTGGCGTGGCGACAGCAACAACAAAATGTTGCAGCGTATTTATGGTACCGCGTGGGCCGATAAGAAGGCCCTGAACGCGTACCTGCAACGCCTGGAAGAGGCGGCTAAGCGTGACCACCGTAAAATCGGTAAGCAGCTTGACCTGTATCATATGCAGGAAGAAGCGCCGGGGATGGTGTTCTGGCATAACGACGGCTGGACTATCTTCCGTGAACTGGAAACGTTCGTGCGCTCCAAGCTGAAAGAGTACCAGTACCAGGAAGTGAAAGGCCCGTTCATGATGGACCGTGTGCTGTGGGAAAAAACCGGCCACTGGGACAACTACAAAGATGCGATGTTCACCACTTCGTCTGAGAACCGTGAATACTGCATCAAGCCAATGAACTGCCCGGGCCACGTTCAGATCTTCAACCAGGGTCTGAAATCCTACCGCGATCTGCCGCTGCGTATGGCGGAGTTCGGTAGCTGCCACCGTAACGAGCCATCAGGTGCGCTGCACGGTCTGATGCGTGTTCGTGGCTTTACTCAGGATGATGCGCATATCTTCTGTACTGAAGATCAGGTCCGTGAAGAAGTTAACGCCTGTATTCGTATGGTCTACGATATGTACAGCACCTTTGGCTTCGAGAAGATCGTGGTCAAACTCTCAACGCGTCCGGAAAAACGTATCGGCAGCGATGAGACATGGGATCGCGCAGAGGCGGATCTTGCCGTAGCGCTGGAAGAGAACGGTATTCCGTTCGAATACCAGCTGGGCGAGGGCGCATTCTACGGTCCGAAAATTGAATTTACCCTGTATGACTGCCTCGATCGCGCATGGCAGTGCGGAACGGTACAGCTGGACTTCTCCCTGCCGCAGCGTTTAAGCGCCTCTTATGTTGGCGAAGACAACGAGCGTCAGGTGCCGGTTATGATTCACCGTGCGATTCTCGGTTCACTGGAGCGCTTCATCGGCATCCTGACCGAAGAGTTCGCGGGCTTCTTCCCAACCTGGCTTGCGCCAGTGCAGGTAGTGGTGATGAACATTACCGATTCTCAGGCGGATTACGTTAAAGAATTGACGCAGAAACTACAAAATGCGGGCATTCGCGTAAAAGCAGACTTGAGAAATGAGAAGATTGGCTTTAAAATCCGCGAGCACACTTTACGTCGTGTCCCGTATATGTTGGTCTGTGGTGATAAAGAGGTGGAAGCAGGCAAAGTTGCCGTTCGCACCCGCCGTGGTAAAGACCTGGGGAGCCTGGACGTAAGTGAAGTGATTGAGAAGCTGCAACAAGAGATTCGCAGCCGCAGTCTTCAACAACTGGAGGAATAAGGTATTAAAGGCGGAAAACGAGTTCAAACGGCACGTCCGAATCGTATCAATGGCGAGATTCGCGCCCAGGAAGTTCGCTTAACAGGTCTGGAAGGCGAGCAGCTGGGGATTGTGAGTCTGAGAGAAGCGATCGAAAAGGCTGAAGAAGCTGGAGTAGATTTAGTTGAAATCAGCCCTAACGCCGAACCGCCAGTTTGTCGTATCATGGACTACGGCAAGTTCCTTTATGAAAAGAGTAAGTCTTCTAAGGAACAGAAGAAGAAGCAAAAAGTTATCCAGGTTAAGGAAATTAAATTCCGTCCTGGTACCGACGATGGCGATTATCAGGTAAAACTCCGCAGCCTGATTCGCTTTCTGGAAGATGGCGATAAGGCCAAGATCACGCTGCGTTTCCGCGGTCGTGAGATGGCCCACCAACAGATTGGTATGGAAGTGCTTAACCGCGTCCGTGACGATCTGAGTGAACTGGCAGTAGTCGAATCCTTCCCTACGAAGATCGAAGGCCGCCAGATGATCATGGTGCTCGCTCCTAAGAAGAAACAGTAAGGCCTTCAAGCAGCAAAATCTGTGGAGCCTTCGGGCCCCATAGGTTTTGTTCGCCTATGTTTCGTTTATTTAACAATGCGAAGTGGAAGTTATTAAAATGCCAAAAATTAAGACCGTACGCGGTGCTGCTAAGCGCTTCAAAAAAACCGGTAAAGGTGGTTTTAAGCACAAGCACGCTAACCTGCGTCACATTCTGACTAAGAAAGCTACCAAGCGTAAACGTCACCTGCGTCCAAAAGCCATGGTTTCTAAAGGCGATCTGGGCCTGGTCATCGCGTGCCTGCCGTACGCATAAGTCGTTAACGTTTAACTTTTTTAACTTAGAATAGATACAGGAGAGCACACATGGCTCGCGTAAAACGTGGTGTAATTGCACGTGCACGTCACAAGAAAATTTTGAAACAAGCTAAAGGCTACTACGGTGCGCGTTCACGCGTATACCGCGTTGCCTTCCAGGCTGTTATCAAAGCAGGTCAGTACGCTTACCGTGACCGTCGTCAGCGTAAGCGTCAGTTCCGTCAACTGTGGATTGCGCGTATCAACGCAGCAGCACGTCAGAACGGTATTTCTTACAGCAAATTCATCAACGGCCTGAAAAAAGCCTCTGTTGAAATCGACCGTAAGATCCTGGCTGACATCGCAGTATTCGACAAAGTAGCGTTCACCGCTCTGGTCGAAAAAGCGAAAGCAGCACTGGCATAAGCCAGTTGAGAGAGGGGGCTTTGCCTCCTCTTTTCATTTAACACCATCAGAAGATTGACATTTATCCGTGCAGGCTTTTCAATAAGGTCTTAACGGTTTTTACCCTACAAGGTAACGCAAGCATGAATGCTGCTATTTTCCGCTTCTTCTTTTACTTTAGCACCTGACTTCAGGAGGCTAGCGCGTGAAAGATGAAACGAAAAACAGCGCCAGATAAGCCTCCCGATGGAGGCTTTTTTTGTGCCTGAAGTTAAGAGAATACGTCCAACAATTCGGTGTCTGCACCGACATAATGAGGAAAACCATGTCACATCTCGCAGAGCTGGTTGCCAGTGCAACGGCCGCCATTAACCAGGCCTCAGATGTTGCCGCGTTAGACAATGTCCGCGTCGAATATCTGGGCAAGAAAGGGCATTTGACCCTTCAGATGACTACCCTGCGTGAACTGCCAGCAGAGGAGCGCCCGGCAGCCGGTGCAGTGATTAACGAAGCCAAAGAGCAGGTACAGCAGGCGCTGAACGCGCGTAAAGCCGAGCTGGAAAGCGCAGTACTGAATGCGCGTCTGGCGGCAGAAACGATTGACGTTTCTCTGCCGGGTCGTCGTATTGAAAATGGCGGTCTGCATCCGGTGACTCGTACTATCGATCGTATTGAAAGTTTCTTCGGTGAGCTCGGCTTTACCGTGGCGACTGGCCCGGAAATTGAAGATGACTACCACAACTTCGATGCCCTGAACATTCCTGGCCATCATCCGGCACGTGCTGACCACGACACTTTCTGGTTTGACGCTACCCGTCTGCTGCGTACTCAGACTTCCGGCGTTCAGATCCGTACCATGAAGGAGCAGGAGCCGCCAATCCGCATCATCGCGCCGGGTCGCGTATACCGTAACGACTACGATCAGACCCACACCCCAATGTTCCACCAGATGGAAGGTCTGATTGTTGATAAAAACATCAGCTTTACCAACCTGAAAGGCACGCTGCACGATTTCCTGAACAACTTCTTTGAGGAAGATTTGCAGGTTCGCTTCCGCCCGTCCTACTTCCCGTTCACCGAACCGTCTGCGGAAGTTGACGTGATGGGTAAAAACGGCAAATGGCTGGAAGTGCTGGGCTGCGGCATGGTGCATCCAAACGTGCTGCGCAACGTGGGTATCGATCCGGAAGTGTATTCCGGCTTTGCGTTCGGTATGGGTATGGAGCGTCTGACCATGCTGCGCTACGGCGTAACCGATTTACGTGCGTTCTTCGAAAACGATCTGCGTTTCCTCAAACAGTTTAAATAAGGGCAGGACAGAACAATGAAATTCAGTGAACTGTGGTTACGCGAATGGGTGAACACCACGCTGGACAGCGACGCGCTTTCCAACCAGATCACCATGGCGGGTCTGGAAGTTGACGGTGTAGAGCCGGTTTCTGGCGCCTTCACCGGCGTGGTCGTGGGTGAAGTGGTTGAATGCGGTCAGCACCCTAACGCTGACAAACTGCGCGTAACAAAAGTCAATGTGGGCGGTGACCGTCTGCTGGATATCGTCTGCGGTGCGCCAAACTGCCGTCAGGGCCTGAAAGTGGCCGTGGCGACCGTCGGTGCGGTGCTGCCGGGCGATTTCAAAATCAAAGCGGCTAAGCTGCGCGGTGAGCCGTCTGAAGGCATGCTGTGCTCCTTCTCCGAACTGGGTATTTCCGACGATCACTCCGGCATTATTGAACTGCCGCAGGATGCGCCAGTTGGTACCGATATCCGCGAATACCTGAAGCTTGATGACAACACCATCGAAATCAGCGTAACGCCAAACCGTGCTGACTGTTTAGGCATCATCGGTGTGGCCCGCGACGTGGCCGTGCTGAACCAGACTGAACTGAACGTGCCGGAGATCGCTCCGGTTGAGGCAACCATTAGTGACGTGCTGCCGATACAGGTAGACGCGCCTAAGGCCTGCCCACGCTACCTCGGTCGTGTGGTGAAAGGTATTAACGTTAAAGCGCCAACCCCGCTGTGGATGAAAGAGAAACTGCGTCGCTGCGGTATCCGTTCTATCGATGCGGTCGTCGACGTCACCAACTATGTTCTGCTGGAGCTGGGCCAGCCAATGCACGCCTTTGATAAAAATCGTATCGAAGGTGGGATCATCGTGCGCATGGCGAAAGAGGGCGAAACCCTGGTTCTGCTGGACGGCAGCGAAGCGAAACTGAACGCTGACACCCTGGTGATTGCCGATCACAACAAAGCGCTGGCGATGGGCGGGATCTTCGGCGGCGAGCACTCTGGCGTCAACGACGAGACGCAAAACGTCCTGCTGGAATGCGCGTTCTTCAGCCCGCTCTCCATCACCGGCCGCGCACGCCGTCACGGTCTGCACACTGATGCTTCTCACCGCTACGAGCGTGGCGTGGATCCTGCGCTGCAATACAAAGCGATGGAGCGTGCGACTCGCCTGCTGATCGACATCTGCGGCGGCGAAGCGGGTCCGGTTATCGATGTGACCAACGAAGCGACGCTGCCGAAGCGTGCGACCATTACCCTGCGCCGCAGCAAACTGGATCGTCTGATTGGTCACCACGTTGCCGATGCGCAGGTGACCGACATTCTGACGCGTCTGGGTTGCGAAGTTACTGAGGGTCAGGACGAGTGGAAAGCCGTTGCGCCGTCCTGGCGTTTTGACATGGAGATCGAGGAAGATCTGGTGGAAGAAGTGGCCCGCGTTTACGGCTACAACAACATCCCTGACGAGCCGGTGCAGGCGGGTCTGGTGATGGGCAGCCATCGCGAGGCCGATCTGTCTCTGAAGCGTGTGAAAACCATGCTGAACGACAAAGGCTACCAGGAAGTGATCACCTACAGCTTCGTTGATCCTAAGCTGCAACAGCTGATCCACCCGGGTCAGGAAGCACTGATTTTGCCAAGCCCGATTTCCAGCGAGATGTCAGCGATGCGTCTGTCCCTGTGGACGGGGCTGCTGGGTACTATCGTTTATAACCAGAACCGTCAGCAAAACCGCGTGCGTATTTTCGAAAGCGGTTTGCGCTTTGTACCGGATACTCAGGCGAATTTAGGCATCCGTCAGGATCTCATGCTGGCCGGCGCCATCAGCGGTAACCGCTTTGAAGAGCACTGGGACCTGGCAAAAGGGACGGTTGATTTCTACGATATGAAGGGCGATCTGGAAGCGATTCTCGATCTGACCGGTAAATTATCCGAAATTGAATTCCGCGCAGAAGCGATTCCAGCCCTGCATCCGGGTCAGAGTGCGGCGATCTATTTAGACGGCAAACGTGTTGGTTTCATTGGGGTTGTTCACCCGGAACTGGAACGTAAGCTGGATCTGAATGGCCGTACCATCGTATTCGAACTGGAGTGGAACCCGGTTGCAGACCGCGTCATTCCTCAGGCGCAGGACGTCTCCCGCTTCCCGGCAAACCGCCGTGATATCGCGGTTGTGGTCGCTGAAAATGTGCCCGCAGCAGATATTTTGGCCGAATGTAAGAAAGTTGGCGTAAATCAGGTAGTTGGCGTAAACTTATTTGACGTGTACCGCGGCAAGGGCGTAGCAGAAGGTTTCAAGAGCCTCGCTATTAGCCTTATCCTTCAGGATACCAGCCGTACACTCGAAGAAGAGGAGATTGCCGCTACCGTCGCCAAATGTGTAGAGGCATTAAAAGAGCGATTCCAGGCATCATTGAGGGATTGAACCTATGGCGCTTACAAAAGCTGAAATGTCAGAATATCTGTTTGATAAGCTTGGGCTTAGCAAACGGGATGCCAAAGAGCTGGTAGAGCTGTTTTTCGAAGAGATCCGTCGTGCTCTGGAAAATGGTGAGCAGGTTAAACTCTCCGGTTTTGGCAATTTTGATTTGCGAGACAAAAACCAACGTCCGGGCCGTAACCCGAAGACGGGGGAAGATATTCCCATTACAGCCCGCCGCGTGGTGACCTTCAGACCCGGACAGAAGTTAAAAAGCCGTGTCGAAAACGCAACGCCCAAAGCAGAGTAATATGAACTAACTAAAAAGGCCGCTCACGCGGCCTTTTTTCTTTGCGCTATTTGCTAAACCCGCCGTAAAATCAATGATATCTCAACCGGATAACCTATCGTCTATGCTTGATCTTGCCCGCCGCCAGCACCGCTCCGATCTTCGCCGCCTGTGTCTGCTCGGGGTGCTGTTGATTGTCGCCACCACCGTCAGCCTGTGTGCGGGCGATCGGTGGCTGGGGCCGGAAAGCTGGTTTACGCCTGAAGGACAGCTCTTTGTCTGGCAGATCCGCCTGCCGCGGACGTTGGCTGTCCTTTTAGTTGGCGCTGCGCTGGCGCTGTGCGGCACGATCATGCAGGCATTATTTGAAAACCCTCTGGCGGAACCCGGGCTTCTCGGGGTGTCAAATGGCGCAGGCGTCGGGCTTATCGCCGCCGTGATGCTGGGGGGAGGCGAGCTCTCCGGCTGGGGGATTAGCCTCAGCGCCATCCTTGGCGCGCTGTTGATAACCCTTATCCTTCTGCGCTTTGCCCGCCGCCACTTATCCACCAGTCGGCTGCTGCTTGCCGGGGTAGCGTTGGGGATCATCTGTAGTGCGCTGATGACCTGGGCCGTCTACTTTTCTACCTCCTTCGATCTGCGCCAGTTAATGTACTGGATGATGGGGGGATTTGGGGGTGTTGACTGGCGTCAGGGGTGGCTGATGGTGCTCCTGATCCCGGTCATCCTGTGGACGGCGTTCCAGGCGCAGCCTCTTAATATTCTCGCGCTGGGCGAAACGTCTGCTCGCCAGCTCGGGATGCCGATTGGATTCTGGCGCAACGTGCTGGTTATCGCCATTGGCTGGATGGTAGGCGTAAGCGTGGCGCTGGCGGGGGCGATTGGCTTTATTGGGCTGGTGATCCCGCATATGCTGCGCCTGTGCGGCATTACGGACCACCGAACCCTGCTCCCGGCCTCGGCGGTTGCCGGGGCGGCAACGCTGCTGGTTGCCGATATCATCGCCCGGCTCGCCCTGACGGCCGCTGAGTTGCCCATAGGCGTGGTGACCGCAACGCTGGGCGCACCGGTCTTTATCTGGCTACTATTAAAAGCTGGACGTTAAAACACAACCTGTAAGTCAACCTGAGGGAATGCTATGCAGTCTGATATTCTGAATACCGAAGTGACGACCATTGACGGCGAGAAAACCACGCTGGAAGGCTACAAGGGCAAGGTGCTGCTCATCGTGAACGTGGCGTCGAAATGTGGCCTTACGCCGCAGTATGAACAGCTGGAAAACATTCATAAAGCCTGGGAAAAAGACGGCTTTACCGTACTCGGCTTCCCGTGCAACCAGTTCCTGGGCCAGGAGCCGGGCAGCGAAGAGGAGATTAAGACCTTTTGCAGCACAACCTATGGCGTGACGTTCCCGATGTTCAGCAAAATTGATGTGAACGGGGAAAATCGTCATCCGCTGTATGCCAAACTGGTGGCCGCGGCGCCGACCGCCGTTGCGCCTGAAGAGAGTGGTTTCTATGAGCGTATGGCAAGTAAAGGCCGCGCGCCGCTCTATCCGGATGATATTCTGTGGAACTTCGAAAAATTCCTGATTGGCCGTGACGGTCAGGTCGTGCAGCGTTTTTCGCCTGACATGACGCCTGAAGATCCTATCGTGATGGAATCAATTAAGCTGGCGCTGGCGAAATAATGACGCTGCTGATGCAGCTCACGGACGTTGCCGGCAAGGGGCGTCTTGAGCCTGTTACCGCCGAAGTCAACGCAGGTGAAATCCTTCACCTGGTTGGGCCAAACGGCGCCGGAAAAAGCACGCTACTGGCGTGCATGGCGGGGCTGACCACCGGGGAAGGAAAGATTACCTTTCTCGGGCAATCGCTCGTCGACTGGCTACCCGCTACACTTGCCTCCCGTCGAAGCTATCTGGTTCAGCAGCAGGTTCCGCCCTTTGCGATGCCCGTCTGGCACTACCTGACGCTGCATCTGCCTGACAAAAATCAGGTGGGATTGCTCAACGAGGTTGCTGCGGCACTCGGGTTAGACGACAAGCTTACCCGGCAGGCAAATCAGCTTTCCGGCGGCGAGTGGCAGCGCGTGCGTCTGGCGGCCGTTATCCTTCAGATCCATCCGGCGGGAAATCCTCACGGGCGGTTGCTGCTGCTGGACGAGCCGATGAGTGGGCTGGACGTTGCCCAACAGGCAGCGCTGGATACCCTGCTCAGCGCGCTGTGTCGCAAGGGGATTGCCATTGTGATGAGCAGCCATGATTTAAACCATACGTTGCGCCACGCGCATCGGGTGTGGTTGCTGGCGCGTGGCAAGCTGATTGCCAGCGGAACGCGCGACAGCGTACTGACGGCCGCCAATCTTGCGAGCGCTTACCACATGTCGTTCCGGAGGCTGGATATTGAAGGCCACAAGATGCTCATTTCCACGGCGCAGGAATAACCTTTCTTGCACAGCTGCATAGATGCACGCTAAATTACCGAAAGAACAAAAAAAGCAGAGGATTCGTCTGAAATGCGATTCTGGTTTCTCCTTGTTGCGGCGCTCTTTCTTGCAGGATGCAGCAGCCATCGTGCACCTCCGCCCAACCCACGGCTTTCCGATTCCATTACGGTCATTGCCAGCCTGAACGATCAGCTCAGCAACTGGCGCGGCACACCTTATCGCTACGGCGGCATGAGCCGGGGCGGGGTGGATTGCTCGGGATTCGTGCTGATGACCTTCCGCGATAAATTTGACCTCCAGCTTCCGCGTGAAACGCGTATGCAGGCGAAAATCGGCACTGAAATTGATAAAGACGAGCTCCTGCCCGGCGATCTGGTCTTTTTTAAAACGGGCTCCGGTGAAAGCGGCCTTCATGTCGGCATCTATGATACCGATAATCAGTTCATTCATGCCTCGACCAGCCGTGGCGTGATGCGCTCCTCTCTGGATAATGTTTACTGGCGTAAAAACTTCTGGCAGGCCAGACGTATTTAACCGCTGCATAAAAATGCAGTGCGGAGGGCCTGGCGGTGAAAATAGACGTCAGGCTTTTCTTGCGGGTTGATTAAAGTTAAATTTTTGCCCAATTATTTATGTCCGCATGTGCCTGTTTTATCTAAAACTGGCTATTATTCAATAACCAGGATAAAATTAATTTAGATTCAGGGAAAAATCTGAAAATTAATACGGAAAGAATGAAATTAATCTTATTAAAATCAAGACAGTGGAATTGTGCCTGCAATTGCTCCAGGATGTTCTCTCTCATCTTTAATGCAGGACAAGCGCGATGATTATTACGCTAGATAATGCTTACCAGTCTGAACTTTTACTCCTTCCGGCGCGTGATAGTGCAGGTTTGCTTAAAGGTTTAGAGATTTTGGTTAACTTTACTGGCGTGGGTGCGGACGTACGGATCCCGACTGAACTGGTTATCCCACATCTTTCTCAGGAAGATGAATTAGCGCTGTTTCAGGAGAAACTGCAATTACTTGATACCTGTAAGCTATTTTTTATTCAGCATCAGTTAATTGCATGGATCAATATTACACCTGCAATTGTTGAGTTTTTATTAACTAATGAGAACGCTGTTTCAATCCTCGAGCGTTATCCGTTTCTTGAGTTTACTGTTAATGAGAACTATCCAGGTTTAAATAACGGGAAAGACGATCCCTGTCTGGCAAGAATGGCGATCCATTTCCCCTTAGTACTGGCTAACTTTGGTGCAGGGGCATCTTCCCTTAAACCGGTTTATGATGGTCTGTTCAAACGGGTGATTCTGGATAAAAACTTTATCCAGCAGCGCGTGTCGGCACTCTCGTTTGAGCCTTTTATGCGCGCCATTCTCTGGCAGATCGCGCCGCATTGTCAGTCGGTCATGGTCTCGGGAATTGACGATCACGGCATCTTACAACGCGTGCTGCCCTTCAATTTTGGTGCAATGCAGGGAAGCCTGTGGCCTGCCGTCCCGGCAGAGCGAGTCACGACTCTCGTTCAGCAATAACCCCTTTCTTCGCCCGTGTTTACGTCCAGGGAAACCCTCTACACTTAAAGCAGGAGGACTTATGACCCTGTCTTTTACTGCTCACTGGCACGATGAATTACCCGGCTTTTACACCGCGCTTAAGCCAACGCCATTACAGAACGCGCGTCTTATCTGGCATAACGATGCATTGGCGGATTCGCTTGGCATCCCTTCGACGCTTTTTCAGCCAGAAAAAGGCGCCGGCGTCTGGGGCGGCGAAACGCTGCTCCCGGGCATGAAGCCGCTGGCTCAGGTCTACAGCGGACATCAGTTTGGCGTCTGGGCGGGACAGCTCGGCGATGGCCGCGGCATCCTGCTGGGTGAACAACTTCTGCCGAATGGCGAAACGCTCGACTGGCACCTGAAAGGGGCAGGGCTAACCCCGTACTCACGCATGGGAGATGGCCGCGCGGTGCTGCGTTCAACCATCCGTGAAGGTCTGGCTTCCGAGGCGATGCATGCCCTGGGGATCCCCACCTCACGCGCGCTGTCCATTGTCACCAGCGACACGCCGGTGGCCCGTGAAACGATGGAGCAGGGAGCGATGCTGGTCCGCGTGGCGGAAAGCCATCTGCGTTTCGGTCATTTTGAACACTTCTACTATCGCCGCGAGCCGGATAAGGTCCGCCAGCTTGCCGATTACGCCCTTCGCCGTCACTGGCCGCACCTGCAAAACGAGCCGGACCGCTATGTTCTCTGGTTCCGTGATATTGTCGCGCGCACTGCCGCAATGATTGCCCGCTGGCAGGCCGTCGGCTTTGCCCACGGGGTGATGAATACCGACAACATGTCCCTGTTAGGGCTGACGTTTGACTACGGACCGTACGGCTTCCTTGATGACTATCAGCCGGGTTACATCTGTAACCATTCGGACTATCAGGGGCGTTACCGTTTCGACAACCAGCCTGCGGTGGGGCTGTGGAACCTTCAGCGGCTTGCGCAAAGCCTGTCGCCGTTTATCAATGTCGATGCCCTGAACGATGCGCTGGACAGCTATCAGGAGGTCCTGCTGCGGGAATATGGTGTGTTAATGCGCAACAAGCTGGGGCTGAAGACGCAGGAAAAAGGCGATAACGCGCTGTTGAATGGGCTGTTTGCCATCATGGCGCGTGAAGGCAGCGACTATACCCGAACCTTCCGTATGCTGAGCCAGACCGCGCAGCAGAGTGCCGCGTCACCGCTGCGCGACGAGTTCATCGATCGTCAGGCGTTTGATGACTGGTTTGCCGTTTACCGGACGCGTTTACAGCAGGAACAGATTGATGACGATACCCGCCAGGCGCGGATGAAGGCGGTTAACCCGGCGATGGTGTTGCGCAACTGGCTGGCGCAGCGGGCCATTGAGCAGGCAGAGCAGGGGGATTATACCGAGCTGCATCGGCTGCATATCGCCCTGCGCACGCCGTTTGCCGACCGGGAGGATGACTATGTCAGCCGCCCGCCGGACTGGGGCAAGCGGCTGGAAGTGAGCTGCTCAAGCTAAGGGGCGAGAAAAACCTGCGGTGCGGCGTGCGCCGGATGTCTGCCGACGTGCACCTGCGCACCGTACCAGTGTGCCAGCGCGTCGGCCTGCAAAACCGTCTCCGGTATGCCCTGAGAAACAATCCTGCCGTTGTGTAACAGCAGGATCCGGTCCGACCATAATGCGGCAAGATTGAGATCGTGCAGCACCACGCAGGCGTGAAGATGGCCCTGACGGGTCAGCGATTTCAACAGGCGCAGCAGATGCTGCTGGTGGTAGAGATCCAGCGCGGAAGTGGGTTCGTCGAGAAATAGCCAGCCGCGCGGCGTTCCGTCACGCCACAGCTGCGCCAGCGCGCGGGCGAGCTGGACGCGCTGCTGCTCGCCGCCGGAGAGGGCATGATAACGCCTGCCGGCCAGCGGCAGGCAACCGGTCAGCTGCAACACCTCACGCACAATCGACGGTTCCGGGTGACGCGTCCAGGGCGCACGCCCCATGCCAACAATCTCCTCCACCTGCCAGTCAAATCCAGGCTGAGACTGCTGGCGCATCACCGCCCGATAGCGGGACAGCGTCTGCGGATGCCATTCATCCAGCGCTTTTCCCGCCAGCGAACAGCCGCCGCTGTCGGGTTTCAGGTAGCCGGTCAGCAGCCGCAGCAGCGTGGATTTCCCCGCGCCGTTGGGGCCGATCAATGTAACCAGCTCTCCCTGCGACAGTGACAGCGAAACGTTATCTGTCAGCGTGCGGCCAGATCGGGTAAAAGTAAGATTTTCAGCCGTATAACGTTCAGCCATGCTGTTCTCCACGACGAAAAATGAGCCATAAGAACCAGGGAGCACCAAGGATACTGGTGAGCAGGCCGACCGGCATTTCTGCCGGAGCGACCAGGGTGCGCGCGACCGTATCCGCCACCAGCAGCAGTAATGCGCCCGCGAGTACCGTGCCGGGGAGGGTTGCCCGGTGATCGGCGCCCAGCCACATGCGCATCAGGTGCGGCACCACGAGTCCGACAAAGCCAATCACGCCGCTGACGGCGACAGCCGCCGCGACCAGCAGGGCGCTGCATAACAGTAATATTCGCTGTACAAGGGCAACGTCCACGCCAAGGTAATGCGCTTCCTCCTCACCCAGTTGCAGTAAATTTAATGCGCTGGCACAACGCCAGATCGCCAGAACGGCAGGCACCATCAGCGAGGTCACGGCGAGCAGCGTTGACCACTGTGCCTGACCAAGACTTCCCATTCCCCAGAGTGAAAGCTGACGCAGCTGGGCGTCATTGCTGACCCACGAAAGCACACCCACTGCCGCACCGCACAGGGCATTGATGGCGATACCCACCAGCAACAGACGTGACAGAGAGGGGTCACGCTGCTTGCTGAGCAGGAAGATCACGCCAGTGGCTGCCAGCGCCCCAAGAAATGCCGCCAGCATAGGGGCGTAAAGCATCACCAGCGCGGGCAGCGAGAGCGGGAGCACCACCCACAGGGCGACGGCCAGCGCCGCACCGCTGCTGATCCCGAGCAGGCCCGGGTCGGCCAGTGGATTGCGGAACAGCCCCTGCATGACGCAGCCGGCGAGCGCCAGCGATCCGCCAATCACCAGCGCCAGCAGTACGCGGGGCAGACGGATGGTAAGCCAGATCTGGCGTAGTGTCTCATCGCTGCCGCTCCACAGCACGTTCACCGGCAGGCGTAACGCCCCAAAACCGGTGGCCATGAACGTCATGACGGTAAGCAACCCCGCCAGAAGCCATAACGATAACGTGATGCGCCGGGACATCAGGGCAGTTGCTCCGCTCTGGCACGCAGCTGTTGTATGGCTTTCGGCGTGCGGACGCTGAAGCCCAGCAGGGCCATATCATCAATAGCCAGCATCTGCTTGCTTCGTCCCGCTGGCGTTTGCGCCAGACCGGGCAGTTTCCACAGATTTTCTTCGCCGCCCAGCGCGTTAAGACCGTCCTGCGAAATCACCACCAGATCCGGCTGGCTGGCCATCACCCCCTCCTGGGAAAGCGGCTGATAGCGGGTAAAGCCCTGCATGGCGTTCTGCAACCCGGCGGCGCGTATTGCCGCATCCGCGCCGGTCTGTTGCCCGGACGCCATTGCGGTCATTCCGCCGTGGCTGAGGATAAACAGCACCCGCTTGTTGAGCGGTGTTGAGGGCAGTGCCGCCAGCGCCTGACGCAGCGAGTTGCGCAGGGTTTCCCCTTGCGCCTCATGATGCGTCGCCTGAGCTATCACCCGTACTTTTTCGTCAATCGCGCGCAGGTCAGGCGTGCCGGGAACGGTAACCACCCGGACGTGGCTCTGTTCAACCTGTTTCAGCGCCAGAGAGGGCTGCGCCTGGTCGCTTGCCAGCACCAGCGTCGGGCGTACGGATAAAATCCCCTCCGCATTCAGCTGGCGAAGATACCCCACGTCAGGCAGCGCGTTTGTCGCCTGCGGCCACTGGCTGGTACTGTCGCGCGCAACCAGAGAAGACTCCGCGCCGAGGGCGTAGACGATCTCCGTCACGTCGCCGCCGAGGGCGACAATTCTCTCCGGCGCGGCGACGGCGACCAGCGGCAGGGCGCAGAGCAGGGCGAACCAGTTTTTCATGCGGCCAGCCCTTCTGGCGTCAGGGCGTCAATCTGGCGGCGCCACTGGCTCTGCTCAGGCTCGCCTTCGGTACGCTGGCCGTAGAGCTGGGCGATCTGAGTGCCATCCGCAGCAAACAGCTCCAGGCTGGTAACGTGTCCGTCCGCCGTAGGCTTGCGCGTTACCCACGTCTCGGCGATAGTCTCCTCCAGCAGATGCAGGGTAAAGGTTGGGTTGAAGATGTTCAGCCAGCCCTTCATGGGCGTCAGTTTTTCCACCACACCGGTGAAGATCTGCACGCAGCCGCGGTTGCCGACGAAGATCATGATTTCGTTTCCGTCCTGTCGCGCCGTCTCCAGCAGCTGTGCCAGCGCGCTGTTATCCACCTTACAGGCCAGATCGTCACTCACCAGACGAAACGCCTGCTGGCGGCTCAGGTTATGGCGCTTCAGTAAGCTAAAGAACTGATGCACATCGGTCATGGCGCGCCACTCTTTCTCCACCGAGCCTGCATCAGCACCGTCGGAATGCGCAGGGGCATCGACAGCCTTCAGTGCCAGAGTGGGGTTATCGGCAATGATAAAACGGGTCAGCACGTCGCCCCAGGCGGCAACGTCGGTGTGATCCGTGGTGTAGACCTTCAGTAAAGCGTCGCCCTGATGATCGAAGAACTGAATGCTCTGACGTTCGCCGCGGGAGGTCGTTTCACTTATGTGAAACGCGCTCGCCCACTGGTTGAGGAACAAACGCAGATCCAGCGCGCGCGGATTCAGCACCAGCCCGGCGTGGCCGCCGAGGTGCTGGTTAGTAAACGCCCCGACCTGCTCGTGAACGGCGTATTCGTTACGGCAGATGCATTTGGTTTCCCCCACCGACTCCAGCGCTGCCAGAATCTCACGGATTTCACCGCGCAGCCGCCAGGCGTCGTGTCCAACGCGCGCAAATGCCAGCTCTGCTTCGCTGATGTGCATTAATCCGGCGATATCACGGGCGTACTTACCCGGATGTTCTTCTTTAAGCTCAAGCCAGCGTGTGTAGTGACCCATAATCTTATCCTTCTGAATCGTTGCCCCGAAGGGAATTACCATTGATAACTGACGAAGATCTTGCCGTTGCGGCCATCCTGCGGGATGCCTTGTGGTGACCAGTAGGCTTTGTCGAAGGCGTTCCCCAGCACGAGGGTGGTGGTGATGCCTTTGAACTGCTGCTGACCTTTATAGCTGACGTAGAAATCATTCACTGCGTAGCCAGGCTGCTCGCTGTAGCTGCTGCTGATGTGCGTTGAACGTTCGACGAAGGTGCCGATCCAGCCCACGGAGAAGCCGCTTTGCGCCACGGGGATATCCAGCTTGCTGGTGACGGTGTCCGGGTTGATGCTGGAGATGTATTCGCCCGTGTCGGTATCTTTCCCGCGTGTGCGGTTGTAGGCCACGTCCAGGTTGAACAGACTGGTCGCGTAGGTCGCCATCATGTCCCAGCCCCAGATTTTGGCATTTGGTACGTTATAGGACATGGTGGTGGCCGCCGCAAAATCGACGGTAGTGGAGATGTAATCTTTCGCTTTGGTGTCGAAGTAGCTGGCTTTGAACTCCAGCGCGTCGTTGGCGAGCAGCAGATCGTCAAAACGTAGCCCAAAACCGAACTCCTGGGTTTCGTTAGTTTCCGGACGCAGGTTCGGGTTCGGCACCCAGTAGTTGGTGTAGAAGCTGCCGATAGAGAAGTGCTTCGAGTCGTTATACATCTCGCCCATCGTTGGCGCACGGAAGGCCTGGGCGTAAGAGCCGAACAGCATCAGCCAGTCGGCTGGACTCACGGTTAACCCGGCGCGTGATGACCACTTATCCGCATCCACGTCGTCGTAACCGTCGCTGCTGCCGCGGTAGTTGTCGTAACGCGTCCCGCCGAGAAGCGTTACCGGCAGGTCGCGCAGGGTGATCTCATCCTGCAACCAGCCGGAGCTGAAGTCGATTTTCGCGTCCGGGAAGCCGGTGGTCGCGCCGCCAGGGTGTTGCTCCTGACGATAGTATTCCCCGCCGTAGGTCAGCAGGTGCGAGGCGAAGGAGTCGCTGAACAGGCGGGTGCGGTTTTCCACTTTGCCGCCTTTGGTAGTCTGCTTACGGAACTCGCCGCTGGCGTCGATGTTCTGGGCGTTGATCCGCGCTTCGGACCAGTAAATTTTCGCATCGGCGTTCAGCCAGTCGTTTCCGGCTGGCGCAATGCGGTAGCCAAGCTGGGCATCGCGCTGAATGGTGGAACGATCGGTCATCGGGTTACTGCTGCTGGCATCCGTGGTCTGCGGATTTTTCGGCTCCTGCGCGTCGTTGTTGTAGTAGCGCAGGGAGCCACTCAGCGTCTGCGCCGGATCGATTTTCCAGCTGCCTTTCGCCAGCATATTGTTGATGGATTCGTCGTTTGGCGCCCTCGCGCCGTCACTCTGGCGAATGTCGCCGCGATCGCGGCTGGACCAGGAGACCAGACCGTCCAGGGTATCGGTGCGGCCATAGGCGCTGGCACCCATCCCGATGCTATGATCGCCCGTTGCACCGGTAGCAAATACGCGATAGCCGCTGTTTTTACCTGCATCCAGCAGATCGCTGGCGTCGACGGTGTCATACGAAATTACGCCGCCCAGCGCGCCGCTGCCGTACAGCAAGGCGGAAGGACCACGTACTACTTCAATACGTTTGATCAGCGCCGGATCGAGGAACGTGCTGTTCAGGTGTCCGGTATCAGTGCCCTGGCGCACGCCATCCACCAGTATCAGCACGCCACGGCGGTCATAGCCCCGGAGGTTAACGTCCTGACCGTTGGTGCGCCCGGTGCCGTCCAGGGTCAGACCGGGCACCTTGCGCAGCAGGTCGGCGGCGGAGCTGGCGGTCTGGTTTTCCGGCGCGGTGGCGTCAATCACGCTCACCATCATGGGGGCTTCAAAGGCGCTGCGGGCATTGCCGGTGGCGGTGACGGTGATCTCGTCTGCGGCGGCAAACGTAACGCCCGGCAGGGTGCTGACAATCGCCAGCGCCAGAAGAGACGGGCGTAAAGACGCGGATTGCAGGTGTGGCATAGCAACTCTCCATAAGAATTGAAAAGCGCTGGCTGCCTGGGGATCACCTGGGTGGCTGGCGAATGTGTTGTCTGGTTTATTTAGTCAGGATCAGTTTTCCGGCATTGGTCTGGCGCAGCAGGTAGTGCTGGCCGTCATGCTCGATAATGACCCGTCCCTCCTCACCCAACAGGCTTTTGCTGTCGATTCGGCGATCGGTGGGAGCAGGGGACGGCGCTGTGTGTGTTTTTGTTGGCGTTGCCGCGCTGTTATCGGTAGGTGACATAATGTTTATAAATAACAATCAATGTAACAATGATAATCATTATCAATAAACTGCAAATTCACGGCAAGCGTTTTTGTGAAAATTGTGTGACGGGATCAAATTTGGGGGAGAGGTGCGGTCTGATACCCTCACCCCGACCCTCTCCCACGAGTAGAGGGAGAAGGGCACGTACCGTAGGCCGGGTAAGCGCAGCGTCACCCGGCAGGATTTTAAAAGCGTGTGTCCACGGCTGAAGCCAGCTTCTCCAGCAGCAGCTCGCTGTCTTCCCAGCTCAGGCACGGGTCGGTGATTGACTGGCCGTAGACCATTTGCTGTCCGGCGACGATCTTCTGCGTGCCTTCTTTGATAAAACTCTCCGCCATAATTCCTGCAATGGCGGTCGAGCCGCTGCGGATCTGCTGGCAAACTTCCTCGCAGACGTCCAGCTGGCGGCGGTGCTGTTTCTGACAGTTGCCGTGGCTGAAATCCACCACCAGATGCTCCGGCAGGTCAAATTCCGCCAGCGTTTCGCAGGCGGCGGCAATATCTTCTGCATGGTAATTCGGTTTTTTACCGCCACGCATAATGATATGTCCGAACGGGTTGCCGCTGGTCTGGTAGATGGTCATCTGGCCGTTTTTATCCGGGGAGAGGAACATATGGCTGGCGCGTGACGCGCGGATGGCATCTACGGCAATTCGGGTATTGCCGTCCGTTCCGTTTTTGAAGCCCACCGGGCAGGAAAGCGCCGACGCCATTTCACGGTGGATCTGGCTTTCGGTGGTACGTGCGCCAATCGCGCCCCAGCTAATGAGGTCGGCAATAAACTGTCCGGTCACCATATCCAGAAATTCGGTGGCAGTTGGCACGCCCAGCTCGTTAACCTGTAACAGCAGCTTGCGCGCCAGTGTAATACCGTGATTCACCCGGTAGCTACCGTTCAGATCGGGATCGGAAATCAATCCTTTCCAGCCCACGACGGTACGGGGCTTTTCAAAGTAGGTACGCATCACGATCTCCAGGCGATCCTGATACGTGCCGCGCAGCGTCTGAAGGCGTTGTGCATAATCCATTGCCGCGTCGAGGTCGTGGATGGAGCAGGGGCCAATCACCACCAGAAGACGTTTGTCTTCACCATTGAGAATTTTTTCGATGCGGCGACGGGAGGCCGTCACATGGTCCGCCACCTCGGCGGATACGGGATGCAGCCGGGCCAGTTCAGCCGGTGTGACCAGGCTATCAATGCGCGCGGTGCGCAGTTCGTCGGTTTTGTTCATGGAATGTCTCAGAAATTTTTTGCTTCATCGGCAGACTACCGGGAAGTGATGGCCATCACCTTAAACCAATCCCTGCTGATTTCAAGTTCGGGGCACGTCGCCCCGAGGATGGCATGATAATAACTGAAACTGGATTAATGTACTAGCATATTAGTACATGCGGCGATTCAGCCCCATGATATCGAGGATCTTGGTGGCAATTTCTTCTACTGAATAGTTGGTACTGTTCAGCCAGGGAATTTGATTTTTCCGGTACAGCGCTTCGACTTCGGAGACTTCCATTCGGCACTGGCGCATCGAGGCGTAGCGACTGTTCTCGCGACGTTCTTCGCGGATCGCCGCCAGGCGTTCCGGGTTGATGGTCAGCCCAAACAGCTTATGCTGGAGCGGCTTGAGCGCGGCGGGCAGCACCAGGTTATCCATATCATCGGCAATAAAGGGGTAGTTGGCGGCACGAATGCCAAACTGCATCGCCAGGTAAAGGCTGGTGGGGGTTTTACCGCAGCGCGACACGCCGAGCAAAATCACCTGCGCCTGGTCGAGATTGCGTAGCGAGATCCCGTCGTCGTGCGCCAGGGTGTAGTCAATGGCGGCAATACGCGCATCGTATTTGGTCAGGTTGCCGGGGTTCAGACCGTGGGTACGGTGGGCGATCGGCGTCGGGTCGAGCTTCAGCTCGCTTTGCAAGGGAGCAACCAGCGCCTGCACGATGTCCTGACAGAAGCCCTCGCTTTGCAAAATGATGTTGCGGATCTCAGGGATCACAATGGAGTAGAACACCAGCGGACGAACGCCGGTCTGCTGGTAAATGGCGTCGATCTGGTCCTTGACCGCTTTGGCCCGGCTCTCATTTTCCACGAACGGCAACGTGATGCTGTTTATCGATACCGGAAACTGCGACATCACCGCGTGTCCCAGCACCTCGGCGGTTATCGCCGTCCCATCAGAAATATAAAAAACGTGGCGATCGACAGCATTATCCATTTTATCCACCCTGAATAGCGTACGTAATTGCCTGAAAGCATAAATTAAAAAAGTTAATTTCACAGCAAAGAACTTATCTGAATTTAAAATGAAATGGTGTTTTTGATTTTCCTGAAAAGTGGATTTCATTTTTCGAATAGCGGCTTTATTTCTATGGTTTTTGCCGGAATCTATAGGAATCATCGGGTTAGCGAGTGCCGGGAAACTGTCCGAAAAGTTGAAAATTTAAATTGCTTACACGATTCACCGTTTTTTTAGCGGAAATAAATATGCCAGTATAAATACGTAGTCAGGTGTTTCTTACTCCGATCAAATATCACAAAAGGATTGTTTCGATGTCCAACAATGGCTCGTCACCGCTGGTGCTTTGGTATAACCAACTCGGCATGAATGATGTAGACAGAGTTGGGGGCAAAAATGCCTCCCTGGGTGAAATGATTACAAATCTGTCCGGTATGGGTGTCTCCGTACCTAACGGGTTTGCCACAACCGCCGATGCGTTTAACCTGTTTTTAGACCAGAGCGGTGTAAACCAGCGCATTTACGACCTGCTGGATAAAACGGATATTGATGATGTCACCGAGCTTGCCAAAGCCGGCGCGCAAATCCGCCAGTGGATTATCGACACACCTTTCCAGCCGGAACTGGAAAAAGCCATTCACGACGCCTACAACCAGCTCTCCGCTGACGATGCGCAGGCCTCCTTTGCCGTGCGCTCTTCCGCCACCGCGGAAGATATGCCGGATGCCTCTTTCGCCGGGCAGCAGGAAACCTTCCTCAACGTCCAGGGTTACGAGGCGGTACTGGTGGCGGTGAAGCATGTGTTTGCTTCCCTGTTCAACGACCGCGCCATCTCCTATCGCGTCCATCAGGGCTATGACCACCGCGGCGTCGCGCTTTCCGCCGGCGTGCAGCGCATGGTGCGTTCCGACGTAGGCTCTTCCGGCGTGATGTTCTCTATCGACACTGAATCCGGCTTCGACCAGGTGGTGTTTATCACCTCCGCGTGGGGTCTGGGCGAGATGGTGGTGCAGGGGGCGGTAAACCCTGACGAATTCTACGTTCACAAGCCTACGCTGGCGGCTAACCGTCCGGCAGTGGTACGTCGCACCATGGGTTCGAAAAAAATTCGCATGATCTATGCTCCGACGCAAGAGCATGGCAAGCAGGTCACCATTGAAGATGTGCCACAGGAGCAACGGGATCGCTTCTCACTGACCGACGCCGAAGTGGAAGAGCTGGCGAAGCAGGCGGTGCAGATTGAAAAACACTATGGCCGTCCAATGGACATCGAGTGGGCGAAAGACGGACACACCGGCAAGCTGTTTATCGTGCAGGCGCGTCCGGAAACCGTCCGTTCACGTGGTCAGGTCATGGAGCGCTACACCCTGCACGCGCAGGGCAAAATTGTCGCGGAAGGCCGCGCAATTGGTCACCGCATCGGTGCCGGTCCGGTGAAAGTGATCCACGACATCAGCGAGATGAACCGCATTCAGCCCGGCGACGTGCTGGTGACCGATATGACCGACCCGGACTGGGAACCGATCATGAAAAAAGCGGCTGCCATCGTCACCAACCGCGGCGGCCGTACCTGTCACGCGGCTATTATCGCCCGTGAGCTGGGGATCCCAGCGGTAGTCGGCTGCGGTGACGCGACCGAAAGCATGAAGGACGACCAGAAGGTGACGGTCTCCTGTGCCGAAGGCGATACCGGCTACGTGTATGCCGATATCCTCGACTTCAGCGTGAAAAGTTCCAGCGTGGATACCATGCCGGACCTGCCGCTGAAGATCATGATGAACGTCGGCAACCCGGACCGCGCGTTTGACTTCGCCTGCCTGCCGAACGAAGGCGTGGGCCTGGCGCGTCTGGAATTTATTATTAACCGTATGATCGGAGTGCATCCGCGTGCGCTGCTGGAGTTCGACGACCAGGACGCAAAACTGCAAAACGAAATCCGCGAGATGATGAAGGGTTACGACTCGCCGAGAGAGTTCTATGTGGGTCGTCTGACGGAAGGGATCGCCACGCTCGGCGCGGCCTTCTACCCGAAACGCGTGATCGTGCGTCTGTCGGACTTTAAGTCCAACGAATACGCCAACCTGGTGGGCGGTGAACGCTACGAGCCGGAAGAAGAGAACCCGATGCTGGGCTTCCGCGGCGCCGGACGCTACGTGTCGGAAAGCTTCCGCGACTGCTTCGCGCTGGAGTGCGAGGCGGTAAAACGCGTGCGCAATGACATGGGGCTGACCAACGTGGAAATCATGATCCCGTTCGTCCGTACCGTGGATCAGGCGAAAGCGGTGGTGGATGAGCTGGCGCGTCAGGGGCTGAAGCGCGGCGAGAACGGGCTGAAGATCATCATGATGTGTGAAATTCCGTCCAATGCCCTGCTGGCCGAGCAGTTCCTGGAGCACTTCGACGGCTTCTCCATTGGCTCGAATGACATGACGCAGCTGGCGCTCGGCCTGGACCGCGACTCCGGCGTCGTCTCTGAGCTGTTCGATGAGCGTAACGAGGCGGTGAAAGCGCTGCTCTCCATGGCCATCCGCGCGGCGAAGAAACAGGGTAAATATGTCGGGATTTGCGGCCAGGGTCCTTCTGACCATGAAGACTTTGCGGCCTGGCTGATGGATGAGGGGATTGATAGCCTCTCCCTGAACCCGGACACCGTGGTGCAGACCTGGCTGAGCCTGGCAGAGCTGAACAAGTAAAACCTGCACAACCTGAAAAAGGCGAGGATATCTGTCCTCGCCTTTTTTATTTTCCTGCGAATATGCTCACCATCACAAATAAAGCAAAAAACCAAATATCATAATTTATCTGTTAATTTAGACAATTGTTAGCGGGCAGGGCGTTGCTAATACTTGAGCCTTACCGCGTACATCCGTCGGGATGATGCGCGACTGGTTGAAATACGTTTTAACCTGATAAAAAGGCAAATAACAATGACAATCTCCTCTGTATTACGTACCAAAGATAAAATAGGTTATGGCCTCGGCGATATGGCCAGCGCGCTGGTCTGGCAAACGGCAACGTTATTTCTCGCTTATTTCTATACGGACGTATTCGGTTTGCCTGCGGCCATTATGGGCACCATGTTTTTAGTGGTGCGCGTGGTCGATGCGTTTGTCGACCCGTGCATTGGCGCGCTGGTGGACCGCACTCAGACCCGCCACGGTCGTTTTCGTCCCTGGCTGCTCTGGTTTGCCATTCCGTTTGGCGTGAGCTGCCTGATTACCTTCTACGTACCCGATGCCGGGGCGACGGCGAAAATTGTCTATGCCTGCGTAACCTATGCCATCCTGAGTCTGATCTATTCCGCGATTAACGTCCCTTACTGTGCCATGCCTGGCGCGCTGACGCTCGACCCGCGCGAACGCCACTCGCTGCAATCCTGGCGCTTTGGCCTGTCGTTTATCGGCGGGTTGATTGTAACCGTCATCGCGCTGCCGCTGGTCTCATTATTAGGCCAGGGGAATGTGCAAAAAGGCTATTTCTATGCCATGAGCCTGATGGGGCTGCTGGGTATTGTTTTATTCTTCTGCTGCTTCTTTATGACCCGGGAGCGTTACTCGCCGCGCAATGACACCTCCGGCTCGATGCTGACGGATTTAAAACTGCTGGCCGCCAATAGCCAGTGGCGAATTGTTTTTCTGTTTAATATTTTACTGTTAACCGCCGTCGTGACGCGTGGCTCTGCGACCATGTATTACGTTAACTATGTTCTGTTACGTCCGGAACTGGTTTTTGCCTTTATTGTTTCCGGCATGGTGGCCTCCTTAAGCGGCGCATTATTATCTGAACGCCTGCTGGGCAAATTTGACCGGGTGCGTGCCTATCAGTGGACCATTATTTCTTTCGTTATTTTTGGCGCGCTGATTTTCTTCATTCCGCCTTCACAGGTGTGGCTGATATTCGGTCTGAATATTGTGTTTAGTTTTATTCAGAACCTGACCACGCCGCTGCAATGGACCATGTTCTCCGATGTGGTGGACTACGAAGAACACCGTAGCGGCCGCCGCCTTGACGGGCTGGTCTTTTCTACCGCCCTGTTTGCCATCAAGTTTGGGCTGGCGCTGGGCGGGGCGGTGGTCGGTTGGGTGCTTGGCATGGTGGATTACGCGCCGGGTCAGGCAAACCAGGCGCCTCACGTTCTCGCAACCATCAATGCCCTGTTCACCCTGATCCCCTGCGCGCTGTTCCTCTGCATGGTGGCGCTCCTTGCCATCTACAAACTTAACAGCCGACTGGTGGACAGCATCGCCCGCGAGCTGGCCAGCAAACGCGATAGTCGAAACGATACGGGGCAGCTCAGCCCGGCAACCCAATCCGCACTACAGGAGTAAACCATGACTGCGATCTACAAGGACGCGGGACGTTCCGTACACGAGCGTGTCGCTGATTTACTGGCGCGTATGACGCCGGAAGAGAAATTTGCCCAGATGCACGCGTACTGGCTGATCCTTGATGAACACGGCAACCACCGCGAACGCAGCGATCTGAGCGATGAATTCGCCGGCGTGAGTGAACAGGCGTCCCTCAGCGAAAGGCTGAAGCTGGGCGTCGGGCAGATCACCCGCCCGCTCGGCACGCACATTGTTGATGCAAAAACCGGCGTGCGTGCCGCCAACCGCCTGCAACGCATGATGATGGAGGAGACCCGGCTCGGCATTCCGGCGCTGTTTCATGAAGAGTGTCTGGTAGGGCTGCTGTGCAAAGATGCAACGCTGTTCCCGTCGTCGCTGAACTACGGTTCTACCTGGGACCCGGCGCTGGTGCAGCGGGCGGCGGAGCAGATTGGCAAAGAGGCCCGATCCGTCGGGTGCCAGCAGGGGCTGGCCCCGGTGCTGGATGTCTCGCGCGATGTGCGCTGGGGACGGACGGAAGAGACCTTTGGGGAAGATCCGTGGCTGGTAGGGGTGATGGCGACGGCGTACGTGAAGGGGTTGCAGGGCGATAAGCGCGATCTGCTGGCGACCCTGAAACATTACGTCGGCCACTCCTTCAGCGAAGGGGCGCGCAATCATGCGCCGGTCCATCTCGGTTTCAGCGAGCTTAACGATACCTTCCTGCTGCCGTTTGAGATGGCGGTAAAGCTGGCCAACGCCGGTTCGGTGATGCCAGCCTATCACGACATTGATAATCAGCCAGGGCACAGCGACCATTTTCTGCTCACCACCGTGCTGCGTGAACAGTGGGGCTTCGACGGCATTATCGTGGCGGATTACGGCGGCGTCAGCCTGCTGCACCAGCACCACGGGATTTCTCACGATCCAGCGGAATCGGCGGCTCTGGCGTTTAACGCCGGGCTGGACGTGGAATTGCCGAAGGATGACTGCGCGCGTCATCTGGCGGAAGCGGTAGAGCGTGGGCTCATCTCAATGGCGAAAGTGGATGAGATTGTGGCGCGCGTGCTAAGTGAAAAATTCCGTCTCGGGCTGTTTGAAAAACCGTACGCCGACGAAGACGGTATCGATTTGCAGAATGAGGCGACCCGGCAGGTGGCGCGCGAGGTGGCAACAAAATCGATCACGCTGCTGGAAAATAACGGCATTTTGCCCCTCGGCGGAAAACCCCGTGTAGCGGTAGTGGGGCCGACGGCGGACGATCCACTGGCGTTACTGAGCGGCTACAGCTTCCCGGTTCACCTGATTATCAGCGATATGGTTGAAGAGACTTCGCAGGTGACCACCCCGCGCGCGGCGCTGGAACAGTACCTTGGCGCATCACAGATACGTTACGCCAAAGGGTGTCACATTATCGAAAAACGGATGGCGGGCGCACCGGTGTTCCCGGGCGACAGCGGCGGTAAGCCGATGCAGCAATCGCCGGTTTCACAACGCACGGATTTGATCCCCGACGCCGTGAGCGCGGCAAAAGAGAGTGACGTGGTGGTGGCCTGCGTGGGCGACCTCGCCGGGCTATTCCAGAGCGGCACCGTGGGGGAAGGTTCGGATACCGATTCGCTGGATCTGCCGGGCGTGCAGCAACAACTGCTGGAGGCGCTGGTGGCAACCGGTAAGCCAGTGATTGTCGTCATGACGGGTGGGCGTCCTTATAACCTTCAGGGGCTGGAAGAGAAGGTGGCCGCGCTGATGATGGCCTGGGCGCCGGGGCAGGAAGGGGGCTGGGCGATTGCCGATGTCTTAACCGGCCGCGCGGAGCCGCAGGGCAGGCTGGTAGTGAGCGTGCCGAAAAACGCCGGGGCGATGCCGTACTACTATAACCACAAGCTGAAAAGCGGCGGCACGCCGTTTGCGTTCCATTTCGGCGCACTTTACCCGTTCGGTTACGGTCTCGGCTGGACGCAGTTTCGCTGGGGCGCGGCCCGCCTGACGGAAAGCCGCGTCCCGATCGACGGAGAGGTGGCGTTAAGCGTCGATATCACCAACACCGGCGAGCGCAGCGGCAGCGAAGTGGTACAGGTGTACGTACGCGATAAGGTCGCTACGCAGGTGCGTCCGCTTCAGGAGCTGAAAGCGTTCCAGCGCGTGACGCTTTCACCAGGAGAAACCGCCACGCTGACCTTTACCCTGCCGGTGGAGATGTTTAATTTCACCCGCCGGGACGGAAAGCGAATTGTCGAGCCAGGGGAATTTGAGTTACAGGTTGGCGCGTCCTCGGCGGATATTCGCGCGGTGGTGAACGTGCAGGTAACCGGAGAGACGCGGGTGCTGGCGGGGGAGTGGCGGATGCTCAGTCGCTGTGACATTACACGGCCGTAAAAAGGATAAAAAAAAGCCCATCGTGGGAGATGGGCAAAGACTACACACAGCAATTCGTTGTTTCACTCAGGGGATTTCCATGCTTATAAATCAAGGTGTTGATTTATAACCGTGTCTTAATAGTAGGCATGCCAGGATTTTGAGTCGATCGGATTCGTCTCAATAGTTAAAGGGAGGTAAAGATTTCTTGAAGAGAATGACGGTCTTAGGCAGGAAAAGGCGGGTCTGACCAGTGCGCAGAGAATAAATAGTTTAGCAACGTTTAAGTATTCCTGTAGAGAGTGTAGGCCGGGTAAGCGTTAGCGCCACCCGGCATCCGTTCTTACTGCGCGTTCTTATCTTCCAGCTCTTCAAGTTCGCTTAAGATGACATCCGGATCGGTTCCCGGCGCTGGCACTTCATGCACCCAGGCGGAGAAGAGTCGCCAGGTCACCGCAAGCAGCACCGGACCGATGAACAGGCCAATCATGCCGAAGGCAATTAACCCTCCAATTACCCCGGACAGGATCAGAATCAGCGGCAGGTCAGCGCCCATGCGGATGAGGAGGGGACGGATCACGTTATCCATGGTGCCCACCACGCAACTCCAGACCAGCAGCACCGTGCCCCAGGTCGTATCCCCCGTCCAGTAAAGCCAGATAATGCAGGGAACCAGCACCAGCAGCGGACCGAGCTGCGCCAGACAGGTCATCAGCATGACGACGGTGAAAATGGTGGCATACGGTACGCCGGAAATCGCCAGCCCGATTCCGCCAAGCACCGCCTGCACCAGCGCCGTGACCACCACGCCGAGCGCCACCGCGCGGACGGCCTGGGCTGCCAGCAGCACGGCCGCATCGCCGCGTTTACCTGCCAGTCGGGTGGCGAAATGACGTACCCCCAGCGCAACCTGCTCGCCGCGCCAGTACAGCAGGGCGCTGAAGACCAGCATCAACGTACAGTGCATCATGAAGCGACCAATGTGCGCAGCCTGCCCCACAAACCAGGTGGTGGTTGTGCCGATGTACGGACGCACTTTGGCCATCAGGGCGCTACCGCCCATCTCCAGCAGGCTGTGCCAGCCGCTGTATAGTTTTGCGCCCACAACAGGAATGCTGTTCAGCCACGCGAGATCCGGCAGCGTCATATCACCGCTGGTGACCGCGCGAATAACCGGGCCGCTACTGTCAACCAGGCTGTTAACCAGCAGTGCAATGGGAATAATAAACAGCAGGAACAACAGCAGCGTCATCACCAGCACGGCCAGGCCGCGGCGACCAAACAGCAGTTTCTGCAAACGTAAGAGTAAAGGCCAGGTTGCGACGACGACGGTCGCGGCCCAGGCAAATCCGAGCACGAAAGGACGAACAATCCACAGACACGCAATAATCATAATGGCTAAGAACAGCACCGACAGCAGTATCTGCGCGACATCCCTGGGCTGACGAAGATTGACCATAAACGAAACTTTCCTTAAATGAACACCAGCAAGGCTGATGGGAATATAAACCGCATCTCTCTAATCATTAGTGATTTCAGCGATTTTTGACAGGCGGATTTTGCCCGTAATTCTACGAAGCACATAAGAAAAAAATGTGATAAAACTTTCCAGACACAACGCAAACGATTTCACACTATTCTCATTAGGGTCGACAGCAATGATCCCACAGATTTCTCAGGCACCGGGCGTCGTTCAGCTGGTGCTTAATTTTTTGCAGGCACTGGAGCAACAGGGTTTTACAGGTGACACCGCCACCGATTATGCCGACAGGCTGACGATGGCGACCGATAACAGTATTTACCAGCTTCTTCCCGATGCCGTCGTTTTCCCGCGCTCTACCGCCGATGTGGCGCTCATCGCCCGTCTGGCGTCGCAGGAGCGTTTCAGCTCCCTGGTCTTTACCCCACGCGGCGGCGGGACGGGTACCAACGGGCAGGCGCTGAACCAGGGCATCATCATTGATATGTCCCGCTATATGAACCGCATCATTGAGATCAACCCGGAAGAGGGGTGGGTGCGAGTGGAAGCGGGGGTGATCAAAGATCAGCTGAATCAGTTTTTGAAACCTTACGGCTATTTTTTTGCGCCAGAGCTTTCCACCAGTAACCGCGCGACCATTGGCGGGATGATCAACACCGATGCCTCGGGGCAGGGCTCGCTGGTCTACGGCAAAACCTCCGATCACGTTATGGGTGTGCGGGCGGTGCTGCTGGGGGGCGATATCCTCGATACCCAACCGATGCCGATCGAGCTGGCCGAAACGCTGGCAAAAGAGAGCACCACCAGCGGACGGATTTATCGTACCGTGCTGGAGCGCTGCCGCGAAAATCGCGAACTGATCCTCAACAAATTCCCGAAGCTCAACCGCTTCCTGACGGGCTACGATCTGCGCCATGTCTTTAATGACGATCTGAGCCAGTTCGATCTTACCCGCGTACTGACCGGGTCAGAAGGGACGCTGGCCTTCATCACCGAGGCGCGTCTGGATATCACCCGGTTGCCAAAGGTGCGCCGTCTGGTGAACGTCAAATACAACTCCTTTGACTCCGCGCTGCGTAATGCACCGTTTATGGTGGAGGCGCGGGCGCTGTCGGTGGAAACCGTCGATTCAAAAGTTCTGAACCTGGCCCGGGAAGATATCGTCTGGCATTCGGTGAGCGAACTGATTACCGACGTGCCGGATAAAGAGATGCTCGGCCTGAACATCGTCGAGTTCGCCGGGGATGACGCAGAGCTGATTGAGAGCCAGGTGAGCACACTCTGCCAGCGTCTGGACGAGCTGATTGCCCAGGGGGAAGGCGGCGTCATTGGCTGGCAGCTGTGTAACGATCTCTCCGGCATCGAGCGAATCTACGCGATGCGTAAAAAAGCGGTGGGGCTGCTCGGCAACGCGAAAGGGGCGGCGAAGCCGATTCCGTTTGCGGAAGATACCTGCGTGCCGCCGGAGCACCTTGCTGATTATATTGTGGAGTTTCGCGCGCTGCTCGACAGCCATGGTCTGAGCTATGGCATGTTCGGGCACGTGGACGCGGGTGTGCTGCACGTGCGCCCGGCGCTGGACATGTGCGACCCGCAGCAGGAGATCCTGATGAAGGAGATCTCCGACGAGGTCGTGGCCCTCACGGCCAAATACGGCGGCTTGTTATGGGGCGAGCACGGCAAAGGATTCCGCGCCGAGTACAGCCCGGCGTTTTTTGGCGAACAACTTTACGCCGAGCTGCGTAAGGTAAAAGCCGCTTTTGATCCCGATAACCGCCTTAACCCGGGAAAAATCTGCCCGCCGGAGGGCATTGATGCGCCGATGTTGCAGGTGGACGCCGTCAAGCGCGGCACCTATGACCGACAAATTCCGATTGCGGTACGCGCTTCCTGGCGCGGCGCGATGGAGTGCAACGGCAACGGGCTGTGCTTCAACTTCGATGTGAAAAGCCCGATGTGTCCGTCGATGAAAATCACCAGCAACCGCATTCATTCCCCGAAAGGGCGTGCCACGCTGGTGCGCGAATGGCTGCGCCTGCTGGCCGACCGCGGCGTTGACCCGCTCAAGCTGGAACAGGAGCTGCCGGAAAAACGCGCCAGCCTGCGCGGGCTTATCGAACGCACCCGCAACAGCTGGCATGCGAACAAAGGTGAATACGATTTCTCGCATGAGGTGAAAGAGGCGATGTCCGGCTGCCTGGCGTGCAAGGCGTGTTCAACCCAGTGCCCGATTAAAATTGACGTACCGGAATTCCGTTCCCGCTTCCTCCAGCTGTACCACACGCGTTATCTGCGCCCGATGCGCGATCATCTGGTGGCGACGGTGGAGAGTTACGCGCCGCTGATGGCCCGTGCGCCAAAAACCTTTAACTTCTTTATCAACCAGCCGCTGGTGCGCAAACTGTCAGAAAAACATATCGGCATGGTGGATCTGCCGCTGCTGTCGGTGCCATCGCTCCAGCGTCGGCTGGTGGGGCACCGCTCGGCGAACATGACCCTGGAACAACTGGAAGCATTAAGCCCTGAGCAGAAAGCGAAGGTGGTGCTGGTGGTGCAGGATCCGTTTACCAGCTATTACGATGCGCAGGTGGTGGCCGATTTTGTCCAACTGGCCGAGAAAATCGGCTACCAGCCGGTGGTGCTGCCGTTCTCGCCGAACGGCAAGGCGCAGCACATTAAAGGCTTCCTCACCCGCTTTGCGAAAACCGCGCAGAAAACTTCAGATTTTCTGAATCGCGTGGCGCAGCTCGGTATGCCGATGGTGGGCGTCGATCCGGCGCTGGTGCTCTGTTACCGGGATGAATATAAGCAGACGCTCGGCGATAAGCGCGGTGATTTTCAGGTCTTACTGGTACACGAGTGGCTGCCTGCGGTGCTGACGCAAACGCCCTCTCAGGAGGTGAGTGGAGAAGCCTGGTACCTGTTTGGGCACTGCACCGAAGTGACGGCGCTGCCGACGGCGCCTGCCCAGTGGGCTTCTATCTTTGCCCGGTTTGGCGCGAAGCTGGAAAGCGTTAACGTGGGCTGCTGCGGTATGGCCGGAACCTACGGCCATGAAGTCAAAAACCACGCTAATTCGCTCGGCATTTACGAGCTGTCGTGGCATCAGGCGATGCAGCGCCTGCCACGCAACCGCTGTCTGGCGACGGGCTACTCCTGCCGCAGCCAGGTGAAACGGGTGGAAGGTAACGGCGTCCGCCATCCATTGCAGGCTTTACTGGAGATTATCGGATGATCTGGAAACGTGCGTTCACCCTTGAGGCCTTAAATGCCATGGGCGCGGAGAACATGGTCGGTTTGCTGGATATCCAGTTCACGCGCATTGGCGACAACGAACTGGAAGCGACGATGCCGGTAGACAACCGTACTCATCAACCGTTTGGCCTGTTGCACGGCGGCGCGTCCGTCGTGCTGGCCGAAACGCTGGGGTCGGTGGCGGGCTACCTGTGTACGGAAGGAGAGCAGAAGGTGGTGGGTCTGGAGGTCAATGCCAACCACATCCGCTCCGTTCGCAGCGGGCGCGTGCGTGGCGTCTGCCGGGCGCTGCAAGCCGGAAGCCGTCATCAGGTGTGGCAGATTGATATTCTGGACGAGCAGGATCGCCTGTGTTGTTCATCCAGGCTGACGACGGCCGTTGTGTAAAGTTTCCGGATGTCTTGTTTTTGGTCAAAAATTAGCCGCCTGATTGTGATATACTGGTCACGTTTTGAACATAAGCGAGGACATCATGGATACTGAAATAACCCCAACACAGCTGGCAATTGAATATTTACGTCGCGATAAAAGCAATCTGTCTCCCGCCCAGTACCTGAAAAAGCTGAAACAGCTTGAGCTGGAATTTACGGATTTGCTGGCGCTCTCTTCAAACGAACTGAAAGAAGAGATCTACTTTGCCTGGCGGTTGGGCGTTCACGTCCATTAAGCAGTGAAGAAAAGGCCGCAAGCGCGGCCTTTTTTGTGTCTGACATTCAGTATCTGGCAGGCAGTTTGTTAATTTTAATCAGCCGGCCTTCTTCCATTTCGATGAACCCACCCGTTTTCAGATCAGCCAGAATCCGCATTACGCCACTGCGGGAAAGATGGGTTTTATCCCTGATATACCTTTCCGCCGTCACGCTGCGTCGGTAGCTGTCATCTTCCTGCATCAGCAGCACGAGCTGCTGGCGAATCATCTCGTACGCGGTTGGCGCGCCTTTCGGCATGACGTTGTGATAGAGGCGGTTATAGACAAACATCAGATGATTAGAAAGCAGCCCCCACAGCGCCTTCTCTTTGATAATTTGAGCCACCCGATCGGTCGTGAGCACACCAATCAGGCAAGGCGTTACCGTTCGGAGGTAGTCATTAAAATAAATGTCCGTCAGGTTAGCGAGGCCAAACAGGGCGGGACTGCGCGCCGTTGAAAGCATCATGTCGTCGCTTCTTCTGTATATGGCGACCGTGCCATCAAGAATTAAATAACACATGCTCTGCCCGTCAACCTGGAGATCAAGTTGCTCGCCGGGATCGGTTTTATGCGTGGCGCAGTGCGGCTGTAAATGAGAAATCAGTTCCTGAGCATAGGGAGAGCCGCGATGCGATGGTTTGTCAGAAGACATAGCGTTAACCTGGAAAGAGACTGTACTCTCTATAGTGTCGCTCTTCTTTTCCACCTTCTCCAGAGATAAATACAGCCTCAGTACTTACGGGGTAAGTGATGGATCTCTACTAGTACGCCACGCTCCATGGTGATGTATTTCCCCGTCCGCAACTCCGCGAGGATCCGCATAATGCCGCTGCGTGAAAGATAGGTGCGGCTTTTGATATAGGCCGCGGCGGTAATGTTTTGTCTTATGGCTTCCGGCTCCTGCATCAACTCAACCAGTTGAAAGCGGATAATGTCATAAGCCGACATTTGCGATATCTGGGCACAATGTTCGTAGACGCGCGATGCGGTATAGATCAGCAGGTTTGAGAAGTGCTCCCATAAATTCTGTTGTGCGACAACATGATTGAAACACGCCAGCGAAACGCTGGCCACCTCTGAGGTTTCCAGCGCTCTGACGTACAGGTGTTCAGACGATAACTGGCTGCTCACGCCGAGTATAAATGGCGCGGATTCAGAATTTAAGACGATACCGTCCCCGCGACGGTGTAACGCCACGCTGCCATGCAACAGTAAAAAGCATTGACGGGTATCGCCGGAGCAATAATGGATAATTTCTCCTCTGGCAATAATGCTTCTCTCCGCATGCGGCAAAACATTATCGATTATTTTTTCAATGTGCTTAAAAGGCTTAGCGCTGATGAATCCCCTAATGATTTTGGTAAAAATCATTAAGTTAAGGTGGATACACATCTTGTCATATGATCAAATGGTTTCGCGAAAAATCAATAATCAGACAACAAGATGTGCGA
>NZ_JBMKIA010000018.1:0-79626 GCF_049238215.1 Enterobacter cloacae complex sp. IR5441
CGGCATTCTGGCTACACAATAACAAGGGAAGACTTACTCGTGGCTGCAACCCTACTAGCTCAAAATTTATTCACACATGGTTACGCTTTGGGGAAATTATGAGGGGATCTCTCAGTACTAAGTGTGTAACTTCCCCTGTATCTAATAATAAGAGCTAATTATGAAACCATTCCGTTTGAGCAGTACCGCAGGTACACGATCCGGCAAGGTTGTGACGCTGATGTATGGAACAACGTGTGACGTGAGAGCGTCCAAAACGAACGTCTGACAGGAGATCTGCTATGTCTGCCAACCACGCTGCATTTAATCTGATTTTCCGCTTCGTTGAAAATTATGTCAGCCCTATTGCGGGGCGCATCTCTTCCCAGCGTCACGTTATGGCTATTCGTGACGGGTTTATCTCAGCGATGCCGTTTATGATTGTAGGCTCGTTTTTATTAGTGTTCGCTTACCCGCCTTTTTCGCCTGATACCACCTGGGGTTTTGCTCGCGCCTGGCTGGATATGGCGAAGCAGTTTGAAGGTCAAATTCTGACGCCGTTTGATATGACAATGGGGGTGATGTCCCTTTATATCTGTGCGGCTATTGCCTACAACCTGGGCAAACATTACGTTAAAACGCATCAGCTGGATCCGTTCATGTGCGCGATGCTGTCGCTGATGGCGTTCCTGCTGGTCGCTGCCCCTAAAACCAAAGGCGCTTTACCGGTGGATAGCCTGGGAGGGACCGGTATTTTCACCGCGATTCTGGTGGCGATCTATTGCGTTGAGATGATGCGTTTCCTGAAAGCACACAATATCGGGATCCGCCTTCCAGACCAGGTTCCACCGATGATCAAAAACTCGTTTGACCTGCTGATCCCGGTGCTGGTGGTGGTGCTCACGCTCTACCCGCTGAGCCTGCTGATCCAGTCGCAGTTCGGTATGCTGATCCCACAGGCCATCATGTCGATATTCAAACCGCTGGTCTCTGCGGCTGACTCGCTCCCTGCGATCCTGCTGGCGGTGTTGATTGGCCACCTGCTGTGGTTTGCCGGGATCCACGGCGCGGCGATTGTCTCCGGGATGCTGCAAATGTTCTGGCTGACAAACCTGGGGGCGAACCAGACCGCGCTGGCGGCGAGCCAGCCTTTGCCACACATCTTTATGGAAGCCTTCTGGACGTTCTTTATCGTTATCGGCGGATCGGGGGCGACGATGGGGCTGGTGTTCTGCTATCTGCGTAGCCGCTCCGCGCACCTGCGCTCCATTGGACGTCTGAGCGTGGTACCAAGCATTTTCAATATCAATGAACCGGTGATTTTCGGTACGCCGATTGTGATGAACCCGGTGTTCTTTATTCCTTTCCTGCTGGCGCCGATGGTTAATGCCGTGCTGGCATGGGCAGCGATGAAGTTTGATCTGATTGGCCGCGTGATTTCCGTTGTGCCGTGGACGGCACCGGCTCCGGTTGGTGCCGCCTGGGCGCTGGGCTGGGATTTCCGTGCAGCCATTCTGGTGCTGGTTTTGGCCTGCGTTTCCGCCATTATCTATTTCCCGTTCTTCAAGGTGTACGAGAAACAGTTGCTTCAGCAGGAAGCGGAAGAAGCACAGCGTAATGGAGAAGAGGAAAATCAGCAGGTCGCTTAGGTAAAAGCAAAACGGCAACGTAGGTTGCCGTTTTTAATGTTTGTTCCCTCTCTCTGCGGGTTTCAGGCCGGGCCAGACTACTTAAGCGTGCAATCGCCACACTGCTGCACGTCCGGCAGACGGTAGCGCTGACAGCAGGTACGACGTACCAGAAGTCCCTCACGCGGAACCACGGTGCGGTAAAGAGGGTTGTCCCGTCCATCCGACAGCTGTCTGGCAAAGAAACAGCTCTGACGCAGTGCATCCACTTTCTCGTCGCCGAGCAGCGGCTTCATCTCCGTTAAATACCAGTGGATAAGATACCCGGTATTACTCCAGATCAGTTTGCCGTTAATCTCTCCCGTCGCTTCCAGCGCATCAATGACCGGAACCAGCGCTCTTGTAATCAGCCGTTCCATACGCGCCTGCGCTGACAAGTGTCTCGCGCTCGGATCTTCGTGTACATCAATCCAGAAACAGGCAGCGCGCCCGGTTTCATGAAACTCAACATGGAAATGTTCCGACGAGAGATCGAGCATCGTTTCCTGGGTCAACAGGGCCAGCATGACAGGCGGCACCATCAGCCCGATATACCACTGTGCCCAGAGGGATAACAGCGGTTTGTTTTCCCGCGTCAGGGTAGGTTGGTTACGATAAATATGGTCGGAATAGGTTGCCAGCAGTGACCGCAGCTCCGCAGGGCGTTGCCACTCAGTCAGCGTCAGAGCATGATGCGGCGGTGCTTCATCCAGTTTGATGAAATCCAGCAGATGGGCGCGCGTTACGGCAATTTTTTCCCGAATGGCATCCGCAAGCGTCGTTTCCCCGGCGGAGAGTGGAGCTCGCCAGAGCAGGGGCTCAACGATGTGTGCGGTACGAGTCGCCATAGTGTGGATTACAAATCTAAATGATAATGATTGCCAATCCTAACTATAGATAAAACCGAGCGCAAGCGTTTTATCCTGGCGCTGTGAAGGCGGTTTCAGGCGGTATGAAGCTCTTCGCTCAGCAGAATGCTGTTACGTCCCATATGCTTGGCTTCATAGAGGGCTTTATCGGCTTTCGCCAGCGCGCCCTCAACGTCGTCACCTTCGAACATGGCGATGCCGATGCTGATGGTCACGTTAGTGGCGACGCTTTCGTTAAACATATGGGGGATTTTAAGATCGTAAACCTTCTGACGTATGCGTTCAGCCGTCTGTCGCGCTTGCTCCAGCGGGATGTTACTCAACAGCACCATAAATTCTTCCCCGCCAAACCGGGCGACAACATCGCGTGAGCGCACGGCGTCGCGTATCGCAGCCGAGACCCTGATCAAGGCCTGATCGCCCATCATATGGCCATAATGGTCGTTGTAGGCTTTGAAGTGGTCGATATCCATTAGCAGCACGAAGTGCTCGCCAGCGTCAGGCCTGGGAAGATTCTCCAGCCGGCTTTGCAGCCCGCGACGGTTATATAGGCCGGTGAGCGGGTCCATCATGCTGAGATCGGTCAGGGTTTCGCGCTCCTCCAGCAGTTCGGAAAGCAGCTCCTGGGCGAAACGGTCATTGCGCCGCTGAAGAACATGATGGATACCAATAGCGACCACCGGCAGCGCGAAAAAATAGGCCATTCTCAGCCAGTTTTCGGACGGACTAAGCCACAGGCAGGATATAAAAGCGGGAAATGAATGTAACGTAAAGGCTTTAATATTACTCGCGAACGCCAGAGACCCTATAAAAAGCACTGTTAATAGCGCCATCATTAAATAGGTCGCGTGATCGTGCGTGATTAACAGAAATTTAGAGACGATCTGCCAGGCCCATAAAAGACCAAAAATAGCTGAAACAACAGGGATATTTATTTTTCGCGTGCTGTTTTTCCAGTGCCAGATAAGTAAGCCTGTGCTGATAGTCATTACGGCAAAGAGCGGGACTGATAACACACGCACGGAATAGAGAGGGTTTGTTACCGAGAACAATGCTGATGCGGCGTTCAGAAATAAAAACAAACGTAAAGATAGCTGATATTTCTTGTTGACTAAAGACAGCCAGGATTGTGATGTCATATGCGTGCGTTTTTATCAAAACTCAATTAAAACAATGAGCAAGGTGTTGTTGTGTAATATTGGGTGCTACAAAAATGAATTTTTATTATCAGAAAAACTTTATCGGAAGTTAACAGGTGGGCAATTTATCACCTTACACATTCTCTGTCATTATGGGAAAGCAATTGCTGGCGCAATTTCTACGTCGCATGCTGACAAGTGATAATTACTATCATATGATACTGGTTATCATTATCAGTGCGAGAGGTGAAACCATGTTGAGCAAAGCGCTGGGAAGTGGGTGGGGAATATTACTGCCTGGTTCCATTATCGGTGGGCTAATGTTTGCCGATCTCCCCATTGATGTCTGGAAAGCAATGATTGTTTCAGGCTTGCTGGTGACATCCGCGATGATCTGGCACAAACAGTTACGGCATTACGTGCTGCTGCCATCATGCGTTGCGCTAATCAGTGGACTGCTGGTGATTCTGATGAGTTTGAAATAAAAGGGAAAAACAGGAGGCACTGCTGAGGGGATGTAAGATAATTGGTGCGAGGGGGGGGACTTGAACCCCCACGTCCGTAAGGACACTAACACCTGAAGCTAGCGCGTCTACCAATTCCGCCACCTTCGCACAGTCATCTTACTGGTTTGATATCGCCTCGTTGGTGCGAGGGGGGGGACTCGAACCCCCACATCCTAAGGACACTAACACCTGAAGCTAGCGCGTCTACCAATTCCGCCACCTTCGCCCAGTGCGAGCAATATCAACGTGATTTATGGTGCGAGGGGGGGGACTTGAACCCCCACGTCCGTAAGGACACTAACACCTGAAGCTAGCGCGTCTACCAATTCCGCCACCTTCGCATACCATCGACACTGTAAAAGTATCGTAACCACGGAGGCGCATTCTAGATGTTTTCAGCTTTACGTCAACAGAAAATTGCGCACGTTGTTTTGATTGCTGCAAAAATGGGCGATGGCAGCGTCGGCCATCGCCGGACCGGGGGTTTACTTTTTCGCCTGGCGCGTCATCACGGTGCGATAGACCTTAAAGCGGCCCGTCTGGGCGATCACTTCGTGGAAGCCAAAGGTTTCATCCAGCACTTTCGGGTACGCGAGGAAGGCGTTCGCTACGATACGCAGCTCACCGCCGCTGTTGAGGTGACGGGTTGCGCCACGGATCAGCGTTTGCGCCGCTTCAAGGCTGGTCTCCATTCCGTCGTGGAACGGCGGGTTAGAGATGATCATGTCAAAGCGACCGGTCACGTCGGAGAAAACGTTGCTGGCAAACACGTCACCTTCTATGCCATTCGCAGCAAGCGTGGCGCGGCTGGCTTCTACTGCCGGGGCGCTCACGTCACACAGGGTTAAACGCACTTTTGGTGAGTGGCTGGCGAGAACCGTTGACAGCACGCCCGCGCCACAGCCGACGTCCAGCACCTTGCCCTTGGTGTGAGGCGTCAGGGTGGACAGCAGCAGCTTGCTGCCCGTATCGAGCGCATCACGACTGAACACGCCCGGCAGGGTTTTAATGGTCAGGCCGTCAAGCTGGTACTCGTCCCAGAAGGCGTCGGCATCGAAGGTGGTCTGTTTTTCCAGACGACCATGGTACAGTCCGCAGCGACGGGCGCTGTCGATTTTCGTCAGCGGCGCCCAGGCTTCGAGCATCTGCTCTGCGCTACGCACCCCGCTGCGGTTCTCACCGACAACAAAAATATCGCAGCCGACCGGCAGCAGAGAAAGCAGGTTCATCAGCTGGAACTGGGCTTCCGGCTTGTTTTTCGGCCAGTAGTAAATGAGCGTATCGCAGTCAGCAATATCGCTCTGCTCCGCCGCCAGGCTAAAGCGCGCGCGCTCGCCCATCTGGCGGCTCAGCACCTGCCAGTGGTGATAGTACTGGGTGTGGGCACGGCTTTCAGCACAGTCGAAACGCGCGGGCAGGTCATCCTGCATATCTCCGGCAAACAGAATACGGCTTTCTTCGAAATCATCACTGTGACGCAGCAAGACTTCACTTGCCGGGGTAAATGCAGACATGAATTGTTCCTCAATAAACTCAGGCGGGGATTATAGTAGGTAGATGGCGCAGTTTCGACACATTTGCTATATTTGCGCGCCTGAGAGACAGGAGTTTTCGCTATGACATCCCGACGAGACTGGCAGTTGCAGCAGCTGGGCATTACCCAGTGGGCTTTGCGTCGCCCGACGGCGTTGCGGGGCGAAATAGCCATCTCCATACCTGCGCATGTCCGCCTGGTGATGGTGGCAGAAGCGCCGCCTGCCCTGAACGAGCCCCTGATTGAGGATGTCCTTCGCACCCTGAAGGTGACCCGCGATCAGGTATTACAGCTGGCGCCTGAAAGCGTCGCGATGCTTCCCCCTGACAGCCGCTGTAACAGCTGGCGAATCGGGGCGGTGGACGAGCTACCTCTTGAAGGAAGCCAGATCAGTTCGCCAGCGCTGGACGAACTGAAAGCCAACCCAAAAGCGCGTAGCGCGCTATGGCAACAAATTTGCGAATATGAACACGATTTCTTCCCTCACGACGGCTGACCTGACCACCGCGTTCGCGATTGAAACCCGCGCCCATGCCTTTCCGTGGAGCGAAAAGACGTTTGCCAGCAATCAGGGCGAACGCTATTTAAATCTCCGCCTGGACGTTGACGGTGCGATGGCTGCGTTCGCCATCACGCAGGTCGTTCTGGACGAGGCGACGCTGTTTAATATCGCGGTCGATCCCGCTTACCAGCGCCGCGGGCTGGGCAGGGAACTGCTTGAGCACCTCATTCGTGAGCTGGAAACCCGTGACGTTTTCACCCTGTGGCTGGAGGTGCGTGCGTCCAATGTCGCCGCCATCGCGCTCTATGAAAGCTTAGGCTTCAACGAGGCGACTATCCGCCGTAACTACTACCCCACCGCAGAGGGACGTGAAGACGCCATTATCATGGCTCTGCCGATTGGATAACGAAAATAAGGTTGTAACGATGAAATGGGACTGGATTTTCTTTGATGCCGACGAAACGCTGTTTACGTTTGACTCGTTCGGCGGCCTACAGCGGATGTTTCTCGACTATAGCGTGACGTTCACCGCGGAAGATTTTCAGGACTATCAGGCGGTGAACAAACCGCTGTGGGTGGATTACCAGAACGGAGCCATCACCGCGTTACAGCTTCAGCATCAGCGGTTTGACGTGTGGGCTGAACGGTTAAACGTCAGTCCTGGGGTGCTGAACGAGGCCTTCCTGAATGCGATGGCAGATATCTGCGCGCCGCTGCCCGGCGCCGTTTCTCTGCTGGATTCGCTGAAAGGGAAGGTGAAGCTTGGGATCATCACCAACGGCTTTACCGCGCTTCAGCAGATCCGCCTTGAACGCACCGGCCTGCGCGATCATTTCGACGCGCTGGTGATCTCCGAAGAGGTGGGCGTACCGAAGCCGGATCCGCGTATTTTCGATTATGCGCTGGCGCAAGCGGGCAATCCTGACCGCGATCGCGTGCTGATGGTGGGGGATACGGCAGAATCTGATATTCTGGGAGGTATGAGATCGGGCCTGTCGACCGTCTGGCTGAATGCGCATGGTCGCACGCTGCCGGAAGGCATCGAGCCGACCTGGACCGTTACGTCATTGAACGAACTGGAGCAGCTCCTGTGTAAACAATGATTGCCTGCCCCCTGTTGATGGGTAAAATAGCCGCATTTTTCGTATTCCATGATGCGCGGCCTGCTGCCGCGCTTACCTAAGAAGAATTGATTATGACGTTGTCTCCTTATCTGCAAGAGGTGGCCAAACGCCGCACTTTTGCCATTATCTCGCACCCGGATGCCGGTAAAACGACCATCACCGAGAAGGTGTTGCTGTTCGGACAGGCGATCCAGACCGCGGGTACCGTTAAAGGCCGTGGCTCCAGCCAGCATGCTAAATCCGACTGGATGGAGATGGAAAAGCAGCGTGGTATTTCGATTACCACCTCCGTGATGCAATTCCCGTATCACGACTGCCTGGTGAACCTGCTGGACACCCCGGGGCACGAAGACTTCTCCGAAGATACCTACCGTACGCTGACGGCGGTGGACTGCTGCCTGATGGTGATCGACGCCGCGAAAGGTGTTGAAGATCGTACCCGCAAGCTGATGGAAGTCACCCGTCTGCGCGATACGCCGATCCTCACCTTTATGAACAAACTCGACCGTGACATCCGTGATCCGATGGAACTGATGGATGAAGTGGAAAACGAGCTGAAGATTGCCTGCGCGCCAATCACCTGGCCGATTGGCTGCGGCAAGCTGTTCAAAGGGGTTTACCACCTCTATAAAGACGAAACCTACCTGTACCAGACCGGTAAGGGCCACACCATTCAGGAAGTCCGCATTGTGAAAGGTCTGGACAACCCGGAGCTGGACGCCGCTGTCGGTGAAGAGCTGGCCGCCCAGCTGCGCGATGAGCTGGAGCTGGTTAAAGGCGCGTCCCACGAGTTCGACAGAGAGCTGTTCCTGAGCGGTGAAATTACCCCGGTCTTCTTCGGTACCGCACTCGGCAACTTCGGCGTTGACCATATGCTCGACGGTCTGGTTGAGTGGGCCCCGCAGCCGATGCCGCGTAAAACCGACACCCGCGAAGTAGAAGCGAAGGAAGAGAAGTTCTCCGGCTTCGTCTTTAAAATTCAGGCCAACATGGACCCGAAACACCGCGACCGCGTCGCCTTTATGCGCGTGGTTTCCGGTAAGTACGAAAAGGGCATGAAGCTGCGTCAGGTCCGTATCGGTAAAGACGTAGTGATATCCGACGCGCTGACCTTCATGGCGGGCGACCGTTCGCATGTAGAAGAAGCCTATCCGGGTGACATCATTGGTTTACACAACCACGGTACCATTCAGATTGGCGATACCTTCACGCAAGGCGAAATGATGAAGTTCACCGGTATCCCTAACTTCGCGCCAGAACTGTTCCGCCGCATTCGCCTGCGCGATCCGCTGAAGCAGAAGCAGCTGCTGAAAGGCCTGGTCCAGCTTTCCGAAGAGGGTGCGGTACAGGTGTTCCGCCCAATCGCCAACAACGATCTGATCGTGGGCGCGGTGGGTGTGCTCCAGTTCGACGTGGTGGTTGCCCGTCTTAAGAGCGAGTACAACGTGGAAGCGATTTACGAATCGGTGAACGTGGCGACGGCGCGCTGGGTTGAGTGTTCTGACGTGAAGAAATTCGAAGAATTTAAACGTAAGAACGAAGTTCAGCTGGCGCTGGACGGTGGCGATAACCTGACCTATATCGCCCCAACCATGGTAAACCTGAACCTGACGCAGGAACGTTATCCTGATGTTCAGTTCCGCAAAACGCGCGAGCATTAATTTCCTTTCAGAGCACGGCAGCCGCCGTGCTCTTCTTTAATTCCTGTGTTATTAAACCCTTGCGGAATGTTCTTAATTCACCGCAATTTTTCGCTATTCGTTCGTTTTTTCCCCAATTCTGAATGCACCCCTCTGATTGTGATCTATATTTAACTCAGTGTTTAGCACCGGGCGTGGATGAATTAACTGTTCAATGCATGTCCATTGGTTCTCCATTTTGCCCCGGTGTTAATTCGCAATATATAAAACCAAGATTAGGGAAGTATGTCGCCCAAATAATGGGCAAAACACAGGAATAAATCGATGAATATGACAAGACTGAAGATTTCTAAAACTCTGCTGGCTGTAACATTGGGTAGTGTCTTGGTAAGCGGTTCTGCTCTGGCGGAAACCAGCACCATGGATAAAGCGCAAAATTCCGCCAATACCGCAGGGGAAAAAATCGATAGCTCTATGAATAAAGTCGGTAATTTCATGGATGACAGCTCAATCACAGCAAAAGTGAAAGCCGCACTGGTGGATCACGAATCCATCAAGAGCACCGATATTTCTGTTAAAACCGACAACAAGGTTGTCACCCTGAGCGGTTTCGTTGAAAGCCAGACCCAGGCTGAAGAAGCCGTTAAAGTGGCGAAAGGCGTTGAGGGCGTAAGCTCCGTCAGCGACAAACTGCACGTACGTGACAGCAAAGAATCGTCGGTGAAGGGCTATGCCGGAGATGCAGCAACTACCAGCGAAATCAAAGCTAAACTGTTAGCTGACGACATCGTGCCATCCCGTATGGTGAAAGTTGAAACCACCGATGGTGTGGTCCAGCTGTCCGGTACGGTTGAGAATCAGGCACAAAGCGATCGTGCCGAGTCAATTGCGAAAGCTATTGATGGTGTGAAAAGCGTCAAAAACGATCTGAAAACGAAGTAAAGCAGTACCATTCGCCCGTCAGGCTGAAAACCGCGGGCGAAATAAAAACGATTCTGGAAAAGCCGGTGAGTGACCTGAGCGCTCACGTTTAGCGGCCGACATTAACTATGGTAAAGGAGAGGCTTATGTTTCGTTGGGGCATTATATTTCTGGTTATCGCGTTAATTGCCGCCGCATTGGGCTTTGGTGGACTGGCGGGTACCGCGGCATGGGCAGCGAAAATTGTCTTCGTCGTCGGTATTATTCTGTTCCTGGTCAGCCTGTTTACGGGTCGACGTCGCCCGTAGCAAACGCAATATTTACTAAACAAACTCAAGCCAGTCCTCGTGACTGGCTTTTTCTCGTTTGAGAACCACCGGGGAAGTGCGTTACTGTGTCTCATCAAAATAATGAAAACAGGAAGGCAGAGGTGGGGCAACGAATTCCCGTTACGCTCGGCAATATTGCGCCGCTGACGTTAAAACCGTTTCATGCAGGCCAGCTTGCGCTGGTCTGTGAAGGGGGAGGGCAGCGCGGTATTTTCACTGCTGGCGTGCTCGACGAATTTATGCGCGCGCAATTCAACCCGTTCGATCTCTATTTCGGCACCTCTGCCGGGGCGCAGAACCTCTCCGCCTATGTCTGCAACCAGCCCGGCTATGCGCGCAAAGTGATTATGCGCTACACCACCTCCAAAGAATTCTTCAATCCGGTACGCTTCGTACGCGGCGGGAACCTGATCGATCTCGACTGGTTACTGGATGCCACCTCCAGCCAGATGCCGCTGGCCATGGATACCGCGTCACGACTGTTCGATACCGGCAAAGAGTTCTGGATGTGCGCCAGCCGTGGCGATGACTATTCGCCGGGTTACTTTTCGCCGCAGAAAGAGAACTGGCTGGATATCATCCGCGCATCCAGCGCGATCCCGGGATTCTACCGCACCGGCGCCCTGCTGGAGGGGATAAGCTATCTTGACGGCGGTATCAGCGACGCGGTGCCGGTACAGGAGGCGGCGCGGCGCGGGGCAAAAACCATTGTGGTGATCCGCACGGTGCCTTCGCAGATGTATTACACCCCACAGTGGTTTAAGCGGATGGAACGCTGGCTGGGCGACAGCAGCCTGCAACCGCTGGTGAATATCGCGAAGCAGCATGAAACCACCTACGGCGCGATGCAGCGTTTTATTGAAAAACCACCGGGCAAGCTGCGCATCTTTGAAATTTATCCGCCTAAACCGCTGTTGAGCATGGCGCTGGGCAGTCGGCTGCCTGCGTTGCGTATGGATTACAAAACGGGGCGGCTGTGCGGGCGTTACTTCCTGGCGACCGTCGGGAAAATGCTGGCGGAGCAACCGCCTCTTCATCGGCATAAAAGCATCATTTTGCCGCCTGCCGTTGTGGCCAATGACGCGGTGGCGATGCCGCTGGTGGACGCGCCGCAGGCCAACGATGGCTTACTCGATAACGAGGATCTGGCGTGACGCACTGCTTTATCGATACCCATTGCCACTTTGATTTCCCGCCGTTTAGCGGGGAGGAAACATCAAGTATTGCGCGCGCGGCTGAGGCCGGTGTGAGAGCCATTATTGTGCCCGCTATTGAAGCGGCGAGATTCGACAAAGTTCTGGCGCTTGCCCGGGAGCACGATGCGCTGTATGCCGCGCTGGGTCTGCATCCGATCGTTATTGAGCACCATCTTGATGACCATCTCGACAGGCTGGATGCCACGCTGCAAAATGCGGATACGAAGCTGGTTGCCATCGGTGAGATCGGCCTCGATCTCTATCGTGAAGATCCGCAGTTTGAGCGCCAGCAGACGATCCTGGATGCGCAGCTCCGGCTGGCAAAGCGCCACGATCTGCCGGTGATCCTCCACTCCAGACGTACCCATGACAAACTGGCGATGCACCTGAAGCGTATCGACGTGCCGCGCAGGGGCGTGGTCCATGGTTTCGCTGGAAGCCTTCAGCAGGCGCAGCGTTTTATTGAGCTGGGCTATAAGATTGGCGTCGGTGGCACCATCACCTATCCGCGTGCCAGCAAAACCCGTGATGTGATGGCGCAGCTCCCGCTGACCTCGCTCCTGCTGGAAACGGATGCGCCTGACATGCCGCTGAATGGTTTTCAGGGCCAGCCCAACCGCCCGGAGCAGGCGGCGCGCGTTTTTGATGTGCTGTGTGAGCTGCGTCAGGAGCCTGAAGATGTGATTGCCAGCGCGCTGCTGGAAAACACCCGCGCGGTCTTCGGCATCACGCTATAAATAAAGGGCCGGGCGGATCACCGTGATCTGCTGCCGTTCCAGGGCCTGCGCCAGCGGCTCGATGTCCTCCGGCGTGGCGCTCCGCCATCGCGCCGCCTCCCCGTAAACCCCATGAGCATGAAACGCGTTGATCCGCACAGGAACGTTCCCCAACGCGTGGATAAAAGCGGTCAGCGATGGCAGATGGTGCAGATAATCACACCGAGCGGGGATCACCAGCAGGCGCAGCTCCGTCAGGCGATGACGATCGGCCAGCCAGCGGATGCTCTGCTTGATCTGCGTGTTTTCGCGCCCGGTCAGAAAACGGTGATGTTCATTGCCCCAGGCTTTCAGATCCACCATCGCGCCGTCAAACACCGGTAACAGCTTTTGCCAGCCGGTTTCGCTTAACAGGCCGTTGCTGTCCACCAGGCACGTCAGATGGCGCAGGGACGGATCGGCTTTGATCGCGGTGAACAGCGCAACCAAAAACGGCAGCTGCGTGGTGGCCTCACCCCCGCTGACGGTCACGCCCTCAATAAACGGCGCGGACGTGCGAACCCGGGAGAGGATCTCCTCGACGCTATAGCGCTGCGCCATCGGCGTCGCCTGCTGCTGACACAGGTGCAGACAGGTGTCGCACAGCTGACAGTGACTCTCCTGCCACCAGACGCGCCCGGCCTGAATTGCCAGCGCATCATGAGGACAGTGGGGCACACAGTCGCCGCAGTCGTTGCAGCGCCCTATCGTCCACGGGTTATGGCAGGTTTTGCAGCGCAGGTTACAGCCCTGGAGGAACAGCGCCAGGCGGCTGCCCGGCCCGTCCACGCAGGAGAAGGGTATGACCTGACTAACTAAAGCGCATCTGTTGTTCATGGCTTATCACGCGTGGCTGCCGTTCCAGAATACGGGTATTGCGCGCGGCCTCCTCGCCGAGCCAGGTGGTGTTGGTGCGCGAGCCGGCCTCCCGGTATTTATCCAGATCGGAGAGCCGCACCATATACCCGGTGACGCGCACGAGGTCGTTTCCGGCTACATTCGCGGTGAACTCACGCATACCGGCGTTGAACGCCCCCAGGCACAGCTGGACCACAGCCTGAGGATTGCGTTTAACCGTTTCCTCCAGGGTGAGAATATCGCTGATCCCCGAATGATAGTGTTTATGATGCGGCGCCACGGCCAGCAGGTGGCTGACAGGGTCCGGTTCGTCGCCGTACGGCAGACGCGCGCCCGGCGTGGTGCCAGAATCGGAACTGATCCCCGACTGGGCATGTAGCATCGCGCGGTGCTGCCAGCCGTGTTTCACCGGCGTGTTTTCAACAAACGCCGCAAGCTGTTCACTGATGCGGTAGCCCAGCGCATTGGCCTCTTCGTTCTTACCGTAACGTCCCGTAATACCTGCTTTCTCGCACAGCACATTTACCGCTTCAGCCAGACCGTACATGCCAAACATCGGCACAAAACGATCGGCATCAATCAGCCCCTCTTTCACCAGGAAGCTATTCTCAAAGAAGCCGGATTGTTCATATAAAAAATCGCAGCGCGCATTGATGATCGCGATTTGTTGCTGGCAGTAGTGGGGAAGGGTACGGGTGAAAAAGTCTTCCGGTGAGCGGCTGTGTTCCGCAATCGCCTTCAGGTTAAGGCGCACCAGCGTGCTGCCGCCGCCCGCCAGCGGCAGGGAGTTGTAACAGCTCACCACGCCATAGCGACCTTTTGTGAAAATTTTATCATTCACCGGGCCATTAGAAATATGCGGTTTACTACATTCACAAATGTTTTCCGCCACGCTCAGCAGCAGATCGCCGGGGGTTACATCCGGGTCGTAGATAAAGGTCAGGTTCGGCGCAACCTGCTTCAGTTCGGCATCCGCGCGAAGGATGGCTCGGGTGACAGGCGTATCCGCCGGGCCGATATTGGCATGCATAAACGCATCGGGCAGGGTTCTGTCCAGGTAACGCCAGAAACGTTTTATTCGGCTATCGATTTCATCCTGTGTTAGAATTTTAACATAGGGGCTGAGTATCTCATCGAGCTGGCCCAGATAGACCGGCATCGATGTGACGGACGGAACGTGGTGATAAAGGATAGTGAGCAGCGAGAGGGCATCATCCAGATCTTTCGCCCCTTCCAGCTCCAGCCATTCTGAGCCGTTAGCCAGAAATTTAGCGTAGTCCGGCAGCACGTAGCGCGGTTTGTAAGGCGCATGGCCTTCGAACATGTCGCAGATGAACCCCTCGTCCAGCGCGGCGCGGGCCGCCTCTGGCAGGGCGGGATAGGGCAGATTGTTCTCCGCTTCCAGCGCCAGAAAATGACGTTTTTGTTCCGGGGTTAACACCGGGCTGGTCACAATGTGCTGGCAACGTTGTTGCAGGGCGTCGGGCATGTTCACTTCCTTGGTTGTTCTGCGGATGGTGAACGAATTGTAGGAAGCCAGCCTGGTGGCGCTTTTGATCAGAACGGGGATATCGCCGATTTAGTCAGCAATTAACGCACTAAAATTTGAAGAAGATCTCATTACAGTAATGCAAATTTGCACACAGTTTTCATTAACTGTGATGAATGTCGAAGTGTGGATGCGGGTGAATGTTAGAATACTCACAGACCCGCAAGGTAAAATTTATACGGCACTGCCGTTGGAGAATGTTATGACCGATTTAACTGCAAGCAGCCTGCGCGCGTTGAAACTGATGGACCTGACCACCCTGAACGATGACGACACCAATGAAAAAGTCATCGCCCTGTGCCATCAGGCGAAAACGCCAGTGGGTAACACCGCCGCCGTCTGTATCTATCCGCGCTTTATCCCGATTGCCCGCAAAACGCTGAAAGAGCAGGGCACGCCGGATGTGCGCATTGCCACCGTAACTAACTTCCCGCACGGCAATGACGATATCGAGATCGCGCTGGCAGAAACCCGCGCGGCGATTGCGTACGGCGCAGACGAAGTTGACGTGGTATTCCCGTACCGCGCGCTGATCGCCGGCAACGAGCAGGTCGGTTTTGACCTGGTGAAAGCCTGTAAAGACGCGTGTGCGGCGGCAAACGTGCTGCTTAAAGTGATCATCGAAACCGGCGAGCTGAAAGAAGAGGCGCTGATTCGTAAGGCGTCTGAAATCTCCATCAAAGCGGGCGCGGACTTCATTAAAACTTCTACCGGTAAAGTGCCGGTCAACGCTACTCCGGAAAGCGCACGCATCATGATGGAAGTCATCCGTGATATGGGCGTGTCCAAAACCGTTGGCTTCAAACCGGCGGGCGGCGTGCGTACCGCGGAAGACGCGCAGCAGTTCCTGGCGATTGCCGACGAGCTGTTCGGCGCCGACTGGGCTGATTCCCGCCACTACCGCTTCGGCGCGTCCAGCCTGCTGGCCAGCCTGCTGAAAGCGCTGGGTCACGGTGACGGTAAGAGCGCAAGCAGCTACTAAGTTGAATTGCCGGGTGGCGCTACGCTAACCCGGCCTACAGGATCGTAGGGCGGGTCAACATATCCGCCGCCATTCACCCGATTCCGCATGGAGGTTACCGTGTTTCTCGCACAAGAAATTATTCGTAAAAAACGTGATGGTCATGCATTAAGCGACGAAGAAATCCGCTTTTTTATCAACGGCATTCGTGATAACACCATCTCTGAAGGGCAGATTGCGGCTCTGGCGATGACCATTTTCTTCCACGATATGTCGATGCCTGAGCGCGTGTCGCTGACCATGGCGATGCGAGATTCAGGAACCGTTCTGGACTGGAAAAGCCTCAACCTCAACGGCCCGATTGTGGACAAACACTCCACCGGCGGCGTGGGCGACGTGACCTCCCTGATGCTTGGCCCGATGGTGGCAGCCTGTGGCGGTTACATCCCGATGATTTCCGGGCGCGGCCTGGGTCATACCGGCGGTACGCTCGACAAACTGGAAGCCATTCCGGGCTTCGATATCTTCCCGGATGACAACCGCTTCCGCGACATTATTAAAGACGTTGGCGTGGCGATTATCGGCCAGACCAGCTCTCTTGCTCCGGCTGACAAGCGTTTCTACGCGACGCGTGACATTACCGCGACCGTAGACTCCATCCCGCTGATCACTGCCTCTATCCTTGCCAAAAAACTGGCGGAAGGTCTGGATGCGCTGGTGATGGATGTGAAAGTGGGCAGCGGCGCGTTTATGCCAACCTATGAACTCTCTGAGGCGCTGGCCGAAGCGATCGTTGGCGTCTCCAACGGCGCGGGCGTGCGCACCACTGCACTGCTGACGGACATGAACCAGGTGCTGGCCTCCAGCGCCGGTAACGCGGTTGAAGTCCGTGAGGCCGTGCAGTTCCTCACAGGCGAATACCGTAACCCGCGCTTGTTCGATGTCACCATGGCGCTGTGCGTTGAGATGTTAATCTCCGGCAAGCTGGCCAAAGACGACGCGGAAGCCCGCGCGAAGCTTCAGGCGGTGCTGGACAACGGCAAAGCGGCGGAGATCTTTGGTCGGATGGTGGCGGCGCAGAAAGGCCCGACCGACTTCGTGGAAAACTACGCGAAATACCTGCCCACCGCGATGCTCAGCAAAGCGGTCTATGCGGACAGCGAAGGCTTTGTCTCGGCTATGGATACCCGCGCGCTCGGCATGGCTGTTGTGTCTATGGGCGGCGGTCGTCGTCAGGCATCGGACACCATTGATTACAGCGTCGGCTTTACCGATATGGCCCGTCTGGGCGACAGCGTTGACGGCCAACGTCCGCTGGCGGTGATCCACGCGAAAGACGAAGCCAGCTGGCAGGACGCGGCGAAAGCGGTGAAGGCGGCAATATCTCTTGACGATAAAGCACCGGAAACCACACCGACGGTCTATCGTCGTATCACTGAATAGCGGTATACTGATCTGATCGCATTTTTATGAAGCACTAAGTACGGAGAACAATTATGAAACGTGCATTTATTATGGTGCTGGACTCATTCGGCATCGGCGCAACCGAAGATGCAGAACGATTTGGTGACGTGGGTTCCGATACCCTGGGTCACATCGCGGAAGCCTGTGCAAAAGGCGAAGCGGACAACGGTCGTAAAGGCCCTCTGAACCTGCCAAACCTGACCCGTCTGGGGCTGGTAAAAGCGCATGAAGGCTCTACCGGTAAGATCGCAGCCGGTATGGACGGTAACGCGGAAGTCGTGGGCGCCTACGCGTGGGCGCACGAGCTCTCTTCCGGGAAAGATACTCCGTCCGGTCACTGGGAAATTGCCGGCGTGCCGGTGCTGTTTGACTGGGGCTACTTCTCCGATCACGAGAACAGCTTCCCGCAGGAGCTGCTCGATAAGCTGGTGAAGCGCGCCAACCTGCCGGGCTACCTCGGCAACTGCCACTCTTCCGGTACCGTGATTCTGGATCAGCTTGGCGAAGAGCACATGAAAACCGGTAAACCGATTTTCTATACCTCTGCTGACTCCGTGTTCCAGATCGCCTGCCATGAAGAGACGTTTGGCCTGGATAAACTGTACGAGCTGTGCGAGATCGCCCGTGAAGAGCTGACCGAAGGCGGCTACAACATTGGCCGCGTTATCGCGCGTCCGTTTATCGGCGACAAAGCGGGTAACTTCCAGCGTACCGGCAACCGTCACGATCTGGCCGTGGAGCCACCGGCGCCGACCGTGCTGCAAAAACTCGTCGACGAGAAAGACGGCCACGTGGTTTCCGTGGGTAAAATCGCGGACATTTACGCCAACTGCGGCATTACCAAAAAGGTCAAAGCGACCGGTCTGGATGCGCTGTTCGACGCCACCATCAAAGAGATGAAAGAAGCGGGCGATAAGACCATTGTCTTCACCAACTTCGTGGACTTCGACTCCTCCTGGGGCCACCGTCGCGACGTCGCCGGGTATGCTGCGGGTCTGGAGCTGTTTGACCGCCGTCTGCCAGAGCTGATGGAGCTGGTGGGGGAAGATGACATTCTGATCCTGACCGCTGACCATGGCTGTGACCCGACCTGGACCGGTACCGACCACACCCGTGAGCACATTCCGGTGCTGGTGTACGGCCCGAAAGTCAAACCGGGCTCGCTGGGTCACCGTGAGACCTTCGCGGACATCGGCCAGACGATTGCGAAATACTTTGGTACGTCTGACATGGAATATGGCAAGGCTATGTTCTAAACGGATTGGGTGCGGCCTGATGCCCTCACCCCGGCCCTCTCCCACCGGGAGAGGGAGAAACAGAATGTAGGCCGGGTAAGGCGTAGCCGCCACCCGGCAAAAACAACAATGTAAAAGGAACTGAAGATGGCAACTCCTCACATTAATGCAGAAATGGGTGATTTCGCTGACGTCGTATTGATGCCGGGCGACCCGCTGCGCGCGAAGCACATTGCAGAAACCTTCCTCGAAGACGTGCGTGAAGTGAACAACGTGCGCGGCATGCTGGGCTTCACTGGCACCTATAAAGGCCGCAAAATCTCCGTGATGGGTCACGGCATGGGTATCCCATCCTGCTCCATCTACACCAAAGAGCTGATCACCGACTTCGGCGTGAAGAAAATCATCCGCGTGGGCTCCTGCGGCGCGGTGCGTATGGACGTTAAGCTGCGTGACGTAGTAATCGGCATGGGCGCGTGCACCGACTCTAAAGTTAACCGCATCCGTTTTAAAGATCATGACTTTGCGGCCATCGCTGACTTTGACATGGTGCGTAACGCGGTTGACGCGGCAAAAGCGCTGGGCGTTGACGCGCGCGTGGGCAACCTGTTCTCTGCCGATCTGTTCTACTCGCCAGAAGGCGACATGTTCGACGTGATGGAAAAATACGGCATTCTGGGCGTGGAAATGGAAGCGGCCGGTATTTATGGCGTGGCGGCTGAATTCGGTGCGAAAGCGCTGACCATCTGCACCGTGTCTGACCACATCCGTACCCACGAGCAGACTACCGCTGCCGAGCGTCAGACCACCTTCAACGACATGATCAAAATCGCGCTGGAATCCGTTCTGCTGGGCGATAAAGAGTAATACCTGTTGTGCCGGGTGGCGGCTTCGCCTGACCCGGCCTGCGGTTTTCCAGGCCCGCTAAGCAGAGCGCCAGCGGGCTTTTTTATTAGCGTACTGCCTGCGCAATCCACGCCGATAACTCCCGCAACTCTTGTTCCTGTTCCGGAAAATCAACACGTAACGCGTCACACTCCTGTTGCAGCATATCTGCCCGATAGAGACAGCCCTGCAAACGTGCAGCCAGCGCTTCTAACGGTGCCGGATTAAGACTATCCGTAAATACCTGGGTACGAGAGATATGGCCTTTCTCGACGTCAAAGTGCAGCTCAACGCCGCCCCAGGTAAATCGCTCATCCAGCAGGTGTGAAAACGCCGGTGCCTGACCGAAATTCCACTCCCAGCTGCTCTGGCGGGCGAAGGTTTCCGCGAAGTTTGGCAGATCCGGGGTTTTATCCGGAGAAATCACCTCGGCTTCTACGCGTTCACCGTAATGCCTGAAAAAGGCCTCGCGGATCGCATCGCAAATGCGCTCATGGGTAATCCCCGGCAGGAGCTCCACCAGATTCGCCACGCGACCGCGCACGGAGGTAATTCCCTTAGCCTGGAGCTTTTTCTTGTCCGGGTTCAGATAGTTTGCCAGACGGCTCAGATCGGCATTCAGCAATAATGTGCCGTGGTGGAATCCGCGATCCATCGTTTCGCGGTAGGCTGAGCCTGACACTTTCCGGTCGCCTTCAGGCGTTTTCACGACCAGATCGTTACGTCCCGAGGCTTCAGCCGTCACGCCGAGTGAATTGAGCGCGTTAAGCACAATGGAGGTCGAGATGGTTTTGTCGTATTCCGGCTTGCCCGCCATAAAGGTAAAGCAGGTGTTGCCCAGATCGTGAAACACCGCACCGCCGCCGCTGCTGCGTCGCGCCAGGCGGACGTTGTCCTCTTCCATACGGCGGGTGTTACACTCTTTCCACGGATTTTGCGCGCGACCAATAACGACCGTATCGGCGTTGCGCCAGAGAAACAGGACGCGCTGGGTGGCAGGCATCTGGCGGAAGATGCACTCTTCCACCGCCAGGTTAAACCAGGGATCGTAAGAGTCAGAGATTAGCAGGCGTAACGTCGACATGGCAGAGTTCCTTTTCCGAATCATCCGCCTACTTTATCACTATTCTTTCTTCTCGCTCTCTTCCTCTTCGGGAACCGACTTGCTGGCGGTTAACAGGAACGGCGACTGCTGCCAGCGGGTGCGTTTGCCCTGGAGCAGCGTGCGCGCCAGTACCACGCCAATCGCCAGCGAGAGCAGCAGCATCAGGCGCAAAATATTGGTGGTGTTATCCACCTGTTTGGCTTCGGTTGGCAGGGTGTGGGTGTCGAGTGTCAGACGTAAATAGCCGAGCGGACCATTCTTGCCCTGAATGGGTTCGACGATTTGTTGGTTGAAATAACCACCGGCTTTTTTGCCGTCCAGCGCCAGCCTGTCGCGCACGTCGACATGCTCACCCGCGCGGGCAATCAGGTCGCCCTGTTCATCGTACACACCCGCATCCAGAATGCGGCTGTTTTCCGTAAGCTGGCACAATACCTGGGCTATCCGCTTGTCATCCGGCGTTTCGGTGCGCATAGACGGCGCAACGTTGAGCGTCACCTGGCGCGCCAGCGTCCGGGCCAGCTCCTCAAACTGCGGGTTACGCTGTCGTTGGTGATTCTGGCTAAACCAGGATGCCCCCTGCATCAGCGCCACTAATAGTGCGAGACAGATCAGGACAATCACGGCGCGATGAAGCCGGAATTTCAGTTTTGCGCGAGCCATATTCCACCTGCTTAAAATTTACGGCTTAATGTTGCCAGAAGTGATGGTTACAGGGTAGCCTCATGCGTTATTTTCCCTCTGGAACCTTCCGGCGCGAACGAAATTACAGGAGCTTCAATGCCGAACATTACCTGGTGCGACCTGCCAACGGATGTCTCTTTATGGCCAGGATTGCCGCTCTCTTTAAGTGGCGATGAGGTGATGCCTCTCGATTACCACGCTGGCCGTAGCGGCTGGCTGCTGTACGGACGCGGCCTGGATAAGCAACGCCTCACCCAGTATCAAACCAAACTGGGCGCAGCGATGGTCATCGTTGCGGCCTGGTGCGTGGAAGATTATCAGGTCATTCGCCTGGCGGGTTCCCTGACGCAGCGCGCCACGCGTCTGGCGCACGACGCCGGGCTGGACGTTGCCCCCCTCGGCAAAATTCCGCACCTGAAAACGCCCGGCCTGCTGGTAATGGACATGGACTCCACCGCCATTCAGATCGAATGTATTGACGAGATTGCTAAACTGGCGGGCAGCGGCGAGCTGGTGGCGGAAGTCACCGAGCGCGCGATGCGCGGCGAGCTGGATTTTACCGCCAGCCTGAGACAGCGCGTGGCGACCCTGAAGGGGGCCGATGCTAACATTTTGCGTCAGGTGCGCGATGAACTGCCCCTGATGCCTGGGCTGACGCAGCTGGTGCTCAAGCTGGAGACGCTCGGCTGGAAAGTGGCGATTGCCTCCGGCGGGTTCACCTTCTTTGCCGACTACCTGCGTGACAAGCTGCGTCTGACCACCGTGGTGGCAAACGAGCTGGAGATCATGGACGGCAAACTCACCGGACAGGTCATCGGCGACATCGTGGATGCGCAGTACAAAGCCAATACGCTGACGCGTCTGGCGGAGAAATATGCCATTCCGGTCGAGCAGACCGTCGCCATCGGCGATGGCGCGAACGATCTGCCGATGATCAAAGTTGCCGGGCTGGGTATTGCCTACCATGCCAAGCCGAAAGTGAATGAAAAGACGGAAGTCACTATCCGTCATGCTGATCTGATGGGGGTGTTCTGTATTCTCTCCGGCAGCATTAATCAAAAATAGCGGCCTGCTTTTGTAGGCCGGGTAAGCGTCAGCGCCACCCGGCGCGCAGACCGCACAGAAATAACGAGGTAAACCGTGGCGAAAGCTCCAAAACGCGCATTTGTCTGTAATGAATGTGGTGCGGATTATCCGCGCTGGCAGGGGCAATGCAGCGCCTGTCATGCCTGGAACACCATCACCGAAGTGCGTGGTGTGGCGGCTTCGCCGAGCGTGGCCCGCAATGAACGGCTGAGCGGCTATGCGGGCAATGCAGGCGTGTCGAAGGTACAAAAACTTTCGGATATCAGCCTGGAAGCACTGCCGCGCTTTTCCACCGGATTCAAAGAATTTGACCGCGTGCTCGGCGGTGGCGTAGTGCCGGGCAGCGCCATTCTGATCGGCGGTAACCCGGGCGCGGGTAAATCGACCCTGCTGCTGCAAACGCTCTGCAAGCTAGCCGAACAGATGAAAACCCTGTACGTCACGGGGGAAGAATCACTTCAGCAGGTGGCGATGCGCGCGCACCGCCTCGGCCTGCCGACCGGCAATCTGAATATGCTTTCGGAAACCAGCATCGAGCAGATCTGCATGATCGCCGAAGAAGAGCAGCCGAAGCTGATGGTGATTGACTCCATTCAGGTGATGCATATGGCTGACATTCAGTCGTCACCGGGAAGCGTGGCGCAGGTGCGTGAAACCGCGGCCTACCTGACGCGCTTTGCCAAAACGCGCGGCGTGGCGATTGTGATGGTTGGTCATGTGACCAAAGACGGCTCGCTGGCGGGACCGAAAGTGCTTGAACACTGTATCGACTGCTCGGTGATGCTCGATGGCGATGCGGATTCCCGTTTTCGTACCCTGCGCAGCCATAAAAACCGCTTTGGCGCGGTGAATGAGCTGGGCGTGTTTGCCATGACCGAGCAGGGGCTTCGCGAAGTCAGCAACCCGTCGGCCATCTTCCTGAGCCGTGGCGACGAGATCACGTCCGGTAGTTCGGTGATGGTGCTGTGGGAGGGGACGCGTCCGCTGCTGGTTGAAATTCAGGCGCTGGTGGATCACTCGATGATGGGCAACCCGCGGCGCGTGGCGGTCGGTCTGGAACAGAACCGCCTGGCGATCCTGCTGGCGGTGCTGCACCGTCACGGCGGTCTGCAAATGGCGGATCAGGATGTGTTCGTCAACGTGGTTGGTGGGGTGAAGGTTACGGAAACCAGCGCGGACCTGGCGCTGCTGCTGGCAATGGTCTCCAGCCTGCGCGACAGACCGTTGCCGCAGGATCTGGTGGTATTTGGTGAGGTAGGGTTGGCCGGCGAGATCCGCCCGGTGCCGAGCGGTCAGGAGCGTATCTCCGAAGCGGCAAAACATGGCTTCCGCCGCGCGATTGTTCCGGCCGCCAACGTGCCGAAAAAAATTCCGGAAGGGATGCAGGTTTTTGGCGTTAAAAAACTTGCAGATGCGTTAAATGTCTTTGACGACTTATAATTACGTATTCGATTTTGCAGGAGGCACCGTAATTTATGTCATCATTTGACTACATCAAGACCGCTATCCGCCAGAAGGGCTGCACGTTGCAGCAGGTGGCGGACGCCAGCGGCATGACCAAGGGCTACCTGAGCCAACTGCTGAACGCCAAAATCAAAAGCCCCAGCGCGCAGAAGCTGGAAGCGCTGCACCGTTTTCTGGGGCTTGAATTTCCGCGGATGCAAAAGAACATTGGCGTGGTGTTCGGTAAGTTCTACCCGCTGCATACCGGGCATATCTATCTGATCCAGCGCGCCTGTAGCCAGGTCGACGAGCTGCATATCATCATGGGTTATGATGAAACCCGCGATCGCCAGCTGTTTGAAGACAGCGCCATGTCGCAGCAGCCCACCGTGCCGGACCGCCTGCGCTGGCTACTTCAGACCTTTAAATATCAGAAAAATATTCGTATTCATGCCTTTAACGAAGAGGGCATGGAGCCGTATCCGCACGGCTGGGACGTGTGGAGCAACGGCATCAAAGCGTTTATGGAAGAGAAGGGCATTGCGCCTAACTGGATCTACACCTCTGAAGAGTCCGACGCGCCGCAGTTTCGAGAGCATCTGGGCATCGAGACGGTGCTGATCGATCCTAAACGCACCTTCATGAACATCAGCGGGGCGCAGATCCGCGAGAACCCGTTCCGTTACTGGGACTACATCCCGACCGAGGTTAAGCCGTTCTTCGTGCGTACGGTGGCGATCCTCGGCGGCGAGTCGAGCGGGAAATCGACGCTGGTAAATAAGCTGGCTAACATCTTCAATACCACCAGTGCGTGGGAGTATGGCCGCGATTACGTCTTCTCACACCTTGGCGGCGACGAGATGGCGTTGCAGTATTCCGACTACGATAAAATCGCGCTCGGTCATGCCCAGTACATTGATTTTGCGGTGAAATACGCCAATAAAGTCGCCTTTATTGATACCGATTTCGTCACCACGCAGGCGTTCTGCAAAAAGTACGAAGGGCGCGAGCACCCGTTTGTGCAGGCGCTGATTGACGAATACCGCTTTGACCTGGTGATCCTGCTGGAAAACAATACCCCGTGGGTGGCCGACGGCATGCGCAGCCTGGGCAGCTCGGTGGACAGGCGGGAGTTCCAGACCATGCTGGTAGAGATGCTTAACGAGAACAACGTTGAGTTTGTACATGTGGAAGAGTCGGACTACGACTCCCGCTTCCTGCGCTGCGTCGAGCTGGTGAAGGAGATGATGGGGGAGCAGGGTTAATAACTTCCCCTCTCCCACCAGGAGAGGGGGCTTTAATCGCCCTCTCCCTTTGGGAGAGGGCCGGGGTGAGGGAATCAGTCCACTCAATACTCAACCACCACCTTCCCACGCATATGCCCCTCCAGGACCCTGCGGTGCGCTTCGGTAATGCTTTCCACGCTTAGCCCGTGCAGCGTTTCGCTGAGCGAGCTTTCCACCACGCCGTTATCCACTAGCTTCGCCACCTCATCTAAAATCTCACCTTGACGCGCCATATCCGTGGTCTGGTACATGCTACGGGTGTACATAAATTCCCAGTGCAGGGCGGCAGATTTGGACTTCAGCTTGTCCTGGTTCAGCGGATGCGCGTTTTCAACGATGGAACAAATGTGTCCCTGAGGGGCAATCAGATCGCTGACCGCATCCCAGTGCCCGTCGGTATCGTTGAGGATAAAAATGTAATCCACAAAGGTGAGCCCCTGTTTCGCCAGTTCACCCTTCAGGTCGCGGTAATTTACAACAATGTCTGCACCGCGATCGCGACACCACCGGGCGGAATCTTCTCGTGAAGCGGTTGCGACGATCTTCACCTTGCTGTTGTGCTTCGCAAACGGGATCGCCAGCGATCCGACTCCACCCGCGCCGCCAATTATCAGCAGCGTTTTATCTGCGTCGGCATCCTGAATCTTCAGCCGTTCAAACAGGCCTTCCCACGCGGTGAGCGCCGTCAGCGGCAGTGCTGCCGAGGCGGCCCAGTCAAGGCTTGCAGGCTTGTGCCCGACAATGCGCGCATCGATCAGCTGGTGCGTGGTATTACTGCCCGGACGGGTGATGTCCCCCGCGTACCACACTTCGTCACCCGGTTTGAATCCGGTGACGCCAGCCCCAACGGCTTTTACGATCCCGCTGGCATCCCACCCGAGAATGCGCGGCTCCTTCAGTCCGCTTTTGGCAATGCCTGCATGTACCTTGGTGTCCACCGGGTTTACGGAGACGGCTTTTACCTCCACCAGCAGATCGTGTTCACCGGGCTGCGGCATCGGCGGAGTGATTTCAACGAAGGTGGACGGATTTTCCGGGTTAACGGCAATGGCTTTCACTGACATGGTGTGCTCCTCAATGGCATGCGTTTTGTTGAGGCTAGTCTATTAAGTGGTCAGCTGCATGATAAGATGGACAATCAAGAACTCAGCGTTCGTACAGGGTGAACAATCATGTTTAAACAGCTTCAGGATATGGCACTGTTTGCGCTGGTGGCCGAGATGGGCAGCTTTACCGCGGCGGCGCAGAAGGCGGAACTGCCGAAATCCAGCGTCAGCCAGCGGATTAGCCAGCTGGAGCAGCAGGTGGGGATCCGTCTGTTGAATCGCACCACGCGCAGGATCAGCCTGACGTTTGCAGGCGAGCACTATCTGGTGCACTGTCGCGAGATGCTGGCGGCCAGCGAGCGCGCGGAGTATGCCATTCAGCGGCTGCGCGAAAACCCCAGCGGGCGGCTGCGGATCACCTGTCCGGCGGGAATTGGCGCGACGCTGCTGGCGCATATGAATGCCGAGTTCCAGCTTCGCTATCCGGACGTGTCGCTGGATGTGTCGATCTCAGACGACGTGGTGGATCTGGTCGAGTCTGGCTTTGACGTGGCGCTGCGCACCGGCAAACCGCAGGATTCTTCCCTGATTGGCCGCATGATTGGGCACTGTCCGCGCTACATGCTGGCCTCGCCCCACTACCTGGCGCGTCGGGCGCCGTTAATCCATCCCCGACAGCTGGTGGAGCACCGCTGCATTACGCACCGGGCATGGTCGGAGTGGCTTCTGCGAAGCGAGAGTGAGGATTACCGCTACCTGCCGGATAACGCCCACATGACGGATAACCTGGTGTACGCCCGGGAATGCGCCATTGCCGGGGCGGGGATCACGCTGTTACCCGCATTCCTGCTGGAAGATAAGATCGAAAAGGGCGCGCTGGTGAAGGTGCTGCCGGCGTGGAGCGTTGAGGGAAACGATCTCTGGCTGGCCTACCCGAGCCGTAAGCTCAATTCGCCTGCGCTGATGAGCTATATCGACTTTGCGATGCAGTTTGATGAGGTGAAGCGGTATTACGTGGGCAAATAAAAAAGCCGGGTGGAGGCTTCGCCTTACCCGGCCTACACACTGTGCGGCCTGATGCCCTCACCCTGGCCCTCTCCCACGGGGAGAGGTTACAAACATAAAAAACGGCAACCGAAGTTGCCGTTTTGCTTTTATTTCGCAATACGCTTGTACTTAATACGCTTCGGCTCCAGCGCGTCTGCGCCCAGCGTGCGTTTCTTGTACTCTTCGTATTCGGTGAAGTTACCTTCGAAGAACTCCACCTTACCTTCGTCCTGGTAGTCCAGGATGTGGGTTGCGATGCGGTCCAGGAACCAGCGGTCGTGCGAGATAACCATCGCGCAGCCCGGGAACTCCAGCAGGGCGTTTTCCAGCGCGCGCAGGGTTTCGATGTCCAGGTCGTTGGTAGGTTCATCAAGCAGCAGAACGTTGCCGCCAACCTGGAGCAGCTTCGCCAGGTGCAGACGACCGCGCTCACCGCCGGACAGCTCGCCCACGCGTTTGCCCTGGTCAGTGCCCTTAAAGTTAAAGCGGCCAACGTAAGCGCGGCTTGGCATCTCGGTGTTGCCGATACGCATGATATCCAGACCGCCGGAAACCTCTTCCCACACGGTTTTGCTGTTATCCATTGCGTCGCGGAACTGGTCCACGGAAGCCAGCTTCACGGTTTCACCCAGGGTGATAGAGCCGCTGTCAGGCTGTTCCTGACCGGACATCATGCGGAACAGGGTCGATTTACCTGCGCCGTTCGGACCGATGATGCCAACGATAGCGCCTTTCGGCACGGAGAAGGTCAGGTCGTCGATCAGCAGACGGTCGCCGTAGGACTTACGCAGGTTGGTCACTTCAACCACTTTATCCCCCAGACGTGCGCCAGGTGGAATAAACAGTTCGTTGGTTTCGTTACGTTTCTGGTATTCAGTGTTATTCAGCTCTTCGAAGCGTGCCAGACGGGCTTTGCCCTTGGACTGACGGCCTTTCGCGCCCTGACGCACCCACTCCAGCTCTTTCTCGATAGACTTACGACGCGCCGCTTCCTGAGATGCTTCCTGCGCCAGACGCTGATCTTTCTGCTCCAGCCAGGAGGAGTAATTGCCTTCCCACGGAATACCTTCGCCGCGGTCCAGCTCCAGGATCCAGCCTGCAACGTTGTCGAGGAAGTAACGGTCGTGGGTAATCGCCACCACGGTGCCTTCGAAGTCGTGCAGGAAGCGCTCCAGCCACGCCACGGATTCCGCATCCAGGTGGTTGGTTGGTTCGTCGAGCAGCAGCATGTCTGGTTTTTCCAGCAGCAGGCGGCACAGCGCCACGCGGCGGCGTTCACCACCGGACAGGTTAGCGATTTTCGCATCCCAGTCTGGCAGACGCAGGGCATCGGCCGCGCGCTCCAGCTGCACGTTCAGGTTGTGACCGTCGTGCGCCTGGATAATCTCTTCATATTTGCCCTGCTGAGCGGCCAGTTTGTCGAAGTCCGCATCCGGCTCGGCGTATTTGGCATACACGTCATCCAGACCTTTCAGGGCGTTAACCACCTCGGATACCGCTTCTTCAACGGATTCACGCACGGTGTGTTCCGGGTTCAGCTGAGGTTCCTGCGGCAGGTAGCCGATCTTAATGCCAGGCTGCGGACGGGCTTCACCTTCGATGTCTGTATCGATGCCGGCCATGATGCGCAGCAGGGTGGACTTACCGGCACCGTTGAGACCCAGAACACCGATTTTTGCGCCCGGGAAGAAGCTCAGCGAGATATTTTTAAGAATATGACGTTTCGGCGGGACAACTTTGCCGACACGATGCATGGTATAAACGAATTGAGCCACGTTGGACTTCGCCTCTTTTATCGTGATGAGAATGAATTTCAGCCTCGAAGTGTAGCCTTTTTCACGCCCTAATCCCAGCCAGGAACGTCGGGAGTGTTAAAACGCGCAAGAAAGGTAAAAAAGTGTCCATGACGTGGCGCGTTGTGGGATGCCTGGTTAGCATAAGTTGATGTAACTTTGACGTGGCAAGACGCTGCAACTGACGAAAAACAATGAGGAAGAGCTTGTGGAAAAAGCCAAACGGGTGGTCTGGCGTCTGCTGGCTGCCAGCGTATGCGTAATGGCGGTAAGCCAGGCGGTGCATGCCGATTCACTGGATGAACAACGAAACCGCTATGCCCAGATTAAACAGGCATGGGACAACAAGCAGATGGATACCGTGCAGGCGCTGATGCCGACGCTGAAGGATTATCCGCTGTATCCGTATCTTGAGTATCGTCAGATCACGGACGATCTCATGAATCAACCGACCGTCACCGTGAATAACTTCATTCAGGCGAACCCGACCCTGCCGCCTGCGCGCACCCTGAAGTCCCGGTTTGTGAACGAGCTGGCCCGTCGCGAAGACTGGCGCGGCCTGCTGGCTTTCAGCCCGGATAAACCGGGCGCGACGGAAGCGCAGTGTAATTACTATTATGCGAAATGGGCGACCGGTCAGCAGGAGGAAGCCTGGACCGGCGCGAAAGAGCTGTGGTTGACGGGCAAAAGCCAGCCAAACGCCTGTGACCCGCTGTTCAGCGCCTGGCGCGCCTCGGGCAAGCAGGATCCGCTCTCTTACCTGGAACGTATTCGCCTGGCGATGAAGGCCGGAAACACCCGGCTGGTCACCGTGCTGGCGGGCCAGATGCCCGCAGATTATCAGACCATTGCGTCTGCCGTTATCAGTCTTGCAAACGATCCCAATACCGTGCTGACGTTTGCGCGTACTACCGGCGCGACCGATTTTACCCGCCAGATGGCGGCGGTGGCCTTTGCCAGCGTGGCGCGTGATGATGTGGAAAACGCCCGGCTGATGATCCCGCAGCTGGTGCAGGCCCAGCAGCTTAATGACGATCAAACTCAGGAGCTGCGCGATATCGTGGCATGGCGACTGATGGGGACAGATGTCACCGACGAACAGGCGCGCTGGCGTGATGATGCGGTGATGCGTTCAAACTCTGTCTCGCTGGTGGAGCGTCGCGTGCGCATGGCGCTGGGAACGGGCGATCGTCGTGGCCTCAATACCTGGCTGGCGCGTCTGCCGATGGATGCCAAAGAGAAAGATGAATGGCGTTACTGGCAGGCGGACATGCTGCTGGAACGTGGTCGTGAAGATGAAGCCAAAGAGATCCTCCACTCCCTGATGCAACAGCGCGGATTCTACCCGATGGCGGCGGCGCAGCGGCTGGGCGAGGAGTACACGCTTAAGATCGACAAAGCGCCCGCCAACGCGAACCCGGCGCTGACGCAGGGGCCGGAGATGGCGCGCGTGCGCGAGCTGATGTACTGGAATCTGGATAATACCGCGCGCAGCGAGTGGGCGAATCTGGTCACCAGCCGTACCACCGATGAGAAAGCGCAGCTTGCCCGCTATGCATTTGATAATCGCTGGTGGGATCTGAGCGTGCAGGCGACGATCGCCGGCAAACTGTGGGATCATCTCGAAGAGCGTTTCCCGCTGGCTTATAAGGATCTGTTCGATCGCTACACCAGCGGCAAAGATATTCCGCAAAGCTACGCGATGGCCATTGCCCGTCAGGAGAGCGCCTGGAACCCGAAAGTGCGTTCTCCGGTGGGTGCCAGCGGCCTGATGCAGATTATGCCGGGTACCGCGACGCACACGGTGAAGATGTTTAATATTCCAGGCTACAGCAGCCCGTCCCAGCTGCTGGATCCGGAGACTAACATCAACATCGGTACCAGCTACTTGCAGTACGTCTATCAGCAGTTCGGTAATAACCGTATCTTCGCGTCAGCGGCGTACAACGCCGGGCCTGGCCGCGTGCGGACATGGCTTGGCAACAGCGCAGGGCGCATCGACGCCGTGGCGTTTGTCGAGAGCATTCCGTTCTCGGAAACGCGCGGCTATGTGAAGAATGTGCTGGCTTATGACGCCTACTATCGCTACTTCATGGGGCAGAAAGATACCCTGATGAGCGATGCCGAGTGGCAGAGACGTTACTGATCGGCGCGGGTTGTGTTATGCTGTACTCGCTAATGAGTACAAGAGGCAGCATAACATGACCCAGCATTCCCCGTATTCCTCGGCCATGGCCGAACAGCGTCATCAGGAGTGGCTTCGTTTTGTGGAGTTGCTCCGCCAGTCTTACGACAAAGATCTGCATTTACCGTTGCTACAGCTGATGCTGACGCCCGATGAACGCGAAGCGCTGGGCACGCGGGTACGCATTATTGAGGAACTGCTGCGCGGCGAAATGAGCCAGCGCGAGCTGAAAAACGAGCTGGGCGCGGGTATTGCGACCATCACCCGTGGTTCAAACAGCCTGAAGTCGGCGCCGGTTGAACTGCGTCAGTGGCTGGAAGCGGTATTGCTGAAAAGCGCCGGATGACGGCTTCGCCTTATCCGGCCTGTAAACTTAACGATAAATCGCGTTATGGAACGGACTTAACGCCAGAATAACGGCCTGGTGGTAAACGCCTGAACGCGTAAGCTTGCCACCCGTAAAGACGCCAATCGCCCCCTCTTTACGACCAATTTCATCAATGCCGGTGTAGTGCGACATTACCGGCCCCAGCGCCTCACCCGCGCGGACTTTCTCCAGTATGACTTCCGGCAGCGGCAGCGTGGCAGAACGCGCTTCGCCGCGCTGCTCACGGCTTTCGATGACAACCCAGCTGAAGGTCGCCCCTTCGTCGATGCCTGCTTCAATCGCGACCCAGAAGTCAGCGTCTGGCGCGGCGGCTTTTGCATTCGCCACGCGATTTCGTGCGCCAGCGCGTGTTTCCTCGCTGCCAAACGGCTGTTCCGGCACACCGCTCTCGACGCCGACGGCGTCAATATGGCAGGATCCTTCGCCGAAGATCTCTTCAAATGCCCTTAGAATTGCCTGAATTTTGGCAGGATTGGTGGTAGCAGAGACAACATGGTGCATAATTAAGCTCGATTTAAAAAATTCATCGCAGTATAACGGAAAAAAAGCATGTTACAGGTATACCTTGTTCGCCACGGTGAAACGCAGTGGAACGCCGAGCGACGTATTCAAGGCCAGTCAGACAGTCCTCTCACCGACAAAGGTGTGCAGCAAGCGTGGCAGGTGGCGGAGCGCGCCAGAACGCTGGGTATCACTCACGTCATCTCCAGTGATTTAGGCCGCACGCAGCAGACGGCACGCATCATCGCCGATGCCTGTGGCTGCGACGTGACCCTCGAACCGCGTCTGCGCGAGCTGGATATGGGCGTGCTGGAAAAACGTCCTATCGATACGCTGACGGAAACCGAAGAAGGCTGGCGCCGCACGCTGGTGAACGGCACTGAAGATGGTCGCATCCCTGAAGGGGAATCCATGCAGGAGCTGAGCGTGCGCATGCATGCCGCGCTGGCCGAGTGCCTGAAACTCCCGGCAGGTAGCCGACCGCTGCTGGTGAGCCACGGTATCGCGCTGGGTTGCCTGGTGAGCACCATTCTGGGACTGCCGGCTTACGCCGAACGCCGTTTGCGGCTGCGCAACTGTTCCATTTCCCGTATCGACTATCAGGAAAGTGCCTGGCTGGCATCGGGGTGGGTAGTTGAGATGGCAGGGGACATTTCGCATCTTGATGCCCCTGCTCTGGACGAATTGCAGCGTTAACGACGTACCGGAATCAGAAACTCCATACGCAGATTGATAGGGCCTTCTTCCGGTTTAGCATCTTGCGCCGGATAGTAGCGCTCAATATCCTGACCTTTACGGCGATTCAGATTCAGCATCGGCATGCAGGTCCCGTAAACGGTCAGGATGAACTCCTGAACGCCCGTTCCTAAACCTTCGTATGAGAACATCACATACTCGCCGCCTTCCAGCACGACAGGCTTCGAGCCATGAATGTAACCGTTCGCCATGTCAGGCGTCAGCGCCGTGGTATAGAACACCTCCTGCTCGTCGTCTTTTTCCTGGCTGGGATGCGTTTCGTTCAGGCCATACAGAATCGGCGGGAGCGCCGGAGCATGGCTTAAAAATTCGCGCCAGAACTGAACGCGCATCTGATGGCGGAACTCGGAGATCTGCTCCAGGGAACAGGAGTAGCTCTGCGTGGTGCCGACCAGGTGCGTTTCCGGCAGGGTGATGATTTCATATTTTGGCATCGCAAACTCGCCCAGACGCAGCGGCGGACGCATACCAAAGGAGCTCCAGTCCGGCGAGCGGCGATAAAGTGCTGGCGTTAACGAGAACTGTTTTTTAAAGGCGCGGGTGAAGGTTTGCTGTGAATCGAAGCGATATTGCAGGGCAATATCCAGGATTGGTCGCGCGGTCAGGCGCAACGCGACAGCAGACTTTGATAAACGACGTGCGCGAATATAGGCACCGATAGCATGACCGGTGACATCCTTGAACATCCTTTGCAGATGCCACTTGGAATAGCCTGCTTTTGCCGCCACATTATCCAGTGACAAAGGCTGGTCGAGATGACCTTCCAGCCAGGTGAGCAGGTCGCGAATAATTCCAGCCTGATCCATATACTATCCTCATCCTTAAAACTGCCGCAGGTGCCTGTTTACAGGTTAGCGGATAATAGCATTTTTTGACGTTTTAGCATTCAGTGTTTTTTTTGCGCATAAATGCTTTTTGTAGTGATTTATGTGCGGATATATTCTAATCCTGTGATCTTGCTACATTTTTATCTAACCTGTTGAATAATCGCTCAGCGTAATTTTTATGAATGGTAACAATATGAAATACAAGGTTTTAGTCTTTGCAGCACTGGCGCTGATGGCAGGGCGCGTGGCACAGGCGGAGCAAATTGGCTCCGTGGATACTGTGTTTAAAATGTTTGGGCCGGACCACAAAATTGTGGTGGAAGCCTTTGACGATCCGGACGTTAAAAACGTCACCTGCTATGTCAGCCGGGCAAAGACCGGCGGGATTAAAGGCGGCCTGGGGCTGGCTGAAGACACGTCTGACGCGGCCATCTCCTGCCAGCAGGTTGGCCCGGTGGAATTGAGTGACAAAATCAAAAACGGCAAAGCGCAGGGCGACGTCGTATTCCAGAAACGGACCTCGCTGGTGTTCAAAAAGCTACAGGTGGTCCGTTTTTATGACGCGAAGCGTAACACCCTGGCTTATCTGGCTTATTCCGACAAAGTCGTGGACGGCTCACCGAAAAACGCGATAAGCGCGGTACCGATTATGCCGTGGCATTGATAAAAAAAACGGCGCAAATGCGCCGTTTTTTACTGCGTGACGGGAGAATTACTCCTGGAGGTCACCGCAGAAACGATAGCCTTCACCATGGATCGTGGCGATGATTTCCGGCGTATCCGGCGTAGATTCGAAGTGCTTACGAATACGACGGATGGTTACGTCAACGGTACGATCGTGTGGCTTCAACTCACGACCGGTCATTTTCTTCAGCAGTTCTGCACGGGACTGGATCTTGCCCGGGTTCTCGCAGAAGTGCAGCATCGCGCGGAATTCACTGCGCGGCAGTTTGTACTGCTCACCGTTCGGGCCAATCAGCGAACGGCTATTGATATCAAGTTCCCAGCCGTTGAATTTGTAGCTGTCGACGCTACGACGCTCTTCACTTACCGTACCCAGATTCATGGTGCGGGACAGCAGGTTGCGTGCACGAATGGTTAACTCGCGAGGGTTGAACGGCTTGGTGATGTAGTCATCCGCGCCGATTTCCAGACCAAGAATTTTATCAACCTCGTTGTCACGGCCCGTCAGGAACATCAACGCGACGTTCGCCTGTTCACGCAGTTCGCGCGCCAGAAGAAGCCCGTTTTTGCCCGGCAGGTTGATATCCATAATCACCAGGTTGATATCATTTTCAGAAAGGATCTGATGCATCTCTGCGCCATCGGTCGCTTCAAAGACATCGTAGCCTTCTGCTTCGAAAATGCTCTTTAACGTGTTGCGTGTTACCAACTCGTCTTCAACGATAAGAATGTGCGGGGTCTGCATGTTTGCTACCTAAATTGCCAACTAAATCGAAACAGGAAGTACAAAAGTCCCTGACCTGCCTGATGCATGTCGCAAATTAACATGATCGGCTTAACGTGACTAAAGTACGTAATTGCGTTCTTGATGCACTTTCCATCAACGTCAACAACATCATTAGCTTGGTCGTGGGTACTTTCCCTTTGGACCCGACAGTGTCAAAAACGGCTGTCATCCTAACCATTTTAACAGCAACATAACAGGCTAAGTGACACCGGACACCCAATAAAACTACGCTTCGTTGACATATATCAAGTTCAATTGTAGCACGTTAACAGTTTGATGAAATCATCGTAGCTGAATGCTAGCCTTTGTCACAATTTTTCAATAAACCAACTAGTTGCGGACATTGATTGATAAACGGTACGAATCCAATCAGAAAAGAGTATTCATATGGTCATTATCATTACAAAACATAAGGATAATGGACTTCTGTTAACATTCTAACTGATTGTTCAGCCACAAAATAGTTTAGCTTTTTTTAATTGTTATGAAACGCTATTTCGGTGATTTGTGTTGCAAAATTGTAAATTCGTGCTGCGTAATATGTTGAACTGAATCACATTTTTACCTGCTAACTGATTAAAAAGAGAACGTAAATGCATCTGTCGATTGTGCTGGTGGCACCAGCAAGAGCTGAAAATATTGGCGCTGCGGCGCGTGCCATGAAGACTATGGGTTTTACCGATTTGCGTATTGTGGACAGCACGGCGCATCTGGAGCCTGCTGCGCGCTGGGTGGCGCACGGTTCGGGTGATATTCTCGATAATATAACCACTTACGCTACGCTCGCCGACGCACTCCACGATATTTCGTTTACCGTCGCGACGACCGCGCGCAGCCGGGCGAAGTTTCACTATTACGCCACGCCTGCTGAACTGGTGCCGATGCTGGAAGAGAAAAGCCAGTGGCTGGAGAAAGCCGCGCTGGTGTTTGGGCGAGAAGATTCCGGGCTGACTAACGAAGAGCTGGAGCTGGCTGACGTGCTGACGGGCGCGCCGATGGTGGCGGATTATCCGTCACTCAATCTGGGGCAGGCGGTGATGGTCTATTGCTATCAATTAGCATCCTTAATACAAATTTCTCAGCCACCGGTGACAGTTTCGGATGAAAACCAGCTGGCGGCACTGCGTGTTCGTGCAGATAAGCTTCTTGAGCAGTTGGGCGTCGCTGACGATCAAAAAATGGTGGACTGGTTACAGCAGCGCCTGGGGCGTCTTGAGCAGCGCGATACGGCAATGCTGCACCGATTGCTTCATGATATTGAAAAAAAATTAGCCGAGTAAAATAGTGTCATAGGTTTTTATTATGGCCGATCCTGCTGATGTCTGGGGTTGCATCTGGGTTATTCCGATGAAAATAAATCTGCCCGCAGCGGGACGTGAGAATGTCCCGAATTGTGATCGAATTAAAAATTCATTGACTTAAGGGGCTCGATCCTTTAACCCTAAAAGAATAGAGCACAGACAGATAATAATGACAGAGTACACAACATCCATGAAACGCATCAGCATCACCACCATTACTACAACCATCATCATTACCACAGGTAACGATGCGGGCTGACGCGTACAGGAAAAACAGAAAAAAGCCCGCACCTGAACAGTGCGGGCTTTTTTTTCGGCTAAAGGAAATGAGGTAGAACCATGCGAGTGTTGAAGTTCGGCGGTACGTCAGTGGCAAATGCAGAACGTTTTCTGCGTGTTGCCGATATCCTGGAAAGCAACGCCAGGCAGGGGCAGGTTGCCACCGTGCTCTCTGCCCCGGCCAAAATCACGAACCACCTGGTGGCGATGATTGAAAAAACCATCGGTGGTCAGGATGCACTACCGAACATCAGCGACGCCGAGCGTATCTTTGCCGATCTGCTTCAGGGGCTGGCCGACGCCCAGCCTGGTTTCCCGCTGGCGCAGCTGAAAAGCACCGTTGAACTTGAATTTGCCCAGATTAAACACGTTCTTCACGGTATCAGCCTGCTTGGTCAGTGTCCGGACAGCATCAACGCGGCGCTGATTTGCCGGGGTGAAAAACTCTCTATCGCCATCATGGCAGGCGTGCTGGAAGCGCGCGGTCACCACGTGACGGTCATCGATCCGGTTGAAAAACTGCTGGCTGTGGGCCACTACCTTGAATCCACCGTCGACATTGCCGAGTCGACACGCCGTATTGCGGCGAGCAAAATTCCGTCTGACCATATGATCCTGATGGCAGGCTTTACCGCCGGTAACGAGAAGGGCGAACTGGTGGTGCTGGGGCGTAACGGCTCTGACTACTCCGCCGCCGTGCTGGCGGCCTGTTTACGCGCAGACTGTTGTGAGATCTGGACTGACGTCGACGGCGTTTATACCTGCGATCCGCGCCAGGTACCGGACGCCAGGCTGCTGAAGTCGATGTCGTACCAGGAAGCGATGGAGCTTTCCTACTTCGGCGCTAAAGTTCTTCACCCGCGTACCATCTCCCCGATTGCCCAGTTCCAAATCCCTTGCCTGATTAAGAATACCGGTAACCCTCAGGCGCCGGGCACGCTGATTGGCGCCAGCGCGGATGAAGATGACCTGCCGGTGAAAGGCATTTCTAACCTCAATAACATGGCGATGTTCAGCGTCTCCGGCCCGGGGATGAAGGGCATGGTCGGCATGGCGGCACGCGTCTTTGCCGCTATGTCCCGCAACGGGATCTCCGTGGTGCTGATCACGCAGTCTTCTTCCGAATACAGCATCAGCTTCTGCGTTCCGCAGGGTGATTGCCTGCGTGCCCGTCGCGCGCTGGAAGAAGAGTTCTATCTGGAGCTGAAAGAAGAGCTGCTGGAGCCGCTCTCGATTCAGGAGCGTCTGGCGATTATCTCTGTGGTCGGCGACGGCATGCGCACCCTGCGCGGTATCTCCGCCAAATTCTTTGCCGCGCTGGCGCGGGCTAATATCAATATCGTGGCGATTGCCCAGGGCTCATCAGAGCGTTCCATTTCCGTTGTCGTGGATAACGATGACGCCACTACCGGCGTGCGCGTGGTGCATCAGATGCTGTTCAACACCGACCAGGTGATTGAGCTGTTCCTGGTGGGCGTCGGTGGTGTCGGTGGCGCGCTGCTGGAGCAGGTGAAGCGCCAGCAGGAGTGGCTTAAGAAGAAACATATCGATTTGCGCGTTTGCGGCATTGCGAACTCGAAAGCGTTGCTGACTAACGTCCACGGTCTGAATCTGGAAAACTGGCAGGCGGAGCTGGAAGAGGCGAAAGAGCCATTTAACCTAGGCCGCCTGATCCGCCTGGTGAAAGAATATCACCTGCTTAACCCGGTGATTGTTGACTGTACCTCCAGCCAGGCGGTGGCCGATCAGTACGCCGACTTCCTGCGCGAAGGGTTCCACGTGGTGACGCCAAACAAAAAGGCCAACACCTCGTCGATGGATTACTATTATCAGCTGCGGCTGGCGGCGAGTAAGTCGCGCCGTAAGTTTCTGTATGACACCAACGTGGGCGCGGGCCTGCCGGTCATCGAGAACCTGCAAAACCTGCTGAACGCGGGCGACGAACTACAGCGTTTCTCCGGCATCCTCTCCGGCTCCCTGTCGTTTATCTTCGGCAAGCTGGACGAAGGGATGAGCTTGTCGGAAGCCACCCGCGCCGCGCGCGAGCTGGGCTACACCGAGCCGGATCCGCGCGACGACCTCTCCGGCATGGACGTGGCGCGTAAGCTGCTGATCCTGGCGCGCGAAACTGGCCGCGAGCTGGAGCTTTCGGATATCGTGATTGAGCCGGTGCTGCCAGCAGAATTTGATGACAGCGGTGACGTCAGCGCCTTTATGGCCAGTTTGCCGCAGCTTGACGACGCCTTTGCCGCACGCGTTGCGAAAGCCCGTGATGAAGGTAAGGTATTGCGCTATGTTGGCAACATTGAAGAAGACGGCGTCTGCCGGGTGAAGATTGCCGAAGTGGATGGCAACGATCCGCTGTACAAGGTGAAAAACGGCGAGAACGCCCTGGCGTTCTACAGCCATTATTATCAGCCACTGCCGCTGGTGCTTCGCGGCTATGGCGCAGGGAATGATGTGACGGCGGCAGGCGTGTTTGCCGATCTGCTGCGTACCCTGTCATGGAAGTTAGGAGTTTAAGATGGTTAAAGTATATGCCCCGGCTTCCAGCGCCAATATGAGCGTCGGATTTGACGTGCTGGGCGCGGCGGTCACGCCGGTGGACGGTTCGCTGCTGGGCGATACGGTTACGGTTGAGGCGGCAGAGCGCTTCAGCCTGAATAACATCGGCCGCTTCGCCAGTAAGCTGCCGTCTGAACCGCGCGAGAATATCGTTTATCAGTGCTGGGAACGCTTCTGTCAGGAGATCGGCAAAAACGTGCCGGTCGCCATGACGCTGGAAAAGAGCATGCCGATTGGTTCGGGGCTGGGCTCGAGCGCCTGCTCGGTGGTCGCCGCGCTGGTGGCGATGAATGAGCATTGCGGCAAGCCGCTGAACAACAGCCGTCTGCTGGCGCTGATGGGCGAGCTGGAAGGGCGCATCTCCGGCAGCATTCATTATGATAACGTGGCGCCGTGCTTCCTTGGCGGCATGCAGCTGATGATTGAAGAAAATGGCATCATCAGCCAGCAGGTGCCAGGGTTTGATGAGTGGCTGTGGGTGCTGGCCTATCCGGGCATTAAAGTGTCTACCGCCGAAGCGCGTGCGATCCTGCCGGCGCAGTATCGTCGTCAGGACTGTATCGCCCACGGGCGTCATCTGGCGGGCTTTATTCACGCCTGCTACACCCGTCAGCCGCAGCTGGCGGCGAAACTGATGAAAGACGTCATTGCCGAGCCGTATCGCACGAAGCTGCTGCCGGGCTTTAACGAGGCGCGACAGGCATCCATGGATATCGGCGCACAGGCGTGCGGCATCTCCGGCTCCGGCCCGACGCTGTTCGCCTTATGCGACAAGCCAGACACCGCGCAGCGCGTGGCGGACTGGCTCTCTAAACACTACCTGCAAAATCAGGAAGGCTTTGTTCATATCTGCCGTCTGGACACGGCTGGCGCACGAGTACTGGGATAACGAATGAAACTCTACAACCTTAAAGATCATAACGAGCAGGTCAGCTTCGCGCAGGCGGTAACGCAGGGGCTTGGCAAAAATCAGGGGCTGTTCTTCCCCCACGACCTGCCGGAATTTCAGCTGACCGAAATCGATGAGCTGCTGAAGCAGAACTTTGTCACCCGCAGCACCAAAATTCTGTCTGCCTTTATCGGCGACGAAATCCCGCAGGAGCTGCTCGAAGAACGCGTGCGTGCGGCGTTTGCTTTCCCGGCGCCGGTGAAGCAGGTGGAGCCTGACGTTGGATGTCTGGAGCTGTTCCACGGCCCGACGCTGGCGTTCAAAGATTTCGGCGGTCGCTTTATGGCGCAGATGCTGACCCACATCAGCGGCGACAAACCGGTGACCATTCTTACCGCGACTTCAGGCGATACCGGAGCGGCGGTGGCCCATGCGTTCTACGGCCTGAAAAACGTCCGCGTGGTGATCCTCTATCCGAAAGGCAAAATCAGCCCGCTTCAGGAAAAACTGTTCTGCACCCTTGGGGGCAACATTGAAACCGTGGCGATCGACGGCGATTTCGATGCCTGTCAGGCGCTGGTGAAGCAGGCCTTCGATGACGAAGAGCTGAAGGCGGCGCTGGGGCTGAACTCTGCCAACTCCATCAACATCAGCCGTCTGCTGGCGCAGATCTGCTACTACTTCGAAGCGGTGGCGCAGCTGCCGCAGGACGCGCGCAATCAGCTGGTGGTTTCCGTGCCAAGTGGGAACTTCGGCGACCTGACGGCAGGCCTGCTGGCGAAATCACTCGGCCTGCCGGTGAAGCGCTTTATCGCCGCCACCAACGCCAACGACACCGTGCCGCGTTTCCTGAAGGACGGAAAATGGGCGCCGAACGCGACTCAGGCCACGCTCTCCAATGCGATGGATGTGTCACAGCCTAACAACTGGCCGCGTGTGGAAGAGCTGTTCCGCCGTAAGGTCTGGCGTCTGGGCGATCTGGGTTACGCAGCGGTGACGGACGAAACCACTAAAGCCACCATGCGCGAGCTGAAAGCGGTGGGCTATACCTCTGAGCCGCACGCGGCGATTGCCTATCGTGCCCTGCGCGATCAGCTTCAACCGGGTGAGTATGGTCTGTTCCTCGGCACCGCCCATCCGGCCAAGTTCAAAGAGAGCGTGGAAGCGATCCTGGGGGAAACGCTGCCGCTACCAAAAGAGCTGGCCGATCGCGCCGACCTGCCGCTGCTGTCTCATGAGCTGCCCGCAGACTTTGCCGCGCTGCGTAAGCTGATGATGACCCGAGCGTGATTGTGCTGCCCGGTGGCGGCTTCGCCTTACCGGGCCTACAACGGCGAACTCATCGTAGGCCGGGTAAGCGCAGCGCCACCCGGCTTTTTTGTGAAGAAATTAAGGAGAAAAACAGCAGGAAAAAAGCAGAAATTCCCAATAAATGCGGTCACTTAGCGTTTAGGATTGCAGAGAATAACATCCCCCGTCCCCATCACGTACTCTCCTTACATCGGCCCACGTTGGGCAAGAAGAATAAGGAGTCACCTATGTCTACCCTGAAACCTGCACTTATCGCGCTTTCACTGATGCTGGTCGCTCCCATGGCGGTGCAGGCAGCTGAGATCACCCTCGTGCCAGCGGTAAAACTGCAAATTGGCGATCGGGATAATAACGGGCACTACTGGGATGGCGGCCGCTGGCGCGACCATGACTGGTGGAAAGCGCACTATGACTGGCGCGATAACCACTGGCGTCCACACGATGAACATCGCGATCGTGACGATCACCACCGTCATGACGATCGTCGCCCGGGCCCGGACCGGAAGCACCATTAACACAAACCCCGCCAGCTGGCGGGGTTGTCTTTTTATTGCTCGTGACGCTTAAACACCAGCTCGTTTTTTCCTGACGATGCCTCGTCGAAAAAATACCCTTCACTGTTAAAGCCAGTGAGCTGCTCTGGCTTCGTCAGACGGTTTTGAATGATGAAGCGGCTCATCAGACCGCGCGCTTTTTTGGCGTAGAAGCTGATCACTTTAAATTTGCCGTTTTTCTCGTCGAGGAACACCGGCTTGATAATGTCCGCATCCAGCTTCTTCGGCTTCACCGATTTGAAGTACTCATCGGAGGCCAGGTTGATCACCACGTTGTCCCCCTGGGCTTGCAGCGCCGCGTTAAGCTTGTCGGTAATGACATCGCCCCAGAACTGGTACAGATCTTTACCTTTAGCGTTTTCCAGGCGGATACCCATCTCCAGACGATACGGCTGCATCAGATCCAGCGGTCGCAGCACCCCGTACAGGCCCGATAACATGCGCAGATGCAGCTGGGCAAAATCGAAATCGGCTTCGCTAAACGTTTCTGCTTGCAGGCCAGTGTAGACGTCACCTTTGAAGGCCAACAGCGCCTGGCGGGCGTTGGCGGGCGTGAAGTCAGGCTGCCACTCATGAAAACGGGTGGCATTCAGGTCGGCGAGTTTATCGCTGATGCTCATCAGCGAAGCGATTTGCGGAGCCGAAAGCTTACGCGCCTCGTGGATCAGCTGTTGCGAGTAGTCCAGCAATTCCGGCTGGGTATAACGCTCAGTGGCGAGCGGGCTCTGGTAGTCGAGCGTTTTGGCAGGTGAAATCAGAATCAGCATATCCAGTCCTTGCAGGAAATTTAGAGCGACTTTAACAAAAAATCGCCCTGAATTGATCGATAGCTGTTATTGCCGCGGCAAATCATCCCAGGTGCCAGGGGCAATTTGTGACTCGATTTCGGGATAGCGTGAGGCGTCAAAGACGGGCTGTACGCCGAGCTTGCGCTGACGCAGATAATCGCGCGCGATCAGCGCCACAACCGGTGAAAGCAGCAAAATGGCCGTCAGGTTCGTGATGGCCATCAGCGCCATAATGACGTCCGCTATTTGCCAGATCATCGGCATGCTGAGCAGGCAACCTACAAACACCATCGCCAGCACGCCCGCGCGAAGGATGTTGCGGGCCAGACGCGAGTCAACTTTCAGGAAGATAAGGTTGTTTTCGGCATAGATATAGTTCACCGCAATGGAACTAAAGGCAAAAAGTCCCACGACAAGTGCGACAAGGCCCGCGCCCCAGCTGCCGACGAGGGAGACCAGCGCCTGTTGTACCCAATGAATGCCTGCCGTACTACCGGACGGTTGTTCAGCGGCACCGGCCAGCAGCATTATCATCGCGCTGGCGGAGCAGATAACAATGGTGTCTGTGAAGACGCCAATCATCTGTACAATGCCCTGCGCGGCGGGATGTGGGGGCCAGGATGCGGCCGCTGCGGCGGCATTCGGCGTGGAGCCCATTCCCGCTTCGTTGGAGAACATACCCCGCTGAAAACCCGCAGTGAGTGCCTGGCTAAGGGTGTAACCCAGCGCGCCGGAAGCCGCTTCGCGCCAGCCGAACGCGCTTTGGAAAATGGTGACGATGACGTTCGGCACCTCATCGATATGTATCGCGCATACCATCAGGCTGGTGGACACCCACAGCAGCGCCATCAGCGGAACCAGCCACTGCATCAGGCGGGCAACCCCTTTGAGCCCGGTCACAATGGTCAGCAGGGTGAGAAGGGCAAGCGCGCCGCCCGTCAGCCACTCCGGACAATTGAAGGCAAAGCGCAGCGCGTGGGCGACGGAATTTGCCTGAACGGTATTGAAAATAAGGCCATAGGCAATCAGCAAAAAGATCGAGAACAGAACGCCCATCCAGCGCATTCCCAGCCCGCGAGCCATATACCAGGCGGGACCGCCGCGAAACTGACCTTTGCCGTCTTTTTCTTTGTAGAGTTGCGCAAGCGAGCATTCAGCAAAGGAGGTGGCCATACCGATAATCGCCGTCACCCACATCCAGAATACCGCGCCCGGACCGCCCGCGCCGATCGCCAGCGCGACACCGGCCAGGTTACCGCTGCCGACGCGCGCGGCCAGGCTGGTACAGAGCGCCTGAAACGAGGTCAGGCCGCCCGGCTGTGGGGTGACGCTGTTTTTCAGACTTCTGCCAAATTTGCGGATATAGCGAAACTGAATCAGACCGCTGCGCCACGTAAACCAGATACCTGCTCCTGAAAGCAGGTATATCATGATCGAACCCCAGAGGACTTCGTTGATAAAGAAAAAGAAATCAGGCACTAACGTCCCTCTTGTTGATGCCAAAGTGAATATGTAAGCGCTACCACTGATTGTGCATGCTGTTACTTAGCAGCCTGTTAATATTCTGAGTTTATCATACTCTGCCTAAGCGCACTGTCTGCGGTTGCGCTGCCTCTCACTCGTGTTATCATCAGGGCAGACCGGTTACATCCCCCTAACAAGTAAACCTGTCATTTTTCCGCTGCTGGCAAGCTGTCGGTAGTGTGAATTATCCAGGGCACGTTAAAAGAGAAACACTATCATGACGGATAAATTGACCTCCCTTCGTCAGTTCACCACTGTCGTCGCTGACACCGGAGATATCGCGGCAATGAAGCTGTACCAGCCGCAGGATGCCACAACCAACCCTTCTCTGATCCTTAACGCCGCGCAGATCCCTGAGTATCGCAAACTGATCGACGAGGCGGTGACCTGGGCAAAAGCACAGAGCAATGACCGCGCGCAGCAGGTTGTGGATGCTACTGACAAACTGGCAGTGAACATCGGTCTGGAAATCCTGAAGCTCGTTCCTGGCCGTATCTCTACCGAAGTTGATGCTCGCCTGTCCTACGACACCGAAGCGTCTATCGCAAAAGCAAAACGCCTGATCAAACTGTACAACGATGCGGGCATCAGCAATGACCGTATCCTGATCAAACTGGCGTCTACCTGGCAGGGCATCCGCGCTGCTGAGCAGCTGGAAAAAGAAGGCATCAACTGTAACCTGACTCTGCTGTTCTCCTTCGCGCAGGCGCGTGCATGTGCCGAAGCTGGCGTATACCTGATTTCTCCGTTCGTGGGCCGTATTCTGGACTGGTACAAAGCCAACACCGACAAGAAAGAGTACGCGGCGTCTGAAGATCCAGGCGTGATTTCAGTGACTGAAATCTACGAATACTACAAACAGCACGGCTATGAGACCGTTGTTATGGGCGCAAGCTTCCGTAACGTCGGCGAAATCATCGAGCTGGCTGGCTGTGACCGCCTGACCATCGCTCCTGCGCTGCTGAAAGAGCTGGCAGAAAGCGAAGGTGCTATCGAGCGTAAACTGTCCTACACCGGCGAAGTGAAAGCACGCCCTGAGCGCATCACCGAGTCCGAGTTCCTGTGGCAGCACAACCAGGATCCAATGGCCGTAGATAAACTGGCGGACGGTATCCGTAAGTTTGCTATCGACCAGGAAAAACTGGAAAAAATGATCGGCGACCTGCTGTAATCATTCTGCGTGACCGGGTTCCCGGTCACGCGTCTTTCCCCCGCCTCTGTCTGAATTTTCTCTCTGCGTGTATCATTCCCTTTAATCAGTACTTTTTGAATGGAATGGATATGAATACCTTACGCATCGGCTTAGTGTCGATTTCTGACCGCGCCTCCAGCGGTGTTTATCAGGATAAAGGCATCCCTGCTCTGGAAGCGTGGCTGGGCAGCGCGCTCACTACCCCGTTTGAGATCCAGACTCGCCTGATCCCGGACGAGCAGCCGATCATCGAGCAAACCCTGTGTGAACTGGTGGATGAGATGAGCTGCCACCTGGTGCTGACGACGGGCGGAACCGGCCCCGCGCGCCGCGATGTAACGCCGGACGCGACGCTGGCTATCGCCGATCGTGAAATGCCGGGCTTCGGTGAGCAGATGCGCCAGATCAGTCTACACTTTGTCCCGACGGCCATTCTTTCCCGTCAGGTCGGGGTGATCCGCAAACAGGCGCTGATCCTGAACCTGCCGGGGCAGCCGAAGTCGATAAAAGAAACGCTTGAAGGGGTAAAAGCCGAGGACGGCAGCGTTATCGTCCACGGTATCTTTGCAAGTGTACCGTATTGTATACAACTGCTTGACGGTCCGTACGTGGAAACTGACGGCAATGTGGTAGCAGCATTTCGCCCTAAAAGCGCTCGCCGCGAAACAATCTCCTGAAATTCTTTAAAATGTGACATTAGCGCCAGCCGCGGTAGCGTGTAAATGGATTTACGATATAGTAATTTTTTCTTTACGATTACTGTAAAAAATAATCCACAACACATGCACAATGGTTCGCTATGTCACATAACACCCGACCTCTGAATCGACAGGACTACAAAACCCTCACGCTCGCTGCCCTGGGCGGCGCGCTGGAGTTTTACGACTTCATCATCTTTGTCTTCTTCGCCGCCGTTGTGGGGGCGCTGTTTTTCCCGGCGGATATTCCGGAATGGCTGCGTCAGGTACAAACCTTCGGCATTTTCGCTGCCGGCTATCTGGCGCGTCCGCTGGGCGGCATTGTCATGGCGCACTTTGGCGATCTGGTCGGGCGCAAGAAGATGTTTACCCTCAGCATCCTGCTTATGGCCGTGCCGACGCTGGCGATTGGGCTTTTGCCTACCTATGAGTCGATGGGCATTATCGCCCCGTTATTGCTGCTGCTGATGCGTATTCTCCAGGGCGCGGCCATCGGCGGGGAAGTGCCGGGCGCCTGGGTGTTTGTCGCTGAGCACGTCCCGGTGCGCCGCATCGGCATTGCGTGCGGAACGCTGACCGCAGGGCTGACGATCGGGATCCTGCTTGGCTCCGTGGTTGCAACCATCATCAATACCAGCATGACGCAACAGGCCGTTCACGACTGGGGCTGGCGTATACCGTTCCTGCTGGGCGGGGCGTTTGGGCTGGTGGCAATGTACCTGCGACGCTGGTTGCAAGAGACGCCAATATTTCTGGAAATGCAGCAGCGGAAGGCGCTGGCGCAAGAACTGCCGGTGAAAACCGTAGTAGTGCGGCATAAAAAAGCGGTAATGGTGTCGATGCTTCTGACCTGGCTGCTGTCTGCGGGGATCGTGGTGGTCATTTTGATGTCGCCGGTCTGGCTGCAAAAACAGTACGGTTTTGCGCCTGCCGTGACGTTACAGGCGAACAGTATCGCGACAATTATGCTCTGCTTTGGTTGTCTGGCCGCCGGGCTGGCGGCGGATCGTTTCGGCGCAAGCGCGACCTTTATTGTCGGCAGTTTGCTTCTGGCCGCGTCGAGCTGGGCATTTTATCATCTTGCGGGCACCCATCCTGAACAGCTGTTCCTGCTGTACGGTGTCGTCGGGCTGTGCGTGGGCGTCGTTGGCGCCGTACCGTACGTAATGGTCCGCGCCTTCCCGCCGGAGGTACGCTTCACTGGGATCTCTTTCTCTTATAATGTCTCGTATGCCATTTTCGGTGGGCTGACCCCGATTGTGGTGACGGTGTTGATGGGGGTGTCACCCCTTGCACCTTCGTGGTACGTGCTGGCGTTATCGCTGATGGGACTGGTTTTGGGGGTGTGGCTTCGCCAGTCAGAGGGACGTCGTGCCCGCGACGCGGGCACGACAGAGGGATCAGTGTTTTTCACCAATCGGTAGAATGGTGCGGTCGAACTGCTCGTTCAGCACTTCACCCATGGCCAGGTAGATTGCGCTTGCGCCGCAAACCAGACCTACCCAGCCGGCAACGTGAACGATGCCTTCGTTATCCGCCAGGTGACCGATGGCCAGCAGAGCGAACAGTACGGTCAGGCTCAGGAAGACGAATTGCAGTGCGCGGTTCGCCTTAAGGGTACCGAAGAACATGAACAGGGTGAACACGCCCCACAGTCCCAGGTACACGCCCAGGAAATGGGCGTTTGCCGCCTCTGCCAGGCCCATTTTAGGCATCAGCAGAATTGCGACCAGAGTCAGCCAGAAGGAACCGTAAGAGGTAAAGGCGGTTAAGCCGAAGGTGTTGCCTTTCTTATATTCCAGCAGGCCCGCAAAGATCTGTGCGATACCGCCGTAAAAAATGCCCATCGCCAGGATAATGCCGTCCATCGGGAACATCCCGATATTGTGCAGGTTCAGCAGAATGGTGGTCATGCCAAAACCCATCAGGCCCAGCGGAGCCGGATTAGCCAACTTAGTGTTGCCCATAAGTCCTCAAAAAAATCATCATTAATATGGTGAAATGGTTAAACCCGCGCCAGTTCTACCTGACGGGGCGCGGCATCATAATGGGCGGCATCGACGCCGTCTATGATCTCACCGGGGTGAAATTAAAAAATTTTTTATCCTTCCCCCTTGATGGATGCCGTTGTGACCCCATCTTGTAAGCAACCGCAGTGTGTGGACCTGAAAAAAATCAAATCTGGGCAGTTGAAAAAGCACGTTCTGCCCTTATTACAGGTACACAACCACATGTTGACTGAATTTTTAGTGGAGACGTTTAGATGGGTAAAATTATTGGTATCGACCTGGGTACTACCAACTCTTGTGTAGCGATTATGGATGGCACTACTGCACGTGTGCTGGAGAACGCCGAGGGCGATCGCACCACGCCTTCTATCATTGCTTATACCCAGGATGGTGAAACTCTGGTTGGTCAGCCGGCTAAACGTCAGGCCGTGACAAACCCGCAAAACACCCTGTTTGCGATCAAACGCCTGATTGGCCGCCGCTTCCAGGACGAAGAAGTTCAGCGTGACGTTTCCATCATGCCTTACAAAATCATCGCAGCCGATAACGGCGATGCATGGCTTGATGTGAAAGGCACCAAAACGGCACCTCCGCAGATCTCTGCTGAAGTGCTGAAGAAAATGAAGAAAACCGCGGAAGATTACCTGGGTGAACCGGTAACTGAAGCTGTTATCACCGTACCTGCTTACTTCAACGATGCTCAGCGTCAGGCAACCAAAGATGCTGGCCGTATCGCAGGTCTGGAAGTAAAACGTATCATCAACGAACCAACCGCAGCAGCACTGGCTTACGGTCTGGATAAAGAAGTTGGCAACCGTACTATCGCGGTTTACGACCTGGGTGGTGGTACCTTCGATATCTCTATTATCGAAATCGACGACGTTGACGGCGAAAAAACCTTCGAAGTTCTGGCAACCAATGGTGATACCCACCTGGGTGGTGAAGACTTCGATACCCGTCTGATCAACTACCTCGTTGACGAGTTCAAGAAAGATCAGGGCATTGACCTGCGTAACGACCCGCTGGCCATGCAGCGACTGAAAGAAGCCGCTGAGAAAGCGAAGATCGAGCTGTCTTCCGCTCAGCAGACCGACGTGAACCTGCCGTACATCACCGCAGACGCGACCGGTCCAAAACACATGAACATCAAAGTGACCCGTGCGAAACTGGAAAGCCTGGTAGAAGACCTGGTGAACCGTTCTATCGAGCCACTGAAAGTTGCATTGCAGGACGCTGGCCTGTCCGTGTCTGACATTCAGGACGTTATCCTGGTAGGTGGTCAGACTCGTATGCCAATGGTTCAGAAGAAAGTGGCTGAGTTCTTTGGTAAAGAGCCACGTAAAGACGTGAACCCGGACGAAGCGGTTGCTATCGGTGCTGCGGTTCAGGGTGGTGTTCTGACGGGTGAAGTAAAAGACGTACTGCTGCTGGACGTTACCCCGCTGTCTCTGGGTATCGAAACCATGGGTGGCGTGATGACTCCGCTCATCAACAAAAACACCACTATCCCGACGAAACACAGCCAGGTGTTCTCTACCGCTGAAGACAACCAGTCTGCGGTAACCATCCATGTGATTCAGGGTGAGCGTAAGCGCGCGGCGGATAACAAATCTCTGGGTCAGTTCAACCTGGACGGTATTAACCCGGCACCACGCGGCATGCCACAGATCGAAGTCACCTTCGACATCGATGCTGACGGTATCCTGCATGTGTCTGCGAAAGACAAAAATAGCGGTAAAGAGCAGAAGATTACCATCAAGGCATCTTCTGGCCTGAACGAAGCGGAAATCGAAAAAATGGTTCGTGATGCCGAAGCTAACGCGGAATCCGACCGTAAGTTCGAAGAGCTGGTTCAGACCCGTAACCAGGGTGACCATCTGCTGCACAGCACCCGTAAGCAGGTTGAAGAAGCGGGCGATAAACTGCCAGCGGAAGACAAAACTGCGATCGAAACTGCACTGAGCGCGCTGGAAACGTCTCTGAAAGGCGAAGACAAAGCGGACATCGAAGCGAAGATGCAGGAGCTGGCACAGGTTTCTCAGAAGCTGATGGAAATCGCTCAGCAGCAGCACGCACAGCAGCAGGCGGGCGCTGATGCTTCCCAGAACAACGCGAAAGACGACGATGTTGTCGACGCTGAGTTCGAAGAAGTGAAAGACAAAAAATAATCGCCCTGATGCAGGGTAAGTAATCGGCACGGGCGTAGGAGAATTCTCCACGCCCGTGCTCGCATGTTAAGGGGCTTAAAAAAACCAATGGCAAAGCAAGACTATTACGAGATTTTAGGCGTTCCGAAAACTGCGGAAGAGCGTGAAATCAAAAAGGCGTATAAGCGCCTGGCCATGAAATTCCACCCTGACCGTAATCAGGGTGACAAAGAGGCTGAAGCCAAATTTAAAGAGATTAAAGAAGCCTACGAAGTCCTGACCGATGCACAAAAACGTGCGGCCTATGATCAGTACGGTCACGCGGCCTTTGAACAGGGCGGCATGGGCGGCGGTGGATTTGGTGGCGGCGGCTTCGGCGGCGGCGCTGATTTCAGCGATATCTTTGGTGATGTATTTGGCGATATCTTCGGCGGCGGACGTGGTCGTCAGCGCGCGGCGCGCGGCGCAGACCTGCGCTACAACATGGAGCTGACGCTTGAAGAAGCGGTTCGCGGCGTCACCAAAGAGATCCGTATTCCGACGCTGGAAGAGTGTGACGTTTGCCACGGCAGCGGCGCGAAAGCGGGGACTCAGCCACAGACCTGCCCAACCTGTCACGGTTCCGGTCAGGTGCAGATGCGCCAGGGCTTCTTCGCGGTGCAGCAGGCCTGTCCGCACTGTCATGGTCGCGGTACGCTGATTAAAGATCCGTGCACCAAATGCCACGGTCACGGTCGCGTGGAGAAAACCAAAACACTGTCCGTTAAGATCCCGGCAGGCGTGGATACGGGCGACCGCATCCGTCTGGCAGGTGAGGGTGAAGCCGGCGAGCACGGCGCACCGGCAGGCGATCTGTACGTTCAGGTTCAGGTGAAGCAGCACGCCATCTTCGAGCGTGAAGGTAACAACCTGTACTGTGAAGTGCCGATCAACTTTGCGATGGCGGCGCTGGGTGGCGAAATCGAAGTGCCGACGCTGGACGGTCGCGTTAACCTGAAAATCCCTGGCGAAACCCAGACCGGGAAGCTGTTCCGCATGCGCGGCAAAGGCGTTAAATCCGTTCGCGGTGGCGCGCAGGGTGACCTGTTATGCCGCGTGGTCGTGGAAACGCCGGTCGGCCTGAACGATAAGCAGAAACAGCTGCTGAAAGAGCTTCAGGAAAGCTTTGGCGGCCCGACGGGTGAGAAAAACAGCCCGCGCTCCAAAAGCTTCTTCGATGGCGTCAAAAAATTCTTCGACGATTTAACCCGCTAACCCGCCAGCTGGTTACTATCCTTTAAAGCCCGGAAGCGATTCCGGGCTTTTTGTTTATAGCGTTATTCCTCGGTTAAACTGAATATATACCCAATATTAATCTGTTTTTACCGATCTGTTTGCGCTGATATTATGGTTTTACCGAGGTATTGTTGTAAAAGAGAGTTTAAACGTGAAATTACTACACCGTTTCTTTAGCAGTGAGGCATCCGGCGGCGTCATCCTGATTATTGCTGCTGCGGCCGCTATGCTGCTCGCCAATATGGGCATGACGCGCGATCTCTATCACGCATTTCTGGAAACGCCCGTCGAGCTGAAAGTCGGGGCGCTGGAAATTAACAAGAACATGCTGCTGTGGATCAACGATGCGCTGATGGCGGTGTTCTTCCTGCTGGTGGGTCTGGAGGTTAAACGTGAGCTGGTGATCGGTTCGCTTGCCAGCCGTCAGCGCGCGGCGTTTCCGGTGATCGCGGCGATTGGCGGGATGATCGTTCCGGCGTTGCTCTTTCTCGCGTTTGCGTGGCAGGATCCGGTTGCGCGTGACGGCTGGGCGATCCCGGCCGCAACGGATATCGCGTTTGCGCTCGGGGTCTTAGCCTTGCTCGGTAGCCGCGTCCCGGTAGCACTGAAAATTTTCCTGATGGCGCTGGCGATTATCGATGATCTGGGCGCTATCGTGATTATCGCGCTGTTCTACACCAGCGATCTGTCGGTTCTGTCGCTGAGCGTGGCGGCCGTGGCTATTGTGGTGCTGGCCTTGCTGAACGTCTTCAACGTCCGACGTACGGGTATTTATATTCTGGTGGGCATGGTGCTGTGGACGGCGGTGCTGAAGTCTGGCGTGCATGCCACGCTGGCGGGCGTCATCGTTGGCTTCTTTATTCCGCTGAAGGAGCAGGACGGCAAATCGCCTGCCAGACAGCTGGAGCATGTGCTTCATCCGTGGGTGGGCTTTATGATCCTGCCGCTGTTTGCGTTTGCCAACGCGGGTGTTTCCCTGGCCGGGGTTACCCTGGACGGACTCACCTCCGTGCTGCCGCTGGGTATCATCGCCGGTCTGTTTATCGGTAAGCCGCTGGGCATCAGCCTGTTCTGCTGGCTGGCGCTGAAGCTGAAGCTGGCGTCATTGCCAAACGGGACCACCTTTAGCCAGATTATGGCCGTCGGCGTGCTGTGCGGTATTGGATTCACCATGTCGATCTTTATCTCGACGCTGGCGTTTGGCGCAAATGCGCCTGAGCTTATCGTCTGGGCAAAACTCGGCATTCTCATCGGGTCATTACTGGCCGCAGTCATTGGTTATACCTTGTTGAAGGTGAAATTGTCCGGACAGGCTGTCCAGGCATAACGGAAAACCGGGAGGAGGGGGCTCCTTCTCCCGATACACACTCAGGGAGAGAACACGCGATGTCTCATTTGAATTACAACCATCTTTATTACTTCTGGCACGTTTATAAACAGGGCTCGGTCGTGGGGGCGGCAGAAGCGCTTTACCTGACGCCACAAACCATTACCGGGCAAATCAAAGCCCTGGAAGAGCGGTTACAGGGCAAATTGTTCAAGCGCAAGGGCCGTGGGATTGAGCCCAGTGAGTTGGGCGAGCTGGTGTTCCGCTATGCGGATAAAATGTTCACCCTGAGCCAGGAGATGCTGGATATCGTCAACTACCGCAAAGAGTCTAACCTGCTTTTTGACGTGGGGGTGGCGGATGCGCTGTCCAAACGGCTGGTGAGTGGCGTGCTGGATGCGGCGGTGGTGGAAGATGAACAGATCCATTTACGCTGCTTTGAGTCCACTCACGAGATGCTGCTTGAACAGCTGAGCCAGCATAAGCTGGATATGATTATTTCGGATTGCCCTATCGATTCCACGCAGCAGGAAGGCTTGTTCTCGGTGAAAATTGGCGAATGCGGCGTCAGTTTCTGGTGCATCAATCCGCCACCGGAAAAACCGTTTCCTGCCTGCCTGGAAGAGCGCCGCTTGCTGGTGCCGGGTCGGAGGTCCATGCTCGGACGGAAGCTGCTGAACTGGTTTAACTCGCAGGGGCTGAACGTAGAAATTCTCGGTGAGTTCGACGATGCGGCGCTGATGAAAGCCTTTGGCGAAGCGCATAACGCTATCTTCGTTGCTCCGACGCTGTACGCGCACGATCTCTATTCAGACGACAAAATAACCGAGATCGGCAGGGTGGATAACGTGATGGAAGAGTATCACGCCATATTCGCCGAAAGGATGATTCAGCACCCGGCGGTGCAGCGAATCTGCAATCGCGACTATTCGGCGCTGTTTACGCCGCCGGTAATCTGAAGACATAAAAAAACCCGCGTTAAGCGGGTTCTTTCAAACAAGCAACAACAAGTGGCGATTAAGCCAGTTTGTTGATCTGCGCGGTCAGGTTTGCTTTATGACGCGCTGCTTTGTTTTTGTGGATCAGACCTTTAGCAGCCTGACGATCCACGATTGGTTGCATTTCGTTAAATGCGTTCTGCGCTGCAGCTTTGTCGCCAGCTTCGATAGCTGCGTATACTTTCTTGATGAAAGTACGCATCATAGAGCGACGGCTTGCATTGTGCTTACGAGCCTTTTCAGACTGAACGGCACGTTTCTTAGCTGATTTGATATTAGCCAAGGTCCAACTCCCAAATATGATCTATGTGGACAATTCAAAGGCCGAGGAATATGCCCTCTATACCTTCTTTTGTCAATGGATTTGTGCAAATAAGCGCCGTTAATGTGGCGACGCTACGTTACGTAGTGATGGCGCAGGATTCTACCAGCTTGTCGTTCGTGAATACAGCTTTTCGGCGTAAAAATCGCAGTTCGCGGACAGATTTTTTTGCTGCGAAAGGTCAGCGTGATGAAATCATACGGCTTTCTGTTTAGCGTGAACAATCGCCGGTTAACCTTAACCGCTGTACAAGGTATACTTTGGCGATTTTCACTGTTTTGAGCCAGTCATGAAGCTGATACGCGGCATACATAATCTCAGTCAAGCCCCGCACGGGTGCGTGCTGACCATTGGTAATTTCGACGGCGTGCATCGTGGGCATCAGGCGCTGTTGCAGGGATTGCGTAAAGAAGGCGAGGCGCGAGGCCTGCCCGTCGTGGTGATGATTTTCGAGCCTCAGCCGCTGGAGCTGTTTGCAGGCGAGAAATCCCCCGCGCGGCTGACGCGTCTGCGTGAGAAGTTACGCTACCTGGCGGAGTCAGGGGTGGACTACGTCCTGTGCGTACGGTTCGACCGTCGTTTTGCCGCGCTGACCGCACAAAATTTTGTCAGCGACCTGTTGGTCAGGCAGCTTGGCGTGCAGTTTCTCGCCGTGGGCGATGATTTCCGCTTTGGCGCTGGTCGTCAGGGCGATTTCTTGTTATTACAGAAGGCTGGCCTGGAGTACGGGTTTGACGTCACCAGCACGATGACCTTCTGTGAGGGCGGCGTGCGCGTCAGCAGCACGGCGGTACGTCAGGCGCTGGCGAACGATGAACTGGACACGGCAGAAACGCTGCTGGGTCACCCGTTCACAATTTCAGGTCGCGTGGTCCATGGCGATGCGCTGGGCCGCACGATAGGTTTCCCGACGGCGAATATACCGCTGCGTCGTCAGGTCTCCCCGGTTAAAGGGGTCTATGCGGTGGAAGTGGCAGGACTGGGCGAGAAGCCTTTCTACGGCGTCGCCAACATTGGCACACGTCCAACGGTTGCCGGTGTGCGTCAACAGTTAGAAGTACACCTGCTGGACGTTGTAATGGACCTGTATGGTCGCCATATAGATGTGATACTGCGTAAAAAAATACGCAATGAACAGCGATTCGCTTCGCTGGATGAACTTAAGGCGCAAATCGCGCGAGATGAATTAACGGCCCGCGAGTTTTTTGGGCTTTAGAACCGGCTTAACTGCCTACGTGATAAATACGGAACCGAGAATCTGATGAGTGACTATAAATCAACCCTGAATTTGCCGGAAACAGGGTTCCCGATGCGCGGCGATCTCGCCAAGCGTGAACCGGGAATGCTGGCGCGTTGGACCGATGATGACCTGTACGGCATCATTCGTGCAGCCAAAAAAGGCAAAAAAACCTTCATTCTGCATGATGGCCCTCCATATGCGAATGGCAGCATTCATATTGGTCACTCTGTAAACAAGATTCTGAAAGACATTATCGTGAAGTCCAAAGGACTCGCGGGATATGACTCGCCTTACGTTCCGGGCTGGGACTGCCATGGTCTGCCAATCGAGCTGAAAGTTGAGCAAGAGTACGGTAAGCCGGGTGAGAAGTTCACCGCCGCAGAATTCCGCGCGAAATGCCGCGAATACGCTGCCACCCAGGTTGACGGTCAGCGCGCTGACTTCATCCGTCTGGGCGTATTGGGCGACTGGTCGCACCCGTACCTGACCATGGACTTCAAAACCGAAGCCAACATCATCCGAGCGCTGGGTAAAATCATCGGCAACGGTCACCTGCACAAAGGCGCGAAGCCGGTGCACTGGTGCGTCGACTGCCGCTCTGCGCTGGCAGAAGCGGAAGTGGAGTATTACGACAAAACCTCGCCTTCTATCGACGTGGCCTTCGAAGCGGTCGATCAGGATGCGATCAAAGCTAAATTTGGTCTGCCTGGTGTAAGCGGCCCGATCTCTCTGGTGATCTGGACCACCACCCCGTGGACGCTGCCTGCTAACCGCGCGATCTCCCTCTCTGGCGAGTTTGAGTATGCGCTGGTGCAGATTGATGGCCGTGCGGTTATCCTGGCGAAAGACCTGGTCGAAAGCGTGCTGAAACGCGCGAACATCACCGATTACACCGTGCTGGGCACCGTAAAAGGCGACGCGCTGGAACTGATGCGCTTCAAACACCCGTTCCTGGACTTCGACGTTCCGGCGATCCTGGGCGACCACGTCACGCTGGACGCGGGTACCGGTGCGGTGCATACCGCCGGTGGCCACGGTCCTGACGACTACAACATCAGCCTGAAATATGGTCTGGAAATCGCTAACCCGGTTGGTCCGGACGGCTCTTACCTGCCAGGCACGTACCCGGCGCTGGACGGCATCAACGTCTTTAAAGCTAACGACATCATCGTTGACATGCTGCGCACCAGCGGCGCGCTGCTGCACGTTGAGAAAATGCAGCACAGCTATCCGTGCTGCTGGCGTCACAAGACCCCGATCATCTTCCGTGCAACCCCGCAGTGGTTTATCAGCATGGACCAGAAAGGCCTGCGCGCGCAGTCTCTGAAAGAGATCAAAGGCGTGCAGTGGATCCCTGACTGGGGCCAGGCGCGTATCGAATCCATGGTGGCTAACCGTCCTGACTGGTGTATCTCCCGTCAGCGCACCTGGGGCGTGCCGATGTCTCTGTTCGTACATAAAGAGACGCAGGAGCTGCACCCGAACACTCTGGAACTGATGGAAGAAGTGGCGAAGCGCGTCGAAGTTGACGGCATTCAGGCGTGGTGGGATCTCGACGCCCGCGACATCCTGGGCGCTGACGCAGACAGCTACGAGAAAGTGCCGGATACCCTGGACGTGTGGTTCGATTCCGGGTCTACCCACTCCTCCGTGGTTGATGTGCGTCCGGAGTTTGCTGGTCACGCTGCCGATATGTATCTGGAAGGGTCTGACCAACACCGCGGCTGGTTCATGTCATCGCTGATGATCTCCACCGCCATGAAGGGTAAAGCACCTTACCGCCAGGTATTGACCCACGGCTTCACCGTGGATGGTCAGGGCCGTAAGATGTCCAAATCTATCGGTAACACCGTTTCTCCGCAGGACGTGATGAACAAACTGGGCGCGGACATTCTGCGTCTGTGGGTGGCCTCTACCGACTACACCGGCGAAATGGCGGTCTCTGATGAGATCCTGAAACGTGCTGCTGACAGCTATCGTCGTATTCGTAACACCGCGCGCTTCCTGCTGGCGAACCTGAACGGGTTCGATCCGGTAAAAGACATGGTGAAGCCGGAAGAGATGGTTGTGCTCGATCGCTGGGCGGTAGGCTGCGCGAAAGCGGCGCAGGAAGATATTCTTAAAGCCTATGAGTCTTACGACTTCCACGAAGTGGTGCAGCGCCTGATGCGCTTCTGCTCCATCGAGATGGGCTCGTTCTACCTCGACATCATCAAAGACCGCCAGTACACCGCGAAAGCGGACAGCGTGGCGCGTCGTAGCTGCCAGACTGCGCTGTTCCACATCGCAGAGGCGCTGGTACGCTGGATGGCGCCGATCATGTCCTTCACCGCGGATGAAATCTGGGGTTACCTGCCGGGTGACCGCGAGAAGTATGTCTTCACCGGCGAGTGGTACGAAGGTCTGTTCGACCTCTCCAGCACTGAAGCAATGAACGATGCCTACTGGGACGAGCTGCTGAAAGTGCGTGGCGAAGTGAATAAGGTTATCGAGCAGGCGCGCGCTGACAAGAAAGTCGGTGGCTCTCTGGAAGCGACCGTGACCCTGTACGCCGAACCGGAGCTGGCGGCCAAACTGACCGCGCTGGGCGATGAATTACGATTTGTCCTGTTGACCTCCGGTGCGAAAGTTGCGGATTATGCCGAAGCTACTGCTGATGCTCAGCAGAGCGAGCTGCTCAAAGGCCTGAAGGTCGCACTGAGCAAAGCCGACGGTGAGAAATGCCCGCGTTGCTGGCATTACACCACTGATGTCGGTCAGGTGGCGGAACACGCAGACATCTGCGGACGCTGTGTAAGCAACGTCGCCGGTGACGGCGAAAAACGTAAGTTTGCCTGATGAGTAAAACTCTCTGTTCAACAGGACTGCGCTGGCTGTGGCTGGTGGTGGTGGTGCTGATTATTGATTTGGGCAGCAAGTTCCTGATCCTCCAGAATTTCGCTCTGGGGGATACGGTCCCGCTGTTTCCGTCGCTTAACCTGCACTATGCCCGCAACTATGGTGCGGCGTTTAGTTTCCTTGCCGACAGCGGTGGCTGGCAGCGCTGGTTCTTCGCGGGTATCGCTATCGGTATCTGCGTCGTGCTGGCGGTGCTGATGTACCGCTCAAAGGCCACGCAAAAGCTGAATAATATCGCCTACGCGCTGATCATTGGCGGCGCGCTGGGTAACCTGTTTGACCGCCTGTGGCACGGCTTTGTGGTCGATATGATCGACTTCTACGTTGGCGACTGGCACTTCGCGACCTTTAACCTCGCCGATAGCGCAATATGCGTTGGTGCGGCGTTAATCGTGCTGGAAGGCTTCTTGCCTAAACCGGCCGCGAAAGAGCAGGCGTAACAAAACCAGCCGGGTGACGCGTAGCGATCCCGGCCTACAGAATTTGTGGCCCCCGTAGGCCCGGTAAGCGTAGCGCCACCGGGCAACAGGTGACCCAAAACAAGCGAGCAATTTGCATGTCTAAATCCGTACAGAGCAACAGCGCGGTTCTCGTTCATTTCACGCTGAAGCTGGATGACGGCTCCACGGCCGAATCCACCCGCAACAATGGCAAACCGGCGCTGTTTCGTCTGGGTGACACCTCCCTGTCTGAAGGCCTTGAGCAGCAGCTTCTGGGTCTGAAAGAGGGCGAGAAAAAAGCGTTTTCGCTGGAGCCGGATGCGGCATTTGGCGTGCCAAGCCCGGACCTGATCCAGTATTTCTCGCGTCGTGAGTTTATGGATGCGGGTGAACCAGAAATCGGGGCGATTATGCTCTTTACCGCTATGGACGGCAGCGAAATGCCTGGCGTGATCCGAGAAATCAACGGCGATTCTATCACCGTCGATTTCAACCATCCGCTTGCCGGGCGTACCGTTCATTTTGATGTCGAAGTGCTGGAGATCGATCCGGCACTGGAGGAGTAAAATGCAGATCCTGTTGGCTAACCCGCGCGGCTTCTGCGCCGGTGTAGACCGCGCTATCAGCATTGTTGAAAACGCGCTGGAGATTTACGGCGCGCCGATTTACGTGCGTCACGAAGTGGTGCACAACCGTTACGTGGTCGACAGCCTGCGCGAGCGCGGTGCGATTTTTATCGAGCAGATCAGCGAAGTGCCGGACGGCGCAATCCTCATCTTCTCCGCGCACGGCGTCTCTCAGGCGGTACGCAACGAGGCGAAAAGCCGCGATCTGACCGTATTCGATGCCACCTGTCCGTTAGTGACAAAAGTGCATATGGAAGTGGCGCGCGCCAGCCGTCGTGGTGAAGAGTCAATTCTGATTGGTCACGCCGGTCACCCGGAAGTTGAAGGCACCATGGGCCAGTACAGCAACCCGGAAGGGGGCATGTACCTGGTCGAATCACCGGAAGATGTCTTTACGCTGGACGTGAAAAACGAAGCCCGTCTGTCGTTTATGACCCAGACGACGCTTTCCGTAGACGACACCTCAGACGTGATTGACGCCCTGCGCCAGCGCTTCCCGAAAATCGTCGGGCCGCGCAAAGATGATATCTGCTATGCAACCACCAACCGTCAGGAAGCCGTACGCGCCCTGGCTGAACAGGCGGATGTGGTGCTGGTGGTCGGCTCGAAAAACTCCTCTAACTCCAACCGACTGGCCGAACTGGCGCAGCGTATGGGGAAAGCAGCTTTTCTGATCGACGACGCAACGGACATTCAGGAAGCGTGGGTGAAAAACGCGGCCTGCGTCGGTGTTACCGCAGGCGCTTCAGCGCCGGATATCCTGGTGCAAAACGTCATTGCCCGCCTGCAAGAGCTGGGCGGTGGCGAAGCGGTGCCGCTGGAAGGCCGTGAAGAGAACATTGTCTTCGAAGTGCCGAAAGAGCTGCGAATCGACGCCCGCGAAGTGGAATAATGTCCTCTCAATCTTCAAAATGCCGGTGGCGAAAGCCTCCGGCATTTTTGTTTCTGGTTAACTGTGATTCACCATCAATATTGACGCTTTTATCACTAGGTTAATCGTTTAATCTGCCATCATGATATTGCTGTTCTCCTCGGGCCGGAGAGCGATATGAATTCAGACATCTTTTTGCCACCTCAGTTGACGTGGGCTACCGGCGCGCTAGCCGGCGGGCCGCTTATCCGCAAAACGACTCGTCTTGCGGATCTTCCTGGGATCTTCGCAGACGGCGAGGCGTGGAAGTGCGGCAATCCTCAAAAAAGTGTGTATGACGTAGACGTACTGGGCTCGCCCGTAGGGGAAGGGGCACTCTTCGTTGGGGTAACTCACCTGCGTGCGGGTAACGTGGGCGATGAGTTCTTTATGACTCGCGGTCATTTTCATCAGCGCCGCGAACAGGGCGAGGTCTATTTTGGCCTGCGCGGATGTGGCTTGTTGCTGCTGCAAACGGAGGCGGGCGACGCGCGGCTTGAGCAGGTGACGGCTGGCTCCGTGCATATTATTCCTCCTTTTACAGCGCATCGTTTGATTAACACTGGCAACGAGACGCTATCCTCCCTTGCCGTCTGGCCGAGCATTGCGGGACACGACTATGCGGCGCTGGCAGAGGGCTTCACCCTGCGGATCTTTGCCTCCGGGGAAGGTTACGAGGTGCGCCATGGCTAACTATGGCCTTGATATGACCATCACCCGTCAGCCGCTCGGTTTTTGCTACGGAGAGGATGTTACCGGGCCGATGCCGGAGATCAGAACGCTGGATCAGATCCGCCCGTCGCTGCGCAATCCGGACTGCGAAGGGCCTGAACAGGTGTATGCCATCGCGATGGACGTGGCGCGTCTGGCGGACAGGCCGGAGCTCGAAAAACGCATGCTGCTTTTTGGTGTGGTCACCTACGCGGCAGGCACGCTTGGCGATGAGCCGGTCCGCAGCCAGGGACATGTTCACCGTATTAGCCAGCACAGCGGATGGTCGCCCCCTGAGCTGTACGAAATCTGGCAGGGTAAAGCGATTATCTACATGCAGGAGTATGTGGACGACGATCCGGGACGTTGTTTTGCGGTACTCGCGGGGCCGGGTGAAAAGGTACTGGTCCCTCCCGGATGGGGCCATGCGACGATTTCGGCCTCGCCCAATGAGCCGCTGACGTTTGGTGCGTGGTGCGATCGGGAATATGGCTTTGAGTATGAGGCCGTTCGTGCACGAAAAGGTCTGGCCTGGTATCCCTTAGTTCAGGGTAATCATATTGTCTGGCAGCATAACAGTCACTACAGACCAGGGCGCTTGCAGATGATTACGCCGAGAAGTTATCCGGAATTTGGCATTACTGATGCGCCTGTTTATCAGCAGTTTATTGATGACCCCGCACGGTTCCAGTTTATTTCGCGTCCGGATAAAGTCACAGAACTGTGGAATAACTTCCATCCATAAAGAAGCCGGGGCATTGCCCCGGTTTTCTTATCCTGCAAACAAACCGGACGCCACGCCAAGCGCTGCAAGTATAAGCAGCAATATCATGGCTTTTACCGGCGACACGCCGCGTTTTGCCATCAGATACCAGGTCCCCAGCACCACCGCCAGCGGAAGCAGCTGCGGGAAAATACCGTCCAGCATCTGCTGAACGTGAATGTTAACCCCGTCCCGGGTGATGAACTCCAGCCCGGTGCCGAGCTTCACGTAGCTGGCCGCCACGCCGCCCATGACAAATACGCCCAGTAGCGAGAGCGCTTCCCGTAGCCGGGTAGATTTGCTGCTGACCAGCATCTCCACGGAGCCTGATCCCATCTGGTAGCCTTTGAGAAACAGGAACCAGGAGCCAGGGATAATGATGGCCAGCCAGGCAACGGTATAAAACAGTGGACCGAGGATATTTCCGCCTGCCGCCAGCGCCATCCCAATGCTAAGCAGGATCGGGATCAGCATGCCGGGGATCATCGAATCGCCGATCCCGGCAATTGGCCCCATCAGGCCTACCTTCAGGGTATTTATGGTTTCACCGTCAATCGGCTCGCCGTTGGCTTTTTTCTCCTCCAGCCCCAGCGCCATACCGTTAACGATCGCGCCAATCTGTGGCTCCGTGTTGTAGAACGACGCGTGACGGCGCAGCATCTCGGTACGTTGTACCGGGTCGGGATAGAGCTTTTTTGCGACCGGCAGCATGCTCAGGCAAAAGCCGAAGGATTCAAGGCGTTCAAAGCTCATTGAGGAGAGGTTGTGCATCATCCACGCTCGCCAGCAGCGGCGCAGATCCTTGCGGGTGAGTTTACGTTCTTCCATCAGAATTCATCCTCGTCGTCAGGGACAGGTGCTGAAGCCACGGCCTGCGGTGCCTCGGGTTTATAGTTGTAATGAATCAGTGCCAGCAGGGCGCCCACGATCACCAGCGCGACCATATTGAGTTTCAGGAAAACGATGCAGACGAAGCCCACCAGAAAGTAGATAAGCATGGTATAGCTTTTGATGATCTGCTTAAGCAGGATGGCAATACCGACGGCGGGCAAGATGCCGCCCAGCACATTCATGGTGGAGAGGACGATGTGCGGCAGGCTGTCCATAAACCCGCTAATGTACTGTGCGCCAAAAAAGACGGCGATAAAGGTAGGCACAAAGCGCAGCACAAAATTCATCGCCTGCGGCCAGATGGCGCTGTTGAGGTAGATCCCGTGCTCGTCGCCGTTCTCCAGCGCCACATCCGCACGATGGTTCCAGAAGGAGTTCAGCACCATCATCGCATTGAAGAGAATGGTTCCGGCGATCCCAATAGTCGCCGCCAGCGCGACGGCAACCTCAGGTCCTTTGCCGGAAAGTATTCCCAGCGCAATGGCCGGATAAGCCACAAAGTTTAAATCTGCTGGCATCGAGCCGCCGGGTGTCACCATTGCGATATACACCGCCTGCACCGCTACGCCAATCATAATCCCGGTTTTGATATCGCCCAGGATCAGGCCAACCAGCATCCCGGAAATGAGCGGTCGGGAGATGAGATACCAGCCGCCCGTCAGCCCTAAAAGCCACGGACTACTGAGTGCGCCCAGATAACACAGCAGGCCAATTAAAGCCGCTTCGATAATCATGATCTGCTCCTTATTTCAGCTTTTGTCTGGCATCCTGCCAGGTATAAAAACTGGCATCAGGAACCAGGCGGAATTCAATCGCGTGTCCCTGCCCGGTCAGCCACTCGAACGCCGCCGCTTCATCCTGGGTTACCGATTGATTCGGGCCGATGGTGATCGTGTTAGCCCGGGCGCTCATCGGGCCCACGTTAATTTTTCCGTTGCTGTTTTTCAGGCTAATGCCCGCCTGCTCAATGCGCTGTAGCGTGAGTGGAGATTTGCCAATCACGAAATAGCGCTTTTCGCTGGCAATCACTTTTGGCAGTTTTTCGATCGCGGTTGCCGTATCGAACAGCCACACTTTAGTATCTGATACGGCTCCTTTCATGACCGACGATAACAGCGGATCGGCCGCAACGGCATCGTCAATGGCAACGATGCCGTCGCAGGGCAGCTCCCTGGCCCAGCGTGTAATGAGCTGCCCGTGGATCACGCGATCGTCAATGCGTACAAAAGAAATACTCATATGCGGCTCCTTAAAAATCGTCTGTCTGTGCAGTATCTGCCGGTTTCGCCTGTACCAGCGTCGGCAGAGTAATTTCGATAAGCTGCCCGGCAGCCTGATGAACATCGCGAGCCATCATCACCTCATCGGTTTGCAGCAGCATCGGGAAGTTGACTCCAGCCACCACGGCGACCGGCGGCTGCGTATATGGGTTAAACGCGGCCTCACAGGCCACGTTCCACGGCGTGCCGCTTTGCATGTCGCACAGCACCAGCACGCCGTCAGCGTTGACGCTTGCCGCTTCCAGTGTGGAGATGAAATCCTGCCGGAAGCCCTCTATTCCCGCCTGTTCGGTCAGACAAATGGCGTGTATGCCGGGGAGCTCGCCGTATACCATCCGGCCGCTCTCCAGCAGCGCGGCGGCTAACGGCCCATGAGTGGCGACAATAAAATGAATCATCGTTAGCTCCTTACCCAGGCTTTGATAGTCGCGAGGGGGTGTCCGGAAGCACGGGCTGAAGGTGAAATGCGATAGTCACCTACGCTTGCCGGAATGATGAAGGTTTCGGCGTAATGGACGGTAAACGGCTCAAATGCACCGGTTGGGCTGTCGACAATTGCTTCGTCGCCCTCTACCAGATTCAGCACGTTCACGCCGCCGCCGGTGTGGTGCAAAACGGGTTCGCTAAACCAGTGGCGGCGGGTTTCGATAAATTCACGCTCGTGCAGGCCAGTACGCTCTTCACGCCAGCCGTTTCCTTCCGCGACAGGTTCGAACTGATTCACCAGATGCTGATGAACCCACTGCGCGTCGCGCTGCCAGTCGATCACCTTTTCACCGTGCTCCAGGTGTACCGGGCGCGGCAGCCCGTCCAGGCCCAGGCGGCCCCAGTCCCACAGTTTGAAGGTGAAAATATACGGCGTAGCGCTGATCTCCAGCACCATGGTTCCCGCGCCGGAGCAGTGCACCGTCCCAGCCGGGATCAGGAAATGGTCGTGCTTTTTCGCCGGGATCTGATTAACGAAGCGGTCGTCATCAAACGGTTTTTCACCGCGACCCGCGCGCCTGAGATCGTCCATCATGGCCTCAGGGTCTGTGCCGGTTTTGGTCCCCAGATAGACGACGGCACCCGGCTCCGCTTCCAGAATGTAATAACTCTCATCCTGGGTATAGTGCATCCCAAACTGCTGCTGGATGTACTCGGTAATGGGGTGGACCTGGAAGCTCAGATTCTGGCCACCCATGGTGTCGAGGAAGTCAAAACGGATCGGGAATTCCGCGCCGAAACGTGCGTGAACTTTCTCGCCCAGCAGAGCACGGGGCTCAAGCAAAACCAGATCCTGAGAGGGGATCTCGATCCGCACTGCGCCAAAACGCAGTAACAGGCTGTTCTCCTCGGGCACGCAGTCAAAACACCACGCGTAATTGGGTGCAGAGGGATCGAGATCGAATTGCTGTTTCATCCACTGGCCGCCCCAGACGCCAGGATCGAAAAAGGGCGCTACGCGGAAAGGCTGGGTGGTAGTTTGCTTCAGCCCGGCTCGCAGGGCCTCGCCGCTGACCATCGCGGGCTGGTTCGTCTGGGTTGTATCCAGTAAAAAATCGGTGCGCCTGAGCAGCGGCGTTTTGTGGCGATCGAAGACGCGCCATTCGACAAAAAAGGCGCGCTTGTAGCGACGAAGCATATCTTCCTGCTGATTATCTGCGCCCCAGTTCCCAGTCTCACCCCGGCGCATACGCTGCTGGATCTCCCAGCGCGGCAGATCGGCATACACCAGCACATCACCCGGATGGACAAGCGTCGCACCGGGACCGTAGATCACAATCAGCCCCCCGGAACACTGGCTCACCCGAACCTGCAACGCCTCCAGACGCGCGGGATCGAAAAACTCTCCAAGCTGGTGGCAGGAGAGAACGCCAAAGACGCGATCGTCTGTGAGGTTGCGTGCCAGCATCTCATGAATGGCACACTCATCCCGTCGCGCCTGTTCAGCATTGATCGCCAGCGTCGGGCGTAGACGCGGCAGCACGTTCTCTTCAAGCTCGGTCATGCGCACGCCCGGATAGCAGTCAATCGCCAGCACCGTGCGGCTGCGCTGTTGGGTTTTTGACTCAAGAACGCGGGTTATTGCTTCCCAGCCTTGCCAGGCGCTGTCATCAAAACCCTGTATCGCCACCGTGGGGAATTTGTCGTAGGTTGTCATTGTATCCTCCGTAATCGTTATTTAAGGTTATTCGATTAACCGTATTTGAGAAGAGTGGTTAACGCGATTAACCCGCCATAAATGCGAATCGAATCCAGAACAACAGCGGTAATGTGAAGAGTCTCACAGGGAAAAATGCAAAAAACAGGTTATTCGATTAACCTGTAGTGATGATGAAGGAGACAACATGACGGGAATTACACTGGCCGATGTCGCGAAACGCGCCGGCGTGTCAACGGCGACGGTCTCGATGGTGCTCTGCAACAAAGGCCGCATTTCGCAAAGCACGCGCGAACGTGTGCTTAAGGCGCTGGATGAATCCGGCTATGTCTATAACCAGACGGCAGCCAATTTACGTAACCGCAGCAGTAACCAGGTCGGGCTGCTCTTGCACGATATCACCAACCCTTTTTATAGCGAGATGACGGCAGGGCTAAGTCATGAAATGGAGCGCCACGAGCTGATGCTTTTTCTGGCGAATAGCGAGGAATCGGCAGAGCGACAGCAAAAATTTGTTGATTCACTGATGCGTAATAACGTCGGCGGTATGGTGCTGTGTGCGGCTCGGGAAACGCCCCAGGCCTTTTTTGAGGGTCTGAAGCGGCGCAATATTCCGGCTATCATGGTTGTGCGCCCGCTGAACGATCCGGATTTTGATTTTGTCGGAACGGATAACTTCTTAGGCACGCAGATGGCGACGGAGCATCTGCTCAGAATGGGCCATCGGCACATTGCGTTCATTGGAGGGAGTCAGAATTCGGGCTCTCGGGCGCAGCGTATCGGGGGCTTTACCAGCAAGCTGCTGGAATACGGCGTGACGCCGAATCCTGCCTGGATCAGAACCTCTCACGCCAGCCAAAGCGACGGCGCGCGCGTGGCAGAGGCGTTACTTCTCGAGCATCCACACATCAGTGCGGCAATTTGCTATCAGGATGTTGTGGCGCTGGGGGTGATGCAAAGCTTACGCAAGATGGGCCGTGAGCCGGGACGTGATTTTGCGCTGGTCGGTTTCGATGATATTACCGAAGCGGCTCTGGTGCAGCCCGCATTGACCACCGTATCGGTGGCGGCGAAAGAGATTGGTCGTAAGGCAGGGGAGTTACTTTACAGCCGCATACAGGGCAACGACGAACCCGCCAAACGAATCATTCTGCCGCCTGCGCTGGTGGTGCGGGAATCATGTGGTTTTCGCTGACGATCATGTCTTTCACTGATATCTCACCCTGTTTATCATTAAATTCTAATTATCGGCGTTTTCTGTGGCAGCCTGTGCAAAGGCTGGTTAATCTGAAAACGATTTACATCATTTTAACGTAAGAGAATAACTATGCATGATGCACAGATCCGCGTCGCCATTGCGGGCGCGGGCGGACGTATGGGCCGTCAGCTGATTCAGGCGGCACTACAGATGGATGGCGTGGCGCTTGGCGCGGCGCTGGAGCGTGAAGGTTCATCGCTTTTGGGAGCCGATGCAGGCGAGCTGGCAGGCGCAGGTCAGACGGGCGTTACCGTGCAGAGCAGCCTTGAGGCGGTGAAAGAAGACTTTGACGTGTTTATCGATTTTACCCGCCCTGAAGGCACGTTGGCTCACCTGGCGTTTTGCCGTCAGCACGGTAAAGGGATGGTGATTGGCACCACCGGTTTTGACGAGGTCGGTAAGCAAGCCATTCAGGATGCGTCCACTGAGATTGCGATTGTCTTTGCGGCAAACTTTAGCGTGGGGGTAAACGTCATGCTGAAACTGCTGGAGAAGGCGGCGAAGGTGATGGGCGAATACACCGACATTGAAATCGTCGAAGCGCACCATCGCCACAAAGTCGATGCTCCGTCAGGCACGGCGCTGGCAATGGGCGAAGCGATTGCGTGTGCAATGGATAAAGATTTGAAAGACATCGCGGTCTATTCTCGCGAAGGCCACACTGGCGAGCGCGTGCCTGGCACCATTGGGTTTGCCACCGTTCGCGCGGGTGATATCGTCGGTGAACATACCGCTATGTTCGCCGATATTGGCGAAAGGATCGAAATCACTCATAAAGCATCCAGCCGCATGACATTTGCAAACGGGGCGGTACGTTCGGCATTGTGGCTGAAAGGTAAGCGTAATGGTCTTTTTGATATGCGAGATGTCCTCGAACTCAACAATTTGTAAGCATTATTACCCTTCGTGATGTGGTTATTGCAGTCGTAATTACTTGATTGCATAGGGCAATATTTTATTGCCCTTTTATTTTGTCTGTTTGGGGTGTTTATTGTGTCTAACTGATTTAAAGTAAGTGTTTTCTCGATAATTTCTGTTGCTGAACTGTAAATTTTGACCATTTGGTCCACTTTTTATTCCTGCAAGACGTTTCTTTCTATTAAACTGTATACGCAAGCGGTTTCCACAGTGATTTAGTTGATCTTTTTGCCGCTTAATCTGAGTTCAGACCTCCAGGCTTGCAAAAGAATATACAAAACTCCCGTTTTAAGTTGACTTTTACATGGCAAATCCCCAGAATGCCGCCGTTTGCCAAAAATCCGCTGGCAACACATTTGCATTGATCCATGACATGGTTATGAATTAATATGCAAATAAAGTGAGTGAATATTCTCTGGAGGGTGTTTTGATTAAGTCAGCGCTATTGGTTCTGGAAGACGGAACCCAGTTTATCGGTCGGGCCATAGGGGCAACGGGTTCGGCGGTTGGGGAAGTCGTTTTCAATACTTCAATGACCGGTTATCAAGAAATCCTCACTGATCCTTCCTATTCTCGCCAAATCGTTACTCTTACTTATCCTCATATCGGCAATGTCGGCACCAATGCGGCTGACGAAGAATCCTCTCAGGTACATGCGCAAGGCCTGGTCATTCGCGACCTGCCGCTGATTGCCAGCAACTTCCGCAACACCGAAGACCTCTCTTCTTACCTGAAGCGCCACAACATTGTGGCGATTGCCGATATCGATACCCGTAAGCTGACGCGTCTGCTGCGCGAGAAGGGTGCACAAAACGGTTGTATCATCGCAGGGGATAACCTCGATGCGACGCTGGCGCTGGAAAAAGCGAAAGCCTTCCCGGGACTGAACGGTATGGACCTGGCGAAAGAAGTGACCACCGCTGAAGCCTACAGCTGGACGCAGGGAAGCTGGACGCTGGAAGGCGACCTGCCGGAAGCGAAACCGGAAAGCGAGCTGCCGTTCCACGTGGTGGCCTACGATTTTGGCGCCAAGCGCAACATCCTGCGTATGCTGGTTGACCGTGGCTGCCGCCTGACGGTGGTTCCGGCGAAAACCTCTGCTGAAGATGTTCTGAAGATGAACCCGGACGGCATCTTCCTCTCTAACGGTCCTGGCGACCCGGCGCCGTGCGACTACGCTATCGACGCCATCAAGTCCTTCCTTGAAACCGACATCCCAGTATTCGGCATCTGTCTCGGCCATCAGCTGCTGGCGCTGGCGAGCGGAGCGAACACCGTCAAGATGAAGTTTGGCCACCACGGTGGTAACCACCCGGTGAAAGATATCGACAACAACACGGTGATGATCACCGCGCAGAACCACGGCTTCGCTGTGGATGAAGCGACGATGCCAGCTAACCTGCGCGTGACGCATAAGTCACTGTTCGATGGTACCTTGCAAGGTATCCATCGCACCGATAAGCCTGCGTTCAGCTTCCAGGGCCACCCTGAAGCCAGCCCGGGCCCACACGATGCCGCGCCGCTGTTCGATCACTTCATCGAACTTATCGAGCAATACCGTAAGACCGCTAAATAATCAGGAGCTGAGAAGACCATGCCAAAACGTACAGACATAAAAAGCATCCTGATCCTTGGCGCTGGCCCGATTGTCATCGGCCAGGCCTGCGAATTCGACTACTCCGGCGCGCAGGCGTGTAAAGCCCTGCGTGAAGAGGGTTACCGTGTCATCCTGGTAAACTCTAACCCGGCCACCATCATGACCGACCCGGAAATGGCGGATGCGACCTACATCGAGCCGATTCACTGGGAAGTGGTACGCAAAATTATCGAGAAAGAGCGTCCGGACGCGGTGCTGCCGACCATGGGCGGCCAGACGGCGCTGAACTGTGCGCTGGAGCTGGAGCGTCAGGGCGTGCTGGAAGAGTTCGGCGTGACCATGATCGGTGCGACCGCCGACGCGATTGATAAAGCAGAAGACCGTCGCCGCTTCGACGTGGCAATGAAAAAAATTGGCCTTGATACCGCACGTTCCGGTATCGCGCACAATATGGAAGAAGCGCTGGCCGTTGCGGCTGAAGTGGGTTATCCGTGCATCATCCGTCCTTCCTTCACCATGGGCGGCACCGGCGGCGGTATTGCCTACAACCGCGAAGAGTTTGAAGAAATTTGCGAGCGCGGCCTGGATCTCTCCCCAACCAAAGAGCTGCTGATTGATGAATCGCTGATTGGCTGGAAAGAGTACGAGATGGAAGTGGTGCGTGATAAAAACGACAACTGCATCATCGTCTGCTCCATCGAAAACTTCGACGCGATGGGGATCCACACCGGCGACTCCATCACCGTTGCGCCAGCTCAGACGCTGACCGACAAAGAGTACCAAATCATGCGTAACGCCTCGATGGCGGTACTGCGTGAAATCGGCGTGGAAACCGGCGGCTCTAACGTGCAGTTCTCGGTGAACCCGAAAACCGGCCGTCTGATTGTTATCGAAATGAACCCGCGCGTGTCCCGTTCCTCCGCACTGGCCTCCAAAGCCACCGGCTTCCCGATTGCGAAAGTGGCGGCGAAACTGGCGGTGGGTTACACCCTTGACGAGCTGATGAACGATATCACCGGCGGCCGCACGCCAGCGTCCTTCGAACCGTCCATCGACTACGTTGTGACCAAAATTCCACGCTTTAACTTCGAGAAATTCGTCGGTGCCAACGACCGTCTGACTACCCAGATGAAATCCGTTGGTGAAGTCATGGCGATTGGCCGCACGCAGCAGGAATCCCTGCAAAAAGCACTGCGCGGCCTGGAAGTGGGCGCGACCGGCTTTGACCCGAAAGTCAGCCTGGACGACCCGGAAGCGCTGACCAAAATCCGCCGCGAGCTGAAAGACGCGGGCGCAGAGCGTATCTGGTACATCGCCGATGCCTTCCGCGCGGGCCTGTCCGTCGACGGCGTATTTAACCTGACTAACATTGACCGCTGGTTCCTGGTGCAGATTGAAGAGCTGGTGCGCCTGGAAGAGAAAGTGGCGGAGCTGGGCATCAACGGCCTGGACGCAGACTTCCTGCGCATGCTGAAGCGTAAAGGCTTCGCCGATGCGCGTCTGGCTAAGCTGGCGGGCGTGCGTGAAGCGGAAATCCGCAAGCTGCGCGACCAGTACGACCTGCACCCGGTCTACAAGCGCGTGGACACCTGTGCGGCTGAATTCTCGACCGATACCGCATACATGTACTCCACCTATGAAGAGGAGTGCGAAGCGAACCCGTCCGTCGACCGCGACAAGATTATGGTGCTGGGCGGCGGTCCAAACCGTATCGGCCAGGGCATCGAGTTTGACTACTGCTGCGTACACGCCTCACTGGCGCTGCGCGAAGACGGTTACGAGACCATTATGGTCAACTGTAACCCGGAAACCGTCTCGACCGACTACGACACTTCCGACCGCCTCTACTTCGAGCCGGTCACCCTGGAAGACGTGCTGGAAATCGTGCGCATCGAGAAGCCAAAAGGCGTGATCGTGCAGTACGGCGGCCAGACTCCGCTGAAGCTGGCGCGCGCGCTGGAAGCAGCAGGTGTGCCGGTTATCGGCACCAGCCCGGATGCGATTGACCGTGCGGAAGACCGCGAGCGTTTCCAGCAGGCGGTTGACCGTCTCAAACTGAAACAGCCGGCGAACGCCACCGTGACCGCAATTGAAATGGCCGTTGAGAAAGCGAAAGAGATCGGCTACCCGCTGGTGGTGCGTCCATCCTACGTACTGGGCGGCCGCGCGATGGAAATCGTCTACGACGAAGCGGACCTGCGTCGCTACTTCCAGACGGCGGTGAGCGTTTCCAACGATGCGCCAGTGCTGCTCGACCGCTTCCTCGACGACGCGGTTGAAGTCGACGTGGATGCCATCTGCGACGGCGAAAGGGTGCTGATTGGCGGCATCATGGAGCACATCGAGCAGGCGGGCGTGCACTCCGGTGACTCCGCCTGTTCTCTGCCAGCGTACACCCTGAGCCAGGAGATTCAGGACGTAATGCGCCAGCAGGTGCAGAAGCTGGCCTTCGAGCTTCAGGTTCGCGGCCTGATGAACGTTCAGTTCGCGGTAAAAGACAACGAAGTCTATCTGATTGAAGTCAACCCGCGTGCGGCGCGTACCGTACCGTTCGTCTCCAAAGCGACCGGTATTCCGCTGGCGAAAGTGGCGGCGCGCGTGATGGCTGGCCAGACGCTGGCTCAGCAGGGCGTCACGAAAGAAATTATCCCGCCTTACTACTCGGTGAAAGAGGTGGTACTGCCGTTCAATAAATTCCCGGGCGTTGACCCGCTGTTAGGGCCAGAGATGCGCTCTACCGGGGAAGTGATGGGCGTTGGCCGTACCTTCGCAGAAGCGTTTGCGAAAGCGCAGCTGGGCAGTAGCTCCACCATGAGAAAATCTGGCCGTGCGCTGCTCTCCGTTCGCGAAGGCGATAAAGAGCGCGTGGTTGACCTGGCTGCCAAGCTGCTGAAACAGGGCTTCGAGCTGGACGCCACTCACGGTACGGCGATTGTGTTGGGTGAAGCGGGTATCAACCCGCGTCTGGTGAACAAAGTGCATGAAGGTCGTCCGCACATTCAGGACCGCATTAAGAATGGCGAGTACACCTACATCATTAACACCACCGCAGGTCGCCAGGCGATTGAAGACTCCAAACTGATTCGCCGCAGCGCGCTCCAGTACAAAGTGCATTACGACACCACCCTGAACGGCGGTTTCGCGACGGCCATGGCGCTGAATGCGGATGCCACCGAGAAGGTGATTTCGGTGCAGGAAATGCACGCTCAGATTAGCAAGTAACACACATTGCCCGGTGCCATCCGGTTACCGGGCAATTTTCCCATCTTAAGAACCTTCTGGTTTTTCATCCGCTTTCAGTCAGTTAGCCTAAAATAGTTAGGTCGATAACGAAAATTCAACTGAGAGCAGGGGAATACACCATGCAAAATAAACTACTGATCGCTTCCGTTCTGGCTGCCACCGCAATGTTCACCGTGGCGGGCTGTTCGTCCAATCAGGCCGTAAAAACCACCGATGGCAAAACGATTGTTACTGACGGGAAACCGCAGGTGGATGACGATACCGGTCTGGTATCGTACAAAAACGCCGAAACCGGTCAAACTGAACAGATTAACCGTGACCAGGTTAAATCAATGGGCGAGCTGGATAACTAAAAAAAAGCAGTGGCACATGCCACTGCTTTTTTGCTTCAGGATGATCGATTACCAGCGATGGTTTAACAAAATATGACCGCCGTAGGCGGCATAGCTGTTTTCACCCCACTCGCCGCTGGCACGAAGGGAGATCGTCGTGGTTTCGTTCAGGTTGCCGGTTAAGCCCAACTCTAACTGACCACGATCTTCCGGCGTATCGTTGCTGACGGTCTCGTCGTTGAATGCCAGATCGTTTTGACCAGCACCTTTCAACCAGTTAACCGCAACGTACGGCTGCCAGGCCTTGACGTCCTTCTGCTGGAAGTAGCTTGCTTTAACGCCGAGACGACCAAAGACGCTGTCATTGTCCAGGGTAGTGACGCGTACGCCGTCGCGATCGGTATGATTTTCCTGATCGAGATAGCTGTAAATCACCTGCGCCTGCGGCTCGATCTTCCAGGTGCGTTCATTTTCAGACTGGATTATCCACGCGTGGCCGACTTCAACAGACGCGGCGAAACCTTCACTATCGTAGTCTTCATCGTTGCGATTGCTGGTGACGTTGTTGTTGTACCAGCTGTAAGCGGCCCAGGTATCAACGTAGCTGCCCAGACGTAATTTCTGATCTTCCTGCCAGGTGGCGTACAGCCCAACATTGAAGCCATCAACCTTACCCTGTGCGTCACGTACGTTGTGCTTCGCATCAGAGTGGGTCTTCGCCTGGCCTGCACCGAACATCCCGCCAGCACGCAGGATACCGTTATCCATTGGCTTGCTCATGAAATCGCTGCCGACTTGCAGTACGGTGGTGGTGGTGTCGTAGCTGACTTTATCGCCACCCGCATCGTTCTCGTGATAGCGACCCTTAACGTACATCCAGGTGTTCAGGTCGTCTTCATTGCGGAAGGTGATCTGGTCGCGATCGTCACGCTTATGCAGGAACATGCCCTGTGCGGCAAGGTAGTTACCTAAGTAAGCACCCACTTCAGGTGCCATGACTTCCGGAGCATTGTTACCGCCGTTGTCAGTGTTGCCGCCATTATCGGTGCTGCCGCCGTTATCGGTGCTGCCGCCGTTATCGGTGTTGCCGCCGTTGTCGGTGTTGCCACCATCATCGGTGTTGCCACCGTTATCGGTGTTACCGCCATTGTCGGTGTTGCCACCATCATCGGTGTTGCCGCCGTTGTCGGTGTTATCGCCATCATCAGTATTGCCACCGTCATCGGTGTCGTCGGAAGGCTCATCAGAAGGCGTCGCCTTTGATTCCAGATACCAGTTGCCGTCACTGTGCTGGTAGAGGCTATATTCCCAGGCGCCTGCAACGACCGGTTTTGCCAGCGTCAGTTGGGCTTCGGAACTGCCGCCGATGCTGACAATTTCCATACCGTTAATGGTTTGCGCGCCTGCGCCGCCAATGTTGGTGATGCTGATGCCAGACTGACCGAAGCTGCTACCCGTAATAGTGAGGTGATCAGTTGGTGAATTATCTTCACCCAGGGTGCTGTTCATCACGATCTGGCTACCGTCAGAGCCGGTGTAGTCGCCATTAATCGTAAAATTATTGCCAACGCTCTTATTAGCCGCACTGAGTAACAGCGTGCCGCCATTAGTCACGTTGCCGTTGATGGTATCGACGCCGGAAGCGCTGAGCGTGGAGTTACCCTGGACTGCATTCCATGCCGCCAGCGTACCGCCGCTAAGAACCGCGATGTTGTTGTTCACTTCGCCTGCGGTGGCAAAGGTCGCGCCATTTTCAACGGTAACGGTGGCGTTACTGCCCTTGACGCCGAGCGTTGCGCCGGTGGAGACCAGCGTGGTGCCGCCGTGCAGAACCGTATCCCCTGTATAGCTATTTTTGCCCGTCAGGGTCAGGGTGTTGGAATCAACTTTTTCGACGTTACCGCTACCGGTCATGTCGGTGGCGAAAGTGAAATCGCTTCCCTGGTTAAAAATGACGGTACCGTTGTTGGTGAGCCCACCGCTGAGGGTCGCGGTTTTTTCGCCATCGCCCAGTTGCAACGAAGCATCTTTGGCCACCCGTGTATTACCGGTATTCGATACCGCGCCTGACAGGGTTAACGCGCCCGTGTCTATCAGCAAGGAATCGCCAGAGCCAATAATATCGAGATCGCCCGACAGCGCCCAATTTTCGCCCATCATTGTGACGCTGGCAAAGCCGTCGTCTTCATTCAGACCAACAAAGTTACTTTCTTCCGAACCCGTGCCGATCAACGTCAGGGTATTTCCTCTGGAATTTGTGGATATTACGTCACCGATGAGGTTGGAGCCAGTGTCGAGCAGTAGCGTGTTATTTTTATCGCTGGAAAACATAATAGCGTTTGTTTCACCACTAATCGTTCCGCTATTTTTGATATCTAATTTTGCTGTATCTTTTACATTGATTCCGTACTGGGTTCCCTGCACAGTGGCACTGTTAAAAATCTTAGTGTTGCCATCATTTGCCGTAATAGCATCACCGTTTGTACCGATAATTTCGCCACTGTTATTAATGCCAATACCAACCTGAGTACTAAGACCTGTTTTTCCTTTTATCGTTCCGGTGCTGGTATTGGTAATATTTACTGCGGAGGAGTTTTCACTGACAAAAATGCCATTTTCCGAGCCAGTAATGTTTCCACTATTATTAAAATCACCGAGTACTGACTGAATATTCACCGCATTCGCGGTGGTGGAGGAAATGGTTGCGCCGATGTCGTTATTAATTACAATGCGCTGTACACCAGTATTTATATTCAGGCCATTTCCCGTGCCAGAAATATTCCCATTATTAGTGGCGTTAGTGGTAGTAAACCCAGTGACAGATACCGCCGCTTCACTATCTGCGGAAGATATCGTCACGTCTTTATTAATAACATATTCAGCATCGGCTGAGAAATCTTGAGGAACAGAAGTTGATTGGTCAATCGTTGCAGAAAACGCAACCGCAGGGGTGCATATCAACAAGGCAGGAAATATCTTTCCCAGAGTTTTGGTTGTATTATTTAATTGGGAGGGTTTGTTGCTCATGTACACATCCATTTGAGTGAGAAGGAATATTCGACACGTGTGTGAAACGTATATCGACCGCCTAAATAATGAGCTCAAAACAAAGAGCGTAAAATTATTATTTTTTCAATGGGTTATGTACAGACTGTTTTATTAAAGAATGACTTAAGGTCCTCTAAAAATATCTGTTGGCAATATGAGTTGTTACTATTATTTTGCGGCATGAATTTGTCGTACGCGTCGTTTTCTTTCTTTAGCGCCGTAATCGCTGTTAAGGTGGTGATGATTGCCAATACTTGCGATTTACTTTGAAGCGTAAGATGACCCCTTTAAGTCGGGGTGGTAACTGTCTACACTCATTGCTACAAGAAAAGTAAAAGACGGGCATATACATGATTCTGATAATTTATGCGCACCCCTATCCGCAGCACTCGCATGCGAATAAGCGGATGCTTGAGCAGGCAAGGACGCTCGAAAACGTAGAGATACGTTCCCTCTATCAACTCTACCCTGATTTTAATATCGATGTCGCCGCCGAACAGGAGGCGCTCTCCCGTGCCGATCTGATCGTCTGGCAGCATCCGATGCAGTGGTACAGCACGCCTCCGCTGCTGAAATTGTGGATCGACAAAGTTTTCTCCCACGGTTGGGCATATGGGCACAACGGCAACGCGCTTCAGGGCAAAAGCCTGATGTGGGCTGTTACCACCGGCGGGGGGGAAAGCCACTTTGAGATTGGCGCCTTCCCCGGATTTGACGTGCTGGCGCAGCCGCTCCAGGCTACTGCCCTTTACTGCGGTCTGAACTGGCTTCCGCCTTTTGCGATGCACTGTACCTTTGTCTGCGACGATGAAACCTTGCAGGCGCAGGCTCGTCACTACAAACAACGTTTACTTGAGTGGCAGGAGACGCACAATGGATAGCCATACGCTGATACAGGCGCTGATTTACCTCGGCGCGGCGGCATTAATTGTGCCCGTGGCGGTTCGTCTGGGGCTGGGCTCGGTGCTCGGCTATCTGATTGCCGGGTGTGTGATTGGCCCCTGGGGCTTTCGGCTGGTGACGGATGCCGAGTCGATCCTGCATTTTGCGGAGATCGGCGTGGTGCTGATGCTGTTTGTGATTGGTCTGGAGCTGGATCCGCAGCGGCTGTGGAAACTGCGCGCCTCGGTGTTTGGCGGAGGCGCCCTGCAAATGCTGGCCTGCGGTCTGCTGTTGGGCGGGTTCTGCATTCTGCTGGGGATGGAGTGGAAAGTCGCAGAGCTGATCGGCATGACGCTGGCGCTCTCCTCGACGGCGATTGCCATGCAGGCAATGAACGAGCGTAACCTGACGGTGTCGCAAATGGGGCGCAGCACCTTCTCCGTACTGTTGTTCCAGGATATTGCCGCCATCCCGCTGGTGGCGATGATCCCGCTGCTGGCAGCCAGCGGCGCATCAACGACGCTGGGGGCATTTGCCTTATCAGCGCTGAAGGTTGCCGGTGCGCTGGCGCTGGTTGTTCTGCTTGGTCGCTACGTAACGCGTCCGCTGCTGCGCTTTGTTGCTCGCTCTGGCCTGCGCGAAGTATTCAGCGCCGTTGCGTTATTCCTGGTGTTTGGTTTTGGATTGCTGCTGGAAGAGGCCGGGCTGTCGATGGCAATGGGCGCCTTCCTCGCGGGGGTCTTACTGGCAAGCTCCGAATACCGTCACGCGCTGGAAAGCGATATCGAGCCGTTTAAAGGATTGCTGCTGGGGCTGTTTTTCATCGGCGTCGGGATGTCTATCGACTTTGGGACGCTGGTAACCCATCCGCTGCGCATCATCATTCTGCTGGTGGGTTTCCTGGTCATTAAAATGGCGATGCTGTGGCTGATTGCCCGCCCGTTAAATGTGCCAAAACCGCAACGCCGCTGGTTTGCCGTGCTGCTGGGGCAGGGGAGTGAGTTTGCTTTCGTGGTCTTTGGCGCAGCGCAGATGGCAAATGTACTCGATCCGGAATGGGCAAAAGCGCTGACGCTGGCGGTTGCGCTGTCGATGGCCGCAACGCCGATCCTGCTGGTGCTGCTGACGCGTCTGGAAAAAACGGGAAGCGAACAGGAGCGAGAAGCCGATGAGATCGACGAGGAGCAGCCGCGGGTGATCATCGCCGGATTTGGCCGCTTCGGGCAGATTACTGGCCGTTTACTGCTCTCCAGCGGAGTCAAAATGGTTATCCTCGATCACGATCCTGACCATGTCGATACGCTGCGTAAATTCGATATGAAAGTGTTTTACGGTGATGCGACCCGGGTTGATCTGCTGGAATCCGCCGGGGCGGCGAAAGCCGAGGTGTTGATTAATGCCATTGACGATCCAGAGACCAGTATGCAGATGGTTGAGCTGGTCAAAGAGCATTTTCCGCATCTGACCATTATCTCCCGTGCGCGCGATGTGGATCACTACATCCAGCTGCGTCAGGCGGGTGTGGCAGCCCCTGAACGTGAAACCTTCGAAGGGGCGCTCAAATCTGGCCGCATGGCGCTGGAAAGCCTGGGGCTTGGCGCGTATGAGGCACGTGAGCGTGCCGATCTGTTCCGCCGTTTTAATCATGAGATGGTGGAAGAGATGGTGGCGATGGCGAGCAGTACGGCAACCGAACGCGCTGCGGTGTTTAAACGCACCAGCACCATGCTGACGGAGATCATCAACGAGGATCGTAATCATCTGTCGCTGGTTCAGCGCCACGGCTGGCAAGGAACGGAAGAGGGCAAGCATACTGGTGATCCTGCGGATGAACCGGAGAGTAAACCCTCTGCGTGAAGTGGAGTTGCCAGCAATATTAAAAAATTTCTAATTCTTTACCCTGCCGCCAGTCGACGAAAGATTAAGCTTTCCGTATAGTGGCGGCAATTTTTTGCATCCGGGAAATTTTCAATGATCAGTCTGATTGCAGCGCTGGCGGTAGACCGCGTTATCGGCATGGAAAACGCCATGCCGTGGAACCTGCCTGCCGATCTCGCATGGTTTAAACGTACTACGTTAAACAAGCCGGTAGTGATGGGCCGCCTGACCTGGGAGTCGATTGGTCGTCCACTGCCGGGTCGTAAGAATATTGTGATCAGTAGCCAGCCGGGCACTGACGATCGCGTTCAGTGGGTTAAGTCCGTTGATGAAGCAATTGCCGCCTGCGGCGATGCCGAAGAGATCATGGTGATCGGCGGGGGGCGTGTGTATGAGCAGTTCCTGCCTAAAGCGCAGAAACTGTATCTGACGCACATTGATGCGGAAGTGGAAGGGGATACCCATTTCCCGGATTACGATCCGGACGAGTGGGAGTCCGTATTCAGTGAGTTTCACGATGCGGATGCGCAGAACTCACACAGCTCTGATGAATCCCCTAATGATTTTGGTAAAAATCATTAAGTTAAGGTGGATACACATCTTGTCATATGATCAAATGGTTTCGCGAAAAATCAATAATCAGACAACAAGATGTGCG
>NZ_JBMKIA010000019.1:0-76257 GCF_049238215.1 Enterobacter cloacae complex sp. IR5441
CGCACATCTTGTTGTCTGATTATTGATTTTTCGCGAAACCATTTGATCATATGACAAGATGTGTATCCACCTTAACTTAATGATTTTTACCAAAATCATTAGGGGATTCATCAGCGCTCGGCGCGTGTTGTGTCGCCTTGAAGTTACACGGGCTGCAAATCCCGGCTGCCGATTTTGCGACAGCGGGAAAACTATACCTGGAAACGGGGAAAAGAAGCAAGCCAGAAAAAGGGGCTGTTTGCTGAACGGTCAACATCATGCGTCATAGTCCCGGTTACGTTCGGCAATGCGATCCGCCATCCATGCGGTGATTTCAGACTGCGCCCATGCCACGTTTTTACCGCCGAGGGAGATTTGTTTCGGGAAAGCCTCCCGGCTGATGAGGTCGTAAATAGTCGACCGCGACAGACCGCACATGTGCATCACTTCGGGCAGGCGGATAAAGCGCTCCTGAACGGCATCAGAAACCGGCATCAGTGGCGCGGCAGGGGCAGAAGACGGAGAAGAAAAAGCAGTGTGCATCGGGCTACCTCACAAAGTCCATACAGTGCCGGACGTGTCCGTCCGGCTTCGGGTAGCTCTCTATTTTGTGAATATTTTCCTTCAGGGCAACAAGTCATTTTGCAGCGAAATGTCATATAACAAACCGTTAACAAGTGAATGGCAAACAGTGGCAATCTCTGACAATCGCTGGCAATCCTTGATAATTCTTTGGCAAATTCATGATTACTTTTGCTTATGTATTTCTTTTTTTTAATCGTTAAAAAGTCTAAACAAGTGACTGGCTGAAAAAACAGGGGGTGAATAGTGGTGAACAGACGGTGAACAGTCACGCCCTCAACTGTTCACCCTTTATCTTACTGTATTACTTATATTTTTATTTAAGGTGAACAGTGGTGAATAGTTATAAGTAAAAAAACAAACGGTGAGTAAGGATTTGCTGAGACCTTTCTCTGGCAAGCCGGGTTTTAAGTGCTGTTTGTGCCAGAACTGCCACAACTGCAATGAATCGAGATGTTGTGTGATGAAGGGCAGAATCATTTCAGGTTGAATAAACGGAGAGCCTGAACATGAAACCCGAGGCAGTCATTACCGCCCTGCAAGACGTTGCCGCCAAGCAGTACGCAGAGAACAGCCAGCGGATCACCGACAAGCTGAGCGTATTTACTGCGGCCAGAGACACCCACGCGGCCAGCATGCAGGTACTGAAAGAGATTGATACGTCCATTCAACGCTGTAAGCAGGAGCGGCAGACCGCTCTCGATGAGAGCACTGAGGCGGAGCAGGACTGGCGCAGCCGCTTTCGCACCCTGCGCGGCAGTCTTACCCCTGAAATGAAAGCTGAGCACAGCAGGCGTATCGCCAGCCGCGAGCTGGCCGACGAGTTCACCGGTCTGATTGCCGAGCTGGAGGCCGACCGGACGCGCGCCATGCTGACTGCCTGCTCCACCGGCAATAAATACCTTTCAGCGCATGAAGATGCCTTTACCGCTTATGCCGGTGCGGAATGGGCTCAGGCTGTCAATGCGGTTCCTGTCACCCTCATCCGCGCTTTCCTGCTGCGCATTCGTGCCCTCGAAATGAAGGGAGAAAGCGCCCCGCAGTCCGTGGCCACTGGCGAGCTGCGCGATGCGCTGAGCCGTCAGGGCAGCCTGTATCACTTCGATATGACGCAGGAGCCGGTGTTGTCCGTGACGGGCATGCACCGGCCGCAGATTACTGACGTTGATACGGAGCTGTTACGCAGCCCTGCGAAGAGAATGATGCTTGCCAGAAAGCTGGCTGAAAATGGCGAGACAGAAGCGGAGGGGTAAGCATGTTTCACTGCCCGTTCTGCAAAACCAGCGCGCATTCCCGCACCAGTCGCTATCTGTCCGATAACGTCAAACAGCGCTATCACCAGTGCATGAACATCGAGTGCTCGGCCACGTTCCGCACGCTTGAATCCATCGACGGGGTTATTCGTTCACCGGTAACAGAGCCGGTCATCCCTGTACCCGCACCGGCGGCCACCGTTAACCGTGCCGGTGCGTAAGCACGGCCAGTCATCAGGAGAAACATACGTGACCACACTGACGCTACAGAAAGCCTTTGAGACCTGTCAGGCAAACAAAACCGCCTGGCTGCAACGCAGGGAAGAACTGACGCAGGCCGAACAGGCATACCGCGAACAGCTTGCCGGCAGCGGGCACAGCGGCCGGAGCCTGCAAACGCTGAGTGAGATTATCGACGTGAAAAAGTGGGAAATTAATCAGGCTGCCGGTCGCTACATCCGCTCGCATGAGGAGGTGCAGCGCATCAGCATCCGCGACCGATTAAATGATTTTATGCAGGCGCACGGCGCGGAGCTGGCCGCCGCCCTTGCCCCTGAACTGATGAATTATTCCGGGCAACATTCCGCCGTTCAGCGCTGCGCTATGCAGCACTCACTCGATTATCTGCGCGAGGCGCTACAGCTCTGGCTGTCCGCCGGTGAAAAAATCAATTATTCGGCGCAGGATAATGACATTTTAACGGCCATCGAATTCAGGCCTGACGCGGCTTCGCGCGATGATAATCGTGAAAAATTCACGCCTGCACAGAACCTGAATTACACCCGCCGCCGTGCAGAGCTGGCCGCGCAGTAGTCCTTTCAAAAATTCCCGAAAATCCCGCCTTTATCCCCTAAAAAAGCCATGCATGCATAAGGTGCATGGTTTTGCATGCGTTTTACCGACACTGAATCGCCCGCCAGCGCCAGCACTGGCCGGCCCTGAGGCCGTTCATGCACCTGCATTAAAAGCGCCCCCTTAAGCGGGCAGGCGTGGCGGGGAGAGCATTGCGCGCCAACATCAGAAGCATTATTAGAAATTGATGACCTTTCAATCATAAATGATGTAGCCTTATAACACTTGTAATACAATTACATTGAGCTGATTCGAAATTTAAGCAACAAAATGATGAATCTTAAATTTTCATCATTAGATAGATTAAATATTAAATTACAGGGTAATCATGAAAATTAAAAATGAGATCTCAGCAGCCACAATCCTTTCAATAATGATGTTCATTTCAGTTTATGCTTTCAAAAGTGGCGAAGCTATGTTTTTTGGCTATCCGTCATATTATATTTATTTAGATACAAATGAGGTCATTAACACCTTACTTAAACTATCAGTTGTAATAATAACGCTTATCACACTAACTCTATTTATACGCATCCCCACCAAATTTTTTATTTTATTTGTTGCTGTAGCACTTATCACAAAATTCATAAGAATTGCTGTTTTAAGCCATCACCAGCCCTTAAATGTCATGGCTGTAATAAATCTTGGCACTAGTCATATTCTTTTTATATGTTTGTTATTCTTAATTCCAAAAGCAATTAAGCAAGAAACTGTATATTACTCATTGAATGCTAAGCCATGTATGTTGGCAGTCCTAGCCTTCCTTAGCTTCTCCTATTTCTTCGGACTTAATTACCATAGTTTTTTCCCTGGTGGAATTTGGCAAACAGATGATGAAAAAGTTGTAGTTGGACGATACCAAGACAAATTCATCTTGAGACAATGCAACAATGGCAAGGCTTTATTCTATATAGATGAAATTAGTAAAAGTAAGTTTGAGAAATTTAAAATTGACACCCGTAGCGTTCTTCTTCTTAGATGTCAAACAGAACTCGATGAGATGAAAAAAACAGAACCAATGGTAAACTGGTAATACTATAACCATCAATTCAATCAGAACATTAATATTGAGGAGTTAAAAATGAAAAGAATAATATTTTACTCTTGGCAATCCGATTTACCGTCAAAATCGAATAGAAATATAATTGAGGGCGCTTTAAAAAAAGCTTTATCTGCGATAAAAAAAGATGCAAGTGAAACCGTTGAACCTGTGCTGGATCGAGATACTGCTGGAACCCCTGGCTCGCCATCAATAAGCGATACGATTTTTAAAAAAATATCGACATCAGATGTTTTTATAGCAGACGTTTCGATTATTAATGCTTCTGAGAGTAGCAAAAAAACTTCAAACCCAAATGTTTTAATTGAGCTAGGATTCGCTATTTCTCAATTAGGGTGGGATAGAATAATTCTTATACAAAACACATTTTTTGGTGGGCCAGAAGAATTACCTTTTGATTTACGAGGGCGCAGAGTTGTCACTTATAGTTACGATCCAGAAGATGATACCAAGTCTGAAGTAAGAGGTATATTACAAGGCAGACTTGAACATGCTTTAAAATATGCACTGAAAGACTCAAGCGTCGGTTCGTTACAAAGCGGTTCAAGTGCCCCTGTATGGTGGGGCGAATGGATTAATTACAACCATAATAGAAGCTATGGAGGACATTTATTCATAAGAGAAACATCCTCAGCTGGTTTTTTATTTGACCTATCAGTTTATAGTGGTTCTCATTCTGGTAAAATAACATCACAAGCTGTCTTTGTCTCAAGAGATATGGCGTATGCAAAAATACAAAACCAGAATGGTGAATATGGTGAAATCAGTTTCAGACGCAACATAGTTGATGGGAAAAAATTTCTATCTATAGATGAAACAGCTGATTGTTCAAGCCATAGAGGTATGGGCGTAATATTTAGTGGTGAATTCCAATGGTCCAGTGATAACCTTTTTGAACTAGGGTTTTTAAACGAACTTGACTTACAAAGAATATACAGTGTTTTAGGCTCATATTATTTTGATTTTAAAAAGAGAATGGAAGGTATCGGTGAAGGCGAAAATCTAGATACTTTTGAGGCCAAAGTTTTTTATGGTGGCGTTAGAGGAATGTATACCTATATGGAAGGGATAATAATGCTCTCTTCAGAAGGAGGGATATGGCTGGCATATTTAGATGACAATGATATTAAATACTTCACCAATGACATTAACTGGAAAACCAAAACACCTAGGACAATTGATAATTGGCGTAGTCGATTTCAACAGGTAGAAATAAAATACATATCAGATACAAGTACTTTACCACATGATGCCTTAGGCGAAATACTCAAAAATTTAGAAGATGAAATGACAGAAGAATAGAAATAAAAACAGTGAGTATATTAAGGCATCGTTTGACCATTGATGCTTCAATATACTCACATTGACTCAAAAAATAACCTCTTAATAGTTTACTCCCTTTTATTTTTAGCATAATCGTATGGACTCACTTCGCTCGATTTATTTGCATCAAGGTAATCTGACCACCATTGCACCATCATACGACGTTCATCCAAATGCTCAGATGTATGAATATAAGCTGCACGTACATTATTTCGCTCTGAATGGCTCAATTGTCGCTCTATAGCATCATCACTCCATAACCCCGACTCACCCAATGCACCACGCGCCATTGTTCTAAATCCATGCCCGCAGACCTCAGTTTTCGTGTCATATCCCATCGCACGTAATGCGCTGTTCACCGTGTTTTCACTCATAACCTTAGTTGCGTCATGATCCCCCGGAAACAGCAGCTCTTTATCACCACTAATCTGCTTTAACTGGTCTAACAAAATCATCGCCTGCCGACTAAGCGGAACGATATGCTCCTCTTTCATCTTCATGCCACGGTACGAGTAACGCACGCCTTTAATTTCTTCTCGTTTTGCAGGTACTCGCCAGAGAGATTTATCGAAGTCGAACTCATCCCAACGCGCGAAACGTAACTCACTGGAACGCACAAAAGTTAGTAAGGAAAGCTCGACCGCGATCCGCGTCATTACCCGACCGCGATATGCAGCAAGACGAGCAAGAAACTCAGGGAACCGGCTTGAAGGTAAAGCGGGGTAATGTCGCGCTTTGGTTGTCGATAGCGCACCGGCCATATCACTTGCTGGATTTGAGTCGATGTAATCGTTCTGTACGGCATAACGCATAATGGCCGTGACGCGCTGTTGTAGGCGCTGAGCGACATCGTGTTTACCACTGACATCAACTTTTTTAATCGGGGCTAACAGGTGACTGGTTTTGAGCTGGCGAATGTCGGACGAACCGATATGAGGGAAGATATAAAGCTCAAGATAGCGAAGAACACGCGATCGATGATCTTCACTCCATCGCTTGTTACTGGCATGCCATTCGCGAGCAATGGTTTCGAAAGTATATGCACCCGAATTCTCGGCCTGAGCTTCTTTCTGTTCGGCTTTTGGGTCAATGCCCAGCACTAACAGCTTTTTAGCTTCATCGCGCTTTGCTCTTGCCTGAGCAAGCGTCACCGTAGGCCAAACACCAAAAGCGAGGCGATCCTCTTTTTTGTCAGAGGGCCGTCTGTATTTCATGCGCCAGTATTTAGACCCCTTGGCCGAAACCTCAAGGTACAAACCACCGCCATCGGCCATTTTGTAGGTTTTGTCTTTTGGCTTTGCGGTCTCGACCTGTCTGGCGTTGAGCTTCATTTGGGGGCACATTTCTAATCGAAGTTAAGATGCCCCCAATTATGCCCCCAATGACATCCGGATTTCAACGGACGACCTCGGACGACTCAGGACGTAAAGTTCGCTGCAATCATTGATTTTTAAGGGATAATTGGACTTTCTCGGATGGTCTTGGAAGTACTAATGGTGCCGAAGGCCGGACTCGAACCGGCACGTATTTCTACGGTTGATTTTGAATCAACTGCGTCTACCGATTTCGCCACTTCGGCACTGAAGGGGATGCGGAAACGTTGTGGATTATACCTGTCGCGCGCCGCCATGCAAGCGACGACGCGCGAAACCCGCGCTAAGTGCCCAAAAAACCAGCGCCCTGGTTACTCCAGCTCAGACACCGCCAGCCGAATCACCCCTGCCGCCTTCTGCTCCGGCAGCGCCAGCACCTTCGCCCACATGTCCTGCACCATGTCGCAAGAGAGCTTCTCCTTGCCCACCGCCTTCTCCGGCATCTGCAACAGCTGGATGTCCTCGCCGTACTTATCGGCTAGTTGTTTCATAATCGGCCGCACATCCTCGACAGCCGCCTCACGTTCGGCCTGCGTCACGGTGTGGCGGTTTTTGCCGTAGGCCGCGCGCATCATGTCGGCGTCGGCCTGCATTCGCCGCGTCATCAGGTCTTTATCCAGCATGCGCATCGGATTCACGCCGCCCTTCACCGTCGGGTAGAGGAAGCGGAAGCAGGCGTCGTCGCTCACCTTCTGGATGGCGGCGGTCTGCTCCATGTTGATGGTCATGTAGTTCACCACGTTGGCGTCCGGGGCGTTTTGCAGGCGCGACATCTGCAAATGCAGGATCTGCGGCTGGATGGTGTCGATAATCTGCTGCTCCGGCTCGCCGGCCTTTTGCAGGGCGGCCATCTGGTCGAGGATGCGCTGATGCAGCGCGGGCTCCTGCTCCTTAATCACCTGCCAGGCGGGCATCGCGTTGAGGGCGTTATCCATCTGCCGTTCCGGAGCGCGCTGCCTGTCGAAGAACACCCAGAACGCCACGGCGGCGGCCACCACAACAACCATCACGGTACGGGTCCACGTTTTATTCATCTCGCATCCTTATCCTTGAGTTGTGCCGGTTTACACCGGCACGCCGCTGTGGAAGCGAAACTCGTTGTCCGGTGTCGAGATAAGTGTGGCTTCAATTTCGCCAAAATGCTTTATGCGCGGTGAGATATCGTCGTCGCTCACCTGCTGGGCCAGCGTCAGGTAGTCCTGATAATGGCGCGCTTCCGAGCGCAGCAGCGAGAGATAGAACTTCTGTAAGTCATCGTTGAGGAACGGGGCCAGCGCGGCGAAGCGTTCGCAGGAGCGGGCTTCGATGTAGGCGCCGCAGATGAGCTTGTCGATCAGCGTCAGCGGCTCGTGGGTGCGCACTTCCTTCAGCATCCCTTTGGCGTAGCGGCTGGCGGTGATTTTGACGTACGGAATATTGCGGGCCAGCATCGCCTCGCGCACCTGCCAGAAGTGGTGCAGCTCCTCTTTAATCAGCAGCACCATGCTGTCGATCAGCGCCTGGCCCCACGGGTCGTCGGTTTTGGGCATCACGCTTTTGCCAATCTGCCTGTGCAGGGCGATAAAGTCCGGCTCCGGGCCGTCGCGGAAGGTGAACTGTTCGTAGGGCTTGAGCCAGTCGAGCAGCGCGTCGGCACCGCTTTCGTCGGCGACGTATTTTCGCACCAGCAGCAGCGCGGTCTGGGCGGCCTTGAGCTCGCACACCATGTGGTCGGTGAGCAGCAGCGGCAGGTTCGCCGGGTCGCGGGCTTTATCAATCCATGCTTGCGGGGTCGGGCACTGGAGGAAGTTGAGTACGGGGGCGAGTATCTGCGGGTAATCCATGGTTCTGCCTTGAAAAAAGCGGTGGCGCGCGCCACCGCCTGAAACGCTTAGTGACGCACGCCGTCGTCGTCTTCGTCGACGTAATCTTCGTCGTCGCCTTCTTCGCCGTCTTCACCGTTCGGATCTTCGAAGTAGGTTCCCCAGCCGTCGTATTCCACTTCAAACTTCTCGGCCAGGTTCATCAGCTGTTCTACCTGCGCGTCGATCAGCTCCGCCTTCAGCGCGCCTTCGCTCAGGATGTCGCAGCAGATGACGGTGTCGCCCTCTTCCACTTCCAGCTCTTCCGGCTCGGTCACTTCGTAACCCAGCTTGAAGGCCTCTACCGCCAGTTTTTCCAGCGCGTCGAAATCATCCGCAGAGAAATGGTGCTCGATGGTGTACAGCGCGTCCGGATCGCTACCGTCTTCCAGCAGTTCTTCAATAATCAGACGCGTCTCTTCGCGTTGCTCTTCCAGGTGTTCCGGGTTTGCCATGGCTCAATCCTCTTTAAAGTGCGGCAGATACTTCTATTTTCACACACGGACGGGTTTGCCTCCACCTTTGTTGGAAAGATTTGTGAAACGGGGTTGCAAATGAATAATTACACATATAAAGTGAATTTTAATTCAATAAGTGGCGTTCGCCATGTGAGGATAAAATGTCTGATCTGTACAAGAAACACTTTCTGAAATTGCTCGACTTTACCCCTGCACAGTTCACTTCTCTGCTGAACCTTGCCGCACAGCTCAAAGCCGATAAAAAAAAGGGCAAGGAAGTACAAAAGCTTACTGGCAAAAACATCGCGCTCATCTTCGAAAAAGACTCGACCCGTACACGTTGCTCTTTCGAAGTTGCCGCATTTGACCAGGGCGCGCGCGTTACCTATTTAGGGCCGAGCGGCAGCCAGATTGGGCATAAAGAGTCAATTAAGGATACCGCACGGGTGCTCGGGCGGATGTACGACGGCATTCAGTACCGCGGCCACGGCCAGGAAGTCGTCGAGACGCTGGCGCAGTATGCTGGCGTGCCGGTGTGGAACGGGCTGACCAACGAGTTCCACCCGACGCAGCTGCTGGCGGATCTGCTGACCATGCAGGAGCACCTGCCGGGCAAGGCATTTAACGAGATGACGCTGGTCTACGCGGGCGACGCGCGCAACAACATGGGCAACTCGATGCTGGAAGCGGCGGCGCTGACCGGGCTGGATCTGCGTCTGGTGGCCCCGAAGGCCTGCTGGCCGGAAGAGAGCCTGGTGGCAGAGTGCAGCGCGCTGGCGGAGAAGCACGGCGGGAAAATCACCCTGACGGAAGACGTGGCGGCGGGCGTGAAGGGCGCGGACTTTATCTATACCGACGTGTGGGTGTCGATGGGCGAAGCCAAAGAGAAGTGGGCGGAGCGTATCGCGCTGCTGCGCGGGTATCAGGTGAACGCGCAGATGATGGCGCTCACCGGCAACCCGGACGTGAAGTTCCTGCACTGTCTGCCGGCGTTCCATGACGACCAGACCACGCTCGGCAAGCAGATGGCGAAAGAGTTCGATCTGCACGGCGGGATGGAAGTGACGGACGAGGTGTTTGAGTCGGCGGCGAGCATCGTGTTTGACCAGGCGGAAAACCGGATGCATACGATTAAGGCGGTGATGGTGGCGACGCTTGGGGAGTGATTGGGTCCTCTGAGCGCTGGTGCCCTCACCCCGGCCCTCTCCCACAGGGAGAGGGAGAACACCCAGCCCGTAGGCCCGTGCAAGCGAAGCGCCGCCGGGCGAATCAGGCGGCGATGCGGCCTGATGCCCTCACCCCAGCCCTCTCCCACGGGGAGAGAGAGAACACCCAGCCCGTAGGCCCGTGCAAGCGTAGCGCCGCCGGGCGAATCAGGCGACGATGCGGCCTGATGCCCTCACCCCGGCCCTCTCCCACGGGGAGAGGGAGCAAACCGGCTCCATTTCATTGATTTTTCACCCCGAAGAAGGTACGTTTTCGCCTTAATTCCAGCGTGGACATACCAGCATTATGCCGATTATTCAGTCTGTTGAACGTGCGTTGCAGATCCTCGACCTGTTCAACGAGCAGGCCACCGAGCTTAAGATCACCGACATCAGCAAACTGATGGGGCTGAGCAAGAGTACCCTCCACTCGCTGCTGAAAACCCTCCAGCTTCACGGCTATATCGATCAGAACCCGGAGAACGGTAAGTATCGCCTCGGCATGAAGCTGGTCGAGCGCGGTCATTTTGTCGTGGGCTCGATGGATATTCGGCAGAAGGCGAAAGGCTGGCTGACGGAGCTGTCCCGGCGAACCGGGCAGACTACCCATCTGGGGATCCTGGACGGGCGTGAAGGGGTCTATATCGAGAAGATTGAAGGCAAGCTCGCTGCCATCGCCTATTCGCGCATCGGCCGCCGCCTGCCGGTTCACGCCACCGCCATCGGCAAGGTGTTGATTGCCTGGCTGGGCGAGGCCGAGCTGAACGCCCTGCTGGAGGGCTATCAGTACACCACCTATACCCCTTCTACCCTTGCCTCTCGCGAAGCCTTAATGAGTGCCCTGGCGCAGACCCGCGAGCAGGGCTATGCCCTGGATAGCGAAGAGAACGAGCAGGGCGTGCGCTGCGTGGCGGTGCCGGTGTGGAACCACGAGTCCCGCGTCATTGCCGCCCTGAGCCTGTCGACGCTGACCTCCCGCGTGGACGACGCAGAGCTGGCTGATTTCCGCGAGCAGCTTCAGCAGGCCGGGCTCCAGCTCTCGCGCGCGCTGGGCTACCCGGCCTGAGCCGTCAGACCGGCTCGTAGGTGAAGTAGTCGAAGTCAGCGTGGCAGCCGTCGCCGCTGATGTCCTCGCAGTGCAGTCCCACAAACGCGCCGGTGAAGAAGCCGCGCCCGCCGATATAGTCATCCGACAGCTTCCACGCCTCATACGTCACCGGCACGGTGTGCCACGTCTCGCCGTCGAACGAGTAGCTGTAGCGGTAGACCAGCGCATCCACATCCACCCTTAGCCAGACGCTCTTCGCACTCTCCGGCACGGGAATGGGCTGCTCGTGCAGCGGCCACGACGGCACGTTGTGGTCGAGCTGAATAACCTTAATCGTTCTGCCCTGCCCCTCCTCGTAGTCCACAAAGCAGTAGCTCCAGTTTTTGCTGTTGTAGTAGCAGGTCAGCCCCGCGCTCTGCTGGAAGTGCACCGGCGAGAACTGCATCCGCGTCTCGGCCCGGAAGGTGAAGTGCTGCCAGCGGCGCGCCACGGTCGACTGGGTAAAGGTCGAGTTGAGCGAGTCGTTGCCGTATAACCGTAAATAGCCGGAGCGCGCGGTGAGCGAGCCGAGGGTGTCGTCGAACGGAATGCGCAGAGTCTGCAATTCAGGGTCAAGCGTGCTGCCGTCGAAATCATCCCGCCAGCTACCCTGAACGGCGGCGGGCTGCTCCGCCACCTGCGGGCCTTTCACGGTCAGCTGCGCGTGCTTACCGCCCTCCACGTACGGCCAGCCATCGCGCCATTCAATGCGGGCGATGCCGGTCTCGCGCCCCAGCGGACAGTAACCGCGTCCGCCTGAGGCCAGCAGCGGCACGCCGGGCAGGCGCAGCGGGCGGCTGGTAAGGTAGGCCATATACCACTCCCCGGTGTGGGTTTGCAGCAGCGAGCCGTGGCCGCTCTTTTGCAGCGGGTTCTCCGGCAGGTGCCAGCTGGTCATCATCGTCACATCCGGGTGAAGCTCGTACGGCCCGTCGATGGTTTTTGCACGCAGCACCACGACGGCGTGCTCGTAGCTGGTGCCGCCTTCGGCAACCATCAGGTAGTACCATCCCGCGTGCCGATAAAGATGCGCCCCTTCGGTGTAGCAGAGCGGCGTGCCGGTAAACAGCGTTTTGCGCTCCGGCGAGAGGGTGCCGGTCTGCGGGTCAAACTCCTGCATCACGATGGTGTTGTGCGGGTTGCTGTGATGGCGCGGCCCCCACGGGCGGTAGAGGTAGTATTTGCGGCCATCGTCGTCGTGGAACAGGGACGGATCGAACCCGCCGTTGCCCATCGGGACCGGCTCGCTCCATGGCCCCTCAATGGACGGCGCGGTGACGAGGAAGTTGCGGCCATTTTTCCACGGCGAATCGACAATCTTCACGTCGGTATAGAGCAGCCAGAATTTGCCGTCGGCGTAGCTCAGGCACGGCGCCCAGATGCCGCCGGAGTCCGGGTTGCCCTTCATATCCAGCATCGACACGCGGTCCAGCGGCGTGCTGACCAGCGTCCAGTTTTTCAGGTCGCGGGAGTGATAGATGCGCACGCCCGGGAACCACTCGAAGGTCGAGGTGGCGATGTAGTAGTCCTCGCCCTGGCGGCACAGGGACGGGTCCGGGTTGAAGCCGGTGAGTATCGGGTTAGTGATTTCCATGTTGCCTCCGGTTAATGGGATGCGGCTGTCGCGGCGTCGGGAATGGCCTCGCCCTGCGCCGCGCGGTGCTTGATCAGCTGCTGGCTGATGGCCTCCACGCGGGCGTCGGTGAGCTTATAAAACGACAGCATGATGAACATGCCCGCATAGAGCACCACGGGCACCACGCAGAACAGAATTTTGATGGTGGTGAGCACCTCGACCGGCTGCACGCTGCTGCTGGCGGAGTAGTTCACGTACGCCAGGATCCAGCCCACCACTGCCCCGCCAATCGCCAGGCCAATCTTCAGGCTGAACAGGTAGGTGGAGAACACCAGCCCGTCCAGGCGTCGCCCGCTGCGGCTCTCCTCGTAATCCACCACGTCAGAGGCCATCAGCCATTGCAGCGGCGTGGTGGTGTTAAACACAAACAGGAACAGGATGTTGAGGGCGAAAATCAGCGCAATATGCTCCGCCGGGGTGACGAAAATCAGCAGGCTAATCAGCGAGTAGGCGACGATGATCCACTTAAAGGCGGTGACGCGGTCGAAGCGGCCCAGCAGACGAGACGAGCAGAGCGAGCCGAACATGGTGGCGAGGCTGCCGTAAAGTAAAAACTGGGTCGCCATCTCCGGGTGATCCATCACGTATTTCACGAAGTAGAGCGTCGCCCCGCCGCGCACCACGTTGGAGCAGGTCGCCATCATCTTGAAGGCGCACATGATCCGCCACTGGCCGTTGCCCAGCAGCAGCTTAAGATCTTTCGCCACCGACGAGCCAGGCTGCACTTCAAAGGTGTAGCGCTCTTTGGTGGTGAAGAAGCAGGCATAAAGCAGGACCACGCCGCTCAGACCCAGCACGCACATGGCGCCGAAATAGCCCACCTGCTCGTTCCCTTTGCCGATGATGCTGACCAGCGGCAGCGCGATGCCGCTGATGGCGAGCGACCCCGCGGCGGCGAGGAAGAAACGCCAGGACTGAAGGGCATGACGCTCTTTCGGGTCGGCGGTGATCACCCCCGGCATGGCACAGTACGGGACGTTAACGAAGGTGTAGACCAGAGTCAGCAGAATGTAGGTCACGCAGGCGTAGATGATTTTGCCCTGCGCGGAGAAGTCCGGCGTGTAGAAGGTCAGCATGCAGACGATGCCAAACGGAATGGCGCCCCACAGCAGGAACGGGCGGAACTGGCCGTGTCGCGTGCGGGTGCGGTCTACCAGCAGCCCCATCAGCGGATCGGTCACGGCGTCGAGTACGCGGGAAACTAAAAACAGCGTCCCCATTATGCCCGCGGAGAGACCGAACACGTCGGTGTAGAAATAGGCCAGCAGGAACATCGTCGCCTGCCAGACGAAGCCGCAGGCGGTATCACCCAGCCCGTAGCCAATTTTGTCTTTCATGGTTAATTGCGTCATCAGAATTACACCCTTATGTAGTGTGCTGAATTACAACATCGTGTTAATGGAGTGTAATGAGATGCTCAATTAACCAGCAATGGTCATATCTTATTTCTGAATTACGTTATTTCGCTTTTGTGACGCCAACGATATATCACAATTCATTGTTTAAATTAGAAAATTAAAGACAAGCAAAAACCGTCCGCGGAATATTTTCCGCAGACGACTTTCTCTCAAAAAATAATTAAAGGCCGAGTGCTTTTTTACCGGCGTTAATTACCTCAATGATTTTATCGGTGTCATAAATACAGCCTTTCCAGGTGCCGCCGCTCACGGACTGTAATGCCGCCCACAGCCGGGTATCGTCCGGCAAAAAGTCGTGAGCGTGCAGGTCCGGGTGCGTCTGCCGCCGCGCCAGCTCGCGCGCCCCCTCTTCCGGCGTCAGCGGGTTGTCCGCGGTACCGATGAAGTTCACGCTACCGGTCAGAGTCAGGCGGTCCACGGCAATCTCAATGATGTCGTTATCGCGCAGCTTACCAATCGGCCCTCCCGCCAGCGCCTCCGGCGATACGTGGCCGAAGCAGGCGCCCGTCGACACGCCCGAGAAGCGCGCATCGGTGATTAACGACACCGACTTGCCCCACGAGATGTGTTTGAGCGCGGAGGTGAGCTGGTAGGTCTCTTCCATGCCAGTGCCGGACGGTCCACCGCCGATCACCACCATGATATCGCCCTGCTTAATCTCTTCCCGCTTGATGGCCTTGATCGCCTGCGCCTCCGAGACAAACACTCGCACCCGGCCAGTGTGGCGGTAAACGCCATCTTCACCCACCACCGACGGGTCGATCGCCGTGGCCTTAATCACCGATCCTTCCGGCGCGATGTTGCCCGTCGGGAAGCAGACCGTCGAGGTCAGCCCTTTCGCTTTTGCCTTCTCCAGCGGCAGGATCACGTCATCCGGCTCCACGCCGTCCTGCTCGCGCAGGCACTGGCGGAAGCGCTTACGGCGCTCCGAGCTCTGCCACCAGTCGAGGTTCTCGCCCACTGTCTGGCCAGTGACGGTCATGGCGTCCAGATTCAACAGGCCGAGATCGCGCAGGTGGAGCATCACCTCCGGCACGCCGCCCGCGAGGAAGGCGCGCACGGTCGGGTGATAGTCCGGGCCGTTGGGCAGCACGCTTACCAGGCGAGGCACCCTGCGGTTGACGCGCGTCCAGTGTTCAACGTCCGGGATCGTGCAGCCCGCCGCGTGGGCGATGGCTGGAATGTGCAGCAGTAAATTAGTGGAGCCGCCGAACGCCGCGTGGATCACCATCGCGTTTTCGATGGCTTTGTCGGTGAGGATATCGCGCGTGGTGATGCCGCGGTTATCCAGTTCACTGACCGCGCGTGCCGACTGGCGGGCGATCTCCAGCCACACCGCCTGCCCGGACGGGGCCAGTGCAGAGTGCGGCAGCGCCAGACCCAGCGCCTCCGCCACTACCTGCGAGGTGCCCGCCGTACCGAGGAACTGACACCCGCCGCCCGGCGACGCGCAGGCGCGACAGCCCAGCTCGGCGGCCTCCTGCAAGGAGAGCTCATGGTTGGCGAAGCGCGCGCCGATGGTCTGCACTTTGCCCGCATCTTCCCCCACGGTGGGCGGCAGCGTCGCCCCGCCCGGCACCAGAATGGTCGGCAGATCGTGCATGGAAGCCAGCGCAATCATGGTGGCGGGCAGCCCTTTATCGCAGGTTGCCACGCCGATCACCGCCCGGCGCGTCGGCAGGGAGCGGATCAGGCGGCGAAACACGATCGCCGCGTCGTTGCGGTACGGCAGGGAGTCGAACATGCCGTGCGTGCCCTGCGAGCGACCGTCGCACGGATCGCTGACGAAGGCGGCGAACGGGATCCCGCCGTTGCGGGTGATCTCCTTCGCCGCCGCCTGCATCTGCATGCCGATCTCCCAGTGCCCGGTGTGGTAGCCCAGCGCGACCGGGCGTCCGTCTCCGGCGCGGATGCCGCCCTGGGTGCCGATGATCAGCACCTCTTTGCCGGTGAGCTTGTTGGCATCCCAGCCCATCCCGGCGTTCTGCGTCATACCGAACAGGTTGCCGCTGGGGGATTCCATCAGCATCTGCGGTGTCAGCGGCAGCGTGCCCTGCGGCCCCGCCGCGTGGGTGATCACCGCATAAAACGCATCGTCCTGTGGGGTGAAAATTTTCTCAATGGTCATCGTTATCGTCCGGCTCAGCAGAGTTTGAGCTGTTGTAACAGGGTTTTCAGCTGCGCCTTGCGCGGCTCGTCCAGCGGCGAGGCTGGCGGCAGGACGTGCGTAGAAATCGGACGACCGCAGAGCACGATCGCCTCTTTAATGACGTTCACAAACGGCGTATCCAGCTGATACATCTGCGGGATTTGCAGCAGGGACTGATGATACTCAGCCGCTTTCGCCACGTCGTTATCCCGCCAGGCTTTCAGAAGATTTACCGACACCTGTGGGGCAAAGTTGCCGCTGGCCGAGATCGCCCCGTCGCCGCCGAGCAGCAGGGTATTAAACAGATGATCGTCGTAGCCGCACAGCACCGTGAAATGAGGATGGGCGCCTTTAACGGTGTGGATCATGCTGCGCAGGTGAGCGACGGAGTCGATGGTGTCTTTGATGCCGACGATGTTACTGCGCGAGTCGGCGAGGGTTTTCACCAGCGCCGGGGTCAGATCCTGCCCGGTCAGCGCCGGGAAGTTATAGAGCATCACCGGCAGCGTGACGCTGTCGGCCACCTGCTCGAAATAGCGGATCAGGTTCGCTTCCGTTACTTTCCAGTAGTAAGGGTTGATCACCACGATGCCGTCCGCGCCCGCCTGCTGCGCGTGCTGGCTCAGCTCAATGGTTTCCCGGGCGTTGGTGCCGCCGGTGCCGATCAGAACCGGCACGCGACGATCGACATGATCGATCGCAAACCGGGCAATGGTTTTACGCTCTTCGGCGCTGAGCTGGGAGAACTCGCCGCCGCTGCCCAGGAAGAACAGGCCGTCGACGCCCGCAGCAATCAGATCGTCGATCAGCGCGGCGGTACCCGGTTTATCGAGCTGGCCATCGGCGGTAAAAATGGTGGAGACAGGGGGAATGATACCCGTGAACAACGCGGACTGCGGCATGAGATCTCCTTGCTGAATCATTTTGTTCTACATTATAGAACAGCGTTCATTAATTTAACGATCATACTATGACGCAGAAAAAGCGCAGGTAAATGGGAGATGAGGAGGGAGTGCGGGAAGTTTAAGCTGGATCACATTATGCGTGGGTGCGGTCTGGTTCCCTCACCCTAACCCTCTCCCAAGGGGAGAGGGAACTTTTACACCCTCTCCCCTTGGGAGAGGGCCGGGGTAAGGGTTACTCTACCAGCATCTTCACCACAACCTTACGCACCTGCGCCGGCGCTCCCACCGCGCACAGCGGCTTATGCACTTCGCCCGGCCAGAACACCACAAAATCCCCTTCGCTCAGCACCACGATTTTCTCCTGCTCGCCTTCCGGCAGGAACGCGATGTCTTTGTCCGCCAGCCAGTCGGTGTCCGGCGTACCGTGCGGCAGGGTACTGAAGGTCATCCCTTCCTGACCTTTTAGCACAATCTGAATATCCAGATAGCGTGCATGGTATTCAGCGCGACGCTCGGCGAACGGCTGGGTCATGTCCTCCGAAACCAGATAAAACAGGCTGTTGCCATTGATGTCGTGCTTACCGGTCGGCGTTGCGTCGGTGACGTGGGCCTTAACGTGCTCAATGGCCTGGCGCAGCTCTTCTGGCAGCCAGGACTGGAGATGATGAATATTGCCAATAATCATGATACAACCCTCAGATTAAAACATTGTTTCATTTTTATGTTTTATACGAGAATTGCCTCTTCCATACCAGCCCTTTTTTGACAAGATTTGCGTCAGCGCATGTTTATCGGGAAATGTGTTAATCCACTGTTAATTGCACACAGGCATTTATGCAGTGGTTATGCATAACCTCATTTCATGCACTTTGCACACAGGATCTAACTCACTGAATTTAAAACATAACTCACAAAACCTGTTGGTGTATCACACTTTATCACTTTGGTTATTTCCTTTAAAAATCCATAATTATTTATTGATTTCTCTTAAGTGAAAAATAGTTAACTGTCATTATTGCATAGCTATTCCCGTGACAACATTTTATCCATTAAAATCAACAATATAACTAAATATTTCAAAGCGTGTGATTCTACAAAATAATAACAACTTCAAATATTGCCACCCGTTCCTGCTTAGCTATTCATCCCTTAATAATATGAAATTAATCATTATCTGATACGAATCATGCAATTGAAAATAAACTGCTCAATATCGGTTTTCGCGTGAGCAATGTCACAATAACCATTATTTAAGCGCCTACTATAAATCACGAAATCAATTGAGCTTAGCCGCCATGAAATTAAACACATCACATGGCGCATGCCCTTTTTATTCTGAAAAAAAGTTAAAGGAATAATTATGGAAAAGCATTACGTCGGTTCTGAAATTGGTCAATTGCGTAGCGTTATGCTGCACCGTCCTAATTTAAGTCTGAAACGGTTAACCCCCTCAAACTGTCAGGAGCTGCTATTTGATGACGTGCTCTCGGTTGAACGGGCGGGTGAAGAGCATGACATCTTCGCAAACACGCTGCGCGAGCAGGGTGTGGAAGTCCTGCTGTTGACCGACCTTCTTACGCAAACGCTTGATATTGCTGAAGCAAAAGCCTGGCTTCTTGAAACACAAATCTCCGACTATCGCCTGGGACCAACCTTTGCCGCCGACGTGCGCGGCTGGCTGGCGGATATGCCGCACCGCGAACTGGCGCGCAGATTAAGCGGCGGATTAACCTACGGTGAAATTCCGGCGGCCATTAAAAATATGGTGGTCGATACCCACACGGCGAATGATTTTATTATGAAGCCGCTGCCTAACCACTTATTTACCCGCGATACCTCCTGCTGGATATATAACGGCGTCTCCATTAATCCGATGGCGAAACCCGCCCGCCAGCGTGAAACCAATAACCTGCGGGCAATATATCGCTGGCACCCCGCATTTGCCGACGGCGAGTTTATTAAGTATTTCGGCGACGAGAATATTAATTACGACCACGCCACATTAGAAGGCGGCGACGTATTAGTGATTGGTCGCGGGGCGGTACTGATCGGCATGTCCGAGCGCACGACGCCGCAGGGCGTGGAGTTCCTCGCCAACAGCCTGTTTAAACATCGCCAGGCCGAGCGCGTGATTGCCGTTGAGCTGCCGAAACACCGCTCCTGCATGCACCTCGACACCGTGATGACCCACATCGATGTGGACACCTTCTCCGTTTACCCGGAAGTGGTGCGCAAGGACGCCCAGTGCTGGACGCTCACCCCGGACGGACGCGGCGGCCTGCTGCGCACTCAGGAAACCGACCTGCTGCACGCCATCGAGAAAGCCCTCGGCATTAACCACGTCCGCCTGATCACCACCGGCGGCGACGCCTTTGAAGCCGAACGCGAGCAGTGGAACGACGCTAACAACGTCCTGACCCTCCGCCCGGGCGTGGTGATCGGCTACGAGCGCAACGTCTGGACCAACGAGAAGTACGACAAAGCAGGCATCACCGTGCTGCCGATCCCGGGCGACGAGCTGGGACGCGGTCGCGGCGGCGCGCGCTGCATGAGCTGCCCACTGGAACGCGACGGAATTTAAAGGAGCCATCATGGAACGAAAACCCACTCTGGTTGTGGCCCTTGGCGGCAACGCGCTGCTCAAGCGCGGCGAGCCGCTGGAAGCGGAGATCCAGCGCCAGAACATTGAGCAGGCCGCCCGCACCATCGCCGGCTTAACGGAACAGTGGCGCGTGGTGCTGGTGCACGGCAACGGCCCGCAGGTCGGACTGCTGGCGCTGCAAAACAGCGCCTACGACAAAGTCACTCCCTACCCGCTGGACGTTCTTGGCGCCGAAAGCCAGGGAATGATCGGCTACATGCTCCAGCAGGCGCTGAAAAACAATCTGCCCCAGCGCGAGGTCAGCGTCCTGCTCACGCAGGTGGAAGTGGACGCCGCCGACCCGGCGTTCAGCAACCCGACCAAGTACATCGGCCCGGTCTACAGCGAAGCCCAGGCTAAAGCGCTGGCCGCGGAAAAAGGCTGGGTGTTTAAGGCCGACGGCAGCTACTTCCGCCGCGTGGTGCCGTCGCCGCAGCCGAAGCGCATCGTCGAGAGTGACGCCATCACGGCGCTGATTCAGCGCGACCACCTGGTGATCTGCAACGGCGGCGGTGGCGTGCCGGTAGTGGAAAACGCCAACGGCTATCGCGGCATTGAGGCGGTGATCGACAAAGACCTCTCCGCCGCCCTGCTGGCGCGCCAGATCGAGGCCGATGCCCTGCTGATCCTCACCGATGCCGACGCGGTGTACCTCGACTGGGGCAAGCCAACCCAGCGCCCGCTGGCGCAGGTGACGCCGGAGCTGCTCAGAGGCATGCAGTTCGACGCCGGATCGATGGGGCCGAAAGTGGCCGCCTGCCGCGAGTTTGTTGAGGCCTGCAACGGCATTGCCGGGATCGGCGCGCTGAATGACGGCGCGGAGATCCTGGCGGGCGAGAAAGGCACGTTGATTCGTAACTGAGTCGTTTTCCCCTCACCCTAACCCTCTCCCAAAGGGAGAGGGAATGTACGCCCCCTCTCCCACAGGGAGAGGGCCGGGGTGAGGGCATCAGACAGCACAAATTTTAAAAAGGATTTCCCCATGACCATTAACCTGAAAAACCGCAACTTCCTGAAACTGCTGGACTACACCCCGGCGGAGATCCAGTACCTGATCGATCTCGCCATCGAGCTGAAGGCCGCCAAAAAAGCCGGACGCGAAAAACAAACCCTGGTCGGGAAAAACATCGCCCTGATCTTTGAAAAAACCTCCACCCGCACCCGCTGCGCCTTCGAAGTGGGTGCGTTCGACCAGGGCGCGCAGGTCACCTACCTCGGCCCAAGCGGTTCGCAGATTGGCCACAAAGAGTCGATGAAGGACACCGCCCGCGTGCTGGGCCGCATGTATGACGGCATCGAGTATCGCGGCTACGGCCAGGCCATCGTTGAAGAGCTGGGCGAGTACGCGGGCGTGCCGGTGTGGAACGGCCTGACCGACGAGTTCCACCCGACCCAAATTCTCGCCGACCTGATGACCATGCTGGAGCACTCTCCGGGCAAAACCCTGCCGGAGCTGAGCTTTGCTTATCTCGGCGACGCGCGGAACAACATGGGTAATTCGCTAATGGTCGGCGCGGCCAAAATGGGGATGGATATCCGCCTTGTGGCGCCGAAATCCTTCTGGCCGGAGGCGGGCCTGGTTGAGCAGTGCCGTGCCATCGCCAAAGAGACTGGCGCACGCATCACCCTCACCGACGACGTGGAGGAAGGCGTGCAGGGCACCGATTTCCTCTACACCGACGTGTGGGTCTCCATGGGCGAGCCGAAGGAAGCCTGGGCCGAGCGCGTCAGCCTGATGAAGCCTTATCAGATTAACGCGGACGTGATGAAGGCCACCGGTAACCCGAACGTCAAGTTCATGCACTGCCTGCCAGCGTTCCACAACGAGCACACCAAAGTGGGCCGCGAAATCGAAATGGCGTACGGCCTGAAGGGGCTGGAAGTGACGGAAGAGGTCTTCGAATCACCGAACTCCATCGTCTTCGACGAAGCAGAGAACCGCATGCACACCATTAAAGCGGTCATGGTGGCGACACTCGGCGACTAATCACCGCCCGGCGCGCCGCGGGGTGCGCCGGGTTCAGGAGAACATCATGGGCAAGTTCAAGTTTCCCTCCGCTTACACCATTCTCTTTTTTCTGATTGCCGTGGTTGCCGTGCTGACGTGGATTGTTCCGGCCGGGCAGTACCATATGGCAATGAACGAGGCGCTCGGTAAAGAAGTGCCGGTTGCTGGCACCTACGCGCACGTGGCAGCGCACCCGCAGGGGCTGGTTTCGGTGCTGATGGCGCCGATTGCCGGGCTCTACGATCCGGAATCCGGCCAGGCCGGGGCGATCGACGTGGCGCTGTTTATTCTGATCATCGGGGGATTCCTCGGGATCGTCACTAAAACCGGGGCGATAGACGCCGGGATCGAGCGCGTCACCACTCGACTACGCGGCCGCGAAGAGTGGATGATCCCGATCCTGATGGCGCTGTTTGCCGCAGGCGGCACGATTTACGGCATGGCAGAAGAGTCGCTGCCCTTCTATACCTTACTGGTGCCGGTGATGCTGGCGGCGCGGTTCGATCCGGTGGTTGCTGCGTCCACCGTGCTGCTCGGCGCGGGGATCGGCACCCTCGGCTCCACCATCAACCCGTTCGCCACGGTGATCGCCGCCAACGCCGCCGGGATCCCCTTCACCAACGGCATCATGTTGCGCATCGCGCTGCTGGTGATCGGCTGGATCATCTGCGTGGCGTGGGTAATGCGCTATGCCCGCAAGGTGCGCAAGGATCCGTCGCTGTCGATCGTGGCGGATAAGCAGGAAGAGAACCGCGCCCACTTCCTCGGCAACAAGGGCGAGCAGTCGCTGGAGTTTACCCCGGTGCGCAAACTCATCCTGGTGATCTTCGCCCTCGCCTTCGCGGTGATGATCTACGGCGTGGCGGTGCTGGGCTGGTGGATGGCGGAGATCTCGGCGGTGTTCCTCGCCAGCGCGATTATCGTCGGGCTGATCGCCCGCATGAGCGAAGAGGAGCTGACCTCAACCTTTATCAACGGCGCGCGAGATTTGCTGGGCGTCGCGCTGATTATCGGCATCGCGCGCGGTATCGTAGTGATCATGGATAAGGGCATGATTACCCACACCATTTTGCACAGCGCCGAGGGAATGGTCACCGGATTGTCGACGGTGGCGTTCATCAACGTGATGTACTGGCTGGAAGTGGTGCTGTCGTTTCTTGTGCCTTCTTCGTCCGGCCTGGCCGTTCTGACGATGCCGATCATGGCGCCCCTTGCCGATTTCGCTAACGTCAACCGCGACCTGGTGGTTACGGCTTACCAGTCGGCGTCCGGCATCGTTAACCTGATCACTCCCACCTCTGCCGTCGTGATGGGCGGGCTGGCTATCGCCCGCGTGCCCTACGTGCGCTATCTGAAATGGGTCGCGCCGCTGCTGGGGATTTTAACGGTGGTGATTATGGTGGCGTTAAGCCTGGGCGCCCTGTTGTAATTTGCCGGATGGCGCTGCGCTTATCCGGCCTACGGATCGGTGCGGTGCCACCGGTTATTTCGGGAACTGATATGGGAACTATGATGGATTACGAAGAGTACTCTCCCAAAGAGCAACTACAGCTAACGGTCTGCCAGCGTCTGATCGCGGAAAAGAGCTATCTCTCCCAGGAGGAGATCCGCCGCGACTTACAGGAGCGGGGTTTTGAGACCATCAGCCAGTCCACCGTTTCACGTCTGCTCAAGTTGCTCGGTGTCATAAAAATTCGCAATGCCAAAGGGCTAAAGATTTATTCGCTGAATCCCCAGCTGCGCCCGGCCCCCGACGCGGCGCGTACCGTCTCTGAAATGGTGGTGAGCGTGGAGCACAACAGCGAATTTATCCTTATCCATACCGTCGCCGGATATGGCCGCGCGGTGGCGCGTATTCTGGATTATCACCAGTTACCGGAAATTTTAGGCGTGGTGGCCGGAAGCAGTATCGTCTGGGTCGCCCCCCGCGTGGTGAAGCGCACCGCACTGGTGCATAAGCAAATTAATTATTTACTCAGAACGCATTAATATTCATAAAGAACCGTTTGCATTGAGTAAAGCGTGCATTAAATCGCTTGATCCCAAAAGCGAGCTGCGTATAATGCCCGACAATTTGCCGGGAGGAAGCATGGTCAAGCGTGTACGACATATCGTCTTACCGCGTCTGAAATCAGACGCTGGCCTGCCGTTTTTCTTCCCGTTGCTAAACCTATTCCCAGAGCCCCTCATTTGAGGGGCTTTTTTTTGCCCGGCGTCAGGAGATAAACATGAATCCGCTTTATCAAAAACACATCATTTCCATAAACGACCTCAGCCGCGAAGAGCTGGAACTGGTTCTGGAAACCGCGGCAAAACTGAAGGCCAATCCGCAACCGGAGCTGCTGAAGCACAAGGTGATTGCGAGCTGCTTCTTCGAAGCCTCGACCCGCACGCGTCTCTCCTTCGAAACCTCCATGCACCGCCTGGGCGCGAGCGTGGTGGGCTTCTCGGACAGCAGCAACACGTCGCTGGGCAAAAAAGGCGAGACCCTGGCGGATACCATTTCAGTGATTAGCACCTACGTTGACGCGATTGTGATGCGCCACCCGCAGGAGGGCGCGGCGCGTCTGGCGACCGAATTTTCCGGCGGCATTCCGGTACTGAATGCCGGTGACGGCGCTAACCAGCATCCGACGCAGACCCTGCTGGATCTGTTCACCATTCAGGAGACGCAGGGCACGCTTGAGAACCTGAACATCGCCATGGTCGGCGACCTGAAATATGGCCGCACCGTCCACTCGCTGACCCAGGCGCTGGCGAAATTTAACGGCAACCGCTTCTTCTTCATCGCCCCGGACGCGCTGGCGATGCCGCAGTACATTCTCGATATGCTGGACGAAAAAGGCATCGCGTGGAGCCTGCACGCCAGCATCGAAGAGGTGATGGGCAACGTGGATATTCTCTACATGACCCGCGTGCAGAAAGAGCGTCTTGACCCATCCGAGTACGCCAACGTGAAGGCGCAGTTCGTGCTGCGCGCCAGCGACCTCGAGGGCGCGCGCGACAACATGAAGGTGCTGCACCCGCTGCCGCGCATCGATGAGATCACCACAGACGTGGATAAAACGCCGCACGCCTGGTACTTCCAGCAGGCCGGAAACGGCATCTTCGCCCGCCAGGCGTTACTGGCACTGGTTCTGAATCGCGAATTAGCTCTGTAAGGGGAGACGACCATGACACACGATAACAAACTCCAGGTTGAAGCCATCAAGCGTGGCACCGTGATTGACCACATCCCTGCGCAGGTGGGCTTTAAGCTGCTGACGCTGTTTAAACTGACTGAAACCGACCAGCGCATCACCATCGGCCTGAACCTGCCGTCGGGCGAAATGGGCCGTAAAGACCTGATCAAGATCGAGAACACTTTCCTGACCGACGAGCAGGTCAACCAGCTGTCTCTGTACGCGCCGGACGCCACGGTTAACCGCATCGACGATTACGACGTGGTGGGCAAATCCCGCCCAAGCCTGCCGGATCGCATCGAAAGCGTGCTGGTCTGCCCGAACAGCAACTGCATCAGTCATGCTGAGCCGGTTTCCTCCAGTTTCGCAGTGAAAAAACGCGCCAATGACATTGCACTCAAATGCAAATACTGCGAAAAAGAGTTTTCTCATTATGTGGTGCTGGCCAACTAATTGAGGTTGGTAATGAAATCCCGGCTGTTATAATGGCCGGGAACATTCTTAACGCTGTAATTCTGGAGAAAAAATGAGCAAAGTACTCGCGACGGAAAATGCACCAGCGGCTATCGGCCCATACGTTCAGGGCGTTGATCTGGGCAGCATGATCATCACTTCTGGTCAGATCCCGGTGAACCCAAAAACCGGTGAAGTGCCAGCCGACGTAGCGGCGCAGGCGCGTCAGTCGCTGGAAAACGTGCAGGCGATCGTCGAATCTGCCGGCCTGAAAGTGGGCGATATCGTCAAAACCACCGTGTTCGTGAAAGATCTGAACGATTTCGCCACCGTTAACGCCACTTATGAAGCGTTCTTCACCGAGCACAACGCCACCTTCCCGGCGCGCTCCTGTGTGGAAGTGGCGCGTCTGCCAAAAGACGTAAAAATTGAAATTGAAGCGATTGCCGTACGTCGCTAATTTATTTCAATAAAGAGAAGGCAGCTCAGGCTGCCTTTTTTATTGCGACCATTTTTACTCTCTCCAGGCAATGACGCATCCCCCACTCCATTAATAGACTGACGCTGCCTTGTTATATTCTAATTAATGGATGAAGAATGAAACTCTCTAAGATCGCGCTGGCCGTTGCCACATTAGCGGTTGCGTCTTCCGCACTTGCACACGGATATATAGAATCCCCCGCCAGCCGCGCTTATATGTGTAAGCTCGGCCAGAATATTGACTGTGGCTCTGTACAATATGAACCGCAGAGCGTAGAAAAGACCTCCGGCTTCCCGACGGGCGCAATGCCGCCTGACGGCCAGCTTGCCAGCGCCGGTATTGCCAGCTACTCCCAGCTTGATAAGCAGAGCCTGAACGCCTGGACCAAAAGCCCCATGACGGCAGGCCCGCATGAATTTGTCTGGCACCATACCGCGCCGCATAAAACCACCAACTGGCGTTATTACATTACCAAACAAAACTGGGACCCCAATAAACCGCTGACCCGTGACCAGTTCGAATTAACGCCGTTCTGTACTATTAACGGGAATGGTCAGGCACCGTCCATGACAAAATCCATGACCTGTAATGTCCCGGAACGTACGGGCTACCAGGTTATTTATGGCGTGTGGGAAATTGCGGATACCGCAAACAGTTTCTATCAGGCCATTGACGTTGATTTCGGTAACGCCGGCAACGTCACGCCGGACGATACCCCAGCGGTAATATCCCAGTGGAGTAAAACCCTGAGCGGACAGATTGCCGGGAATAACCTGAACGTGGGCGATAAAGTGATTGCACGCTTCTTCGACGCCAACGGGGAAGTTGCCGCCCTGCGTACTGAAATGACCATCGGCTCTTCAGAACAAGGCGACGCTAACCAGTGGTCCTACGATCTGGCGCAGAAGATCAACACCGCTCATAGCGATGTCCGCGTCGGTGTGAAAGATGAAGCCGGTGAAATTAGTCCGGTTCACGGCGCCAACAGCGTATTCGTGAAAGACGGCAGCACGCTGAAATCCGTTGCCATCTCTTATGAAGAGCAAAAAGCGCAGGTGAGCGAGACCATCGCCGTTTCCGATCTGCAATACAGCAAAATCGAACATGGCAATGTGATTGTGACCTTCCATGTGAACACGCAGGGTGACGTTAATTTTGAAGCGCACGTGATGAACCACCACGGTGCCGAAAAAGGTTACCTGAAGCAGGATATGAATAACGTCAATCAAAACGTGACCATGACGCTGACTGACGTCACGGCGGGCCACCATATGCTGAAATACTACGCCACCAACAAAGACGGCACCCTGTTCGCGCAGGACGTGCTAAACCTGATGCTGGAAAGCGACGCGGCGGACAGCAGCGGCCCGCATGACTTTATCTTCCCGGACAGCATTGCCTCCTACAAAGCGGGCACCGTGGTGTTACAGCCTAAAAACGGTAAGACCTACGAGTGTAAACCGTTCCCGTATAGCGGCTACTGCGTGCAGTGGAGCAAATACGCGACCCAGTTTGAGCCAGGCGTGGGCGCGCACTGGAAAGAGGCGTGGGTGCTGAAGAACTGAGTTGCCTTCACGCCCGGCGGCACTTCGTTTGCCGGGCCTACACGTCACGTAGGCCCGGTAAGCGTAGCGCCACCGGGCGCATTTGTTACTGATTCCGCGTCGCTCTGAGCAGCGTCTCCAGCGGGTACACCGCCGCAATTACCACCTCGTCCTGGATCGTCGCCGCGTTATCCAGTTCGCTCTGGATCGACGCGATCTCGTTGTCGTCCAGCGTGCCCTGACGCGCCACCAGATCCGTCAGCCTCAGGCCAATCGAGGCCAGTTTATCCACCTCCTGGATCACCGGCTTAATGGCCTTCAGCTGATAGCTGTTTTCACTCAAGGCTAGCGCATCGCTGGTGTTGTTCTGCCAGCGGTTAAAGACGTGGCGCAGCGCGTCGGCGCTTTCCGTGTCTTCCGCGTCGCTCACCAGACGGTCCGCCCATTTATTCATCTGACGCACGGTCGCACTTTCCGCGTTTAGCGCGTCAGCGAGCCGGTTGAGCGGCTCAAACTGATGATAGTTTCCGGCCTGGAACTTAAGATGCTGGCGGGTGTAATACTGCGCCGGTTCAAGCGCCTGGGCGAGAATTTGCAGCGGCAGGGTATCCGCATTGTTGGCGAGGCGCGTGAACTGCACCTGCTGCTGGGTATGCTGCTGTAGTCCAGCCGACACCGTGGACCAACTGTCCATCGCCTGGAGCCGGGTATACATGTTGTCGATGTCGTTGACGTCCTTTGCCGACCATAGCCGCTCCGCCACCGCAAAGGCGCGCGGCCACAGACGGATATCCAGCACCGGCGCGACCACGTTTTCCGCCCACAGCGCGGCTTCACCGCCGAGCAGATTGGCCTCGTTCGCCGGGTCCGGCACCACCGGCGGTATGCCTTTTGGCACCGCGTCCAGACGCGTGCCGTCGATCGGGTAGCGGGCGTTACCCACCAGGAAATAGCCGCTGAGCTTATCGTTCTCAACAGAAACGACCGGACGCGTTTCACCCATCCAGGTATCAACGGTAAACGTTACCTGGTTGTCGTCCCGCCACTGAATGTTATCCACCGCCCGACGCGATTTCCCGGCAAAATCAATAAATCCACGCCACCCGGCATCGCCTTTCACCAGCGTAAAGCTGCCTTCCACCGGCTTGCCTTTCAGACGCGGCATGGAGAAAGCCCAGCTCTGGACGCTGTCGGTGTCCGCTATCACATCCACGCCGTTCAGCCCCTGCGGCACAATTTCATTGCGGTAGTGGTAGGCGGTGGATTGCGGCTGATCGAGGTAGAAACCGGTTGAGAGAATGCCCTTATAACCGTTCTGCGCCACCTGCCCCAGCGCGTCCTGTCCCTGCCAGGACTGGATCAGAATGCTTTTCGGCAGATCGGGATGGTAGATCTCATCCCAGCCAACCATCTGCCGGTGGTGCTTCTCAAGGATCGTCTCCAGCTTGCGGTTGAAATACGCCTGCAACGCGTGGCTGTCCGCCAGTTTGTTGTCGCGCATAAACGTCTGGATCGCAGCGTTCGCTTTCCACTGGCTGTCGTCAACCTCATCGCCGCCAATATGCAGATACGGATCCGGGAAGATCGCCGCCAGTTCGCTGACCATCGCGTCGGCAAAGGTATAAGTTGCCTCTTTGGTTGGATCCAGCACCGGCTTCAGCACGCCCCAGTGGCGCTCCATGGCGTAAGGCCCCGGCGCGCTCATCAGCTCCGGGTAGGCGACGGCAATCGCCGAGGCGTGGCCCGGCATATCAATTTCCGGCACCACGCGTATGCCGCGCTCGGTAGCGTAACGCACAATCTCGCGCATCTGCTCCGGGGTGTAGAACAGCCCATCGCTGGCAAGCTGGGTTAATTTTGGATAACGCTTCGAGGTAAAGCGCCAGCCCTGATCGTCCGTCAAATGCCAGTGCAGGACGTTGAGCTTTGCCGCGGCCATGCCGTCGATCTGGCGTTTAATATCCGGAATCGGGAGGAAGTGGCGCGCCGAATCGAGCAGCAGCCCGCGCCACGGGAAGCGCGGCGAATCTTCAATGGTCACCCACGGGATCGAGGTGTTTTCGGCGCCGTTCTGCATCAGCTGAAGCAAGGTTTCCATGGCGCGCAGCGCGCCGAAGCGGGTGTTGGCAGAGATATTTACGCCGTTGGCGTCCACCGTGAGTTTATAGCTCTCATCGCTGTCAGGCAGCGGCTGCGGCTTAACCTTTTTGGCGATGGCGATGCGGATGGTCGGCTTGTCAGGTTTTTCGGCCTGCGGCTGTAGCGTCCAGCCGGTTTGCAGCGCAATGCGCTGGCGCAGGCGGTTGACCGCATCCCCCAGATCGTCGCCGCTGACGCTCACAGAAAGTTGATTGTTAAGCACCAGCGCGCCCTGAGTGGTCGGGCGTTCAACCTTCGCAGGCCAGGGCATTAAGGGAAGGTCACCTGCCGGGGCGGCAAAGGCGGAGGCGCCGAGCATGAGCCCGGCGGTTAAGAGGCTGTACCGTAACATGAATGTTCCTTATCTGACGGGCCAAATACAGGCAAAACATTCTGTTAACATGCGCTCAAATTGTCGTCAAGCGAATGCGCCGACGGAGATCACAGGTTGTTGAATTTGGGAGGAAAGCCAGCTGCCGGGTGGCGGCTTCGCCTTACCCGGCCTACGTTCGGATCGTAGGCCCGGTAAGCGCAGCGCCACCGGGCTTGCCGTTACTGCCATCCATACCGGCGCGCATAGAACCCTTTCACCATCTGCGTCAGCACCATGTAGCCCGCGAGGATCGCCACCAGCCACGGGAAGTAGCTCAGCGGCAGCGCCTGAAGTTGCAGGTAGCTTGCCAGCGGCGAGAACGGCAGCGCGATCCCGAGCGCCATCACAATGCCCGTCATCACAATCAGCGGCCACGCGGCACGGCTCTGGATGAACGGAATGCGGCGGGTGCGGATCATGTGCACAATCAGCGTCTGAGACAGCAGTCCCACCACGAACCAGCCGGACTGGAACAGCGTCTGGTGTTCTGGCGTATTCGCATGGAACACAAACCACATCAGGCAGAAGGTCAGAATGTCGAAGATTGAGCTGATCGGCCCAAAGAACAGCATAAAGCGCCCCAGATCGGCGGGGTTCCAGCGCTGCGGCTTCTGGATCTGCTCGTCGTCCACGTTATCAAACGGGATCGCCACCTGAGAGACATCGTACATCAGGTTCTGGATCAGCAGGTGCAGCGGCAGCATCGGCAGAAACGGCAGAAACGCGCTCGCCACCAGCACGCTGAAGACGTTGCCGAAGTTGGAGCTGGCGGTCATTTTGATGTATTTGAGCATATTGGCGAAGGTGCGACGCCCTTCGATGACGCCCTCTTCCAGCACCATCAGGCTCTTTTCCAGCAGAATGATATCCGCCGCTTCGCGGGCAATATCCACCGCGCCGTCCACGGAGATACCGATATCCGCCGCACGCAGGGCTGGCGCATCGTTGATGCCGTCGCCCATAAAGCCCACTACGTGCCCTTCGCGACGCAGCAGAGTGACGATGCGCTCTTTATGCATCGGCGTCAGGCGGGCAAACAGCGTGGTGCGTTGGGCAAGCTCGGCCAGCTCATCGTCGGCCAGGTGCTCAATGTCGCTCCCCACGACGATGTCGCCCGCGTCCAGGCCGACTTCGTGGCACACTTTGGCCGCCACCAGCTCGCTGTCGCCGGTGAGGATTTTGACGGTGATACCGCTCGCTTTCAGCGCTTTTAGCGCCGGCGCGGTGGTCTCTTTCGGCGGATCGAGGAATGCGATGTAACCTTCGAGGATCAAATCGGATTCATCGATACGCTGGTAGTCACCTTCCCGCGCAGGCAGGAACTTGCTGGCTACTGCCACCACGCGCAGCCCCTGACGGTTCAGGTTATCGGTGACGCGTTTGATGCGGCGCAGCATGGTCTCATCCAACGGCACGATCTCGCCGTTATGGCGCACCTGCGTGGAAACATTCAGGATCTCCTGCAATGCCCCTTTGCAGATCAGCTGATGTACGTCCGCCTGCTCGCTGACCACCACCGACATGCGGCGGCGCTCAAAGTCGAACGGGATTTCATCCACCTTCTGCCAGCGACCGGAGAGCGTGCGGGCAGACTCCTCGTCCACCCCTTCCAGCACCGCCACGTCGAGCAGGTTTTTCAGCCCGGTCTGATAGTGGCTGTTCAGCCAGGCGCTGTGGAGCACGCGCTCGCTGGTTTTTCCGGCGATGTCGGTGTGGTTCTCCAGCACGATTTTGTCCTGCGTCAGGGTGCCGGTTTTATCGGTGCAAAGGATGTCCATCGCGCCAAAGTTCTGGATGGCGTCGAGGTGTTTAACGATCACCTTTTGTTTAGAGAGTTTGACCGCCCCGCGCGCCAGCGTGGAGGTGACAATCATCGGCAGCATTTCCGGCGTTAAGCCAACGGCCACGGAGAGCGCGAACAGCGCCGCTTCCCACCAGTCGCCTTTGGTGTAGCCGTTGATCAGCAGGACAATCGGCGTCATGACCATCATAAAGCGGATCAGCAGCATGCTGACGCGGCCAATGCCTTTCTGGAACGCATTCGGCTCGCTCTCCTGCTCGCTGACGCGTCCGGCAAGCTGTCCAAACCAGGTATTGCCGCCGGTGGCGGTGACAATCGCCTGCGCGGTGCCGCTGACCACCGTGGTGCCCATAAAGCACAGGGTGTCGCACTCCAGCGGGTTCATCTGCTGCGGATCGCGGGTCCGCGCTACCTTCTCTACGGGCAGGGACTCACCGGTGAGTGACGCCTGCGCGACGAACAGATCCCGCGCCTGGATGACGCGTAAATCCGCCGGGATCATGTCCCCCGCCGCCAGCTTCACCAGATCGCCCGGCACCAGCTGGTCAATGGGAAGCTCAATCCAGGCGTTCTCGCCGAGGTCGTTAATCACGCGCGACACGGTGGCGGTGTTGCTGACCATCGCTTTCAGGGCGTCCGCCGCTTTGGTGGAGCGCGCTTCCTGAATAAAGTTCAGCAGCGTGGAGATCCCCACCATCAGGGCAATCACGCCTGCGGCAAACAGATCTTCAGTGGCGTAAGAGATAATCCCGAGCACCGTCAACAGCAGGTTGAACGGATTGCGGTAGCAGAGCCACAGGTGGACCCACCAGGGAGAGGGTTTCTGCGCCGGGATCTGGTTATCGCCATGTTCCGCGCGGATTTTTAACACTTCTTGCGCGTTCAGCCCTTCCGGGTGGCCGCCAAAGGCGCGCCAGACTTCGTTTTCATCCATCGCCGCCACGTTCAGGCAGCGCTCGGTCAGGGAAGCGGGGATTGCCGCTCCCGCCATGGTGTTGGCATTTGGCAGCGGATCGCGCGCAATCAGGCGATGTGGCAGGTGACGGCTCAGCAGCGCTTGCAGCTGCCGGGTGATATTCTTCAGCATAGTCATTCCCCCGCATCCGCAAAGGCGGACGCAGTTTTCCCGCAGGCGTGGCAAAGCCGTACCTGTCAGGCACTTAATTTATCAAGCAGGAACGTATGAACGTTGCTGCCTCACGCCGGTGAGACAGCAAAAGGCTGGCTTACCGGAAAGAAGGTTTTCTCCTGGTCAGGAGAGGTGTGGGATCGGGATCCATGTGGCCTCCGGTAAGTAAAAAGTTGGGTATCGGCACGCAGTATAGTGATTTATCCATACCGTTTGTGACTAATCGGGCGGTATTATAACGCCCTGCAAATAAACCGAACGTAAACCAGACTTTGCCCATAGCGAATTCGCAGGATAGCATTAGGCTCAATTGATTATTTTATCGTTGTTACAGGGAATACAGCATGCAGAACCGCCTTACGATTAAAGATATCGCGCGTTTAAGCGGCGTGGGGAAATCGACTGTCTCACGCGTGCTGAACAACGAAAGCGGTGTCAGCGAGCGCACACGCGAGCGCGTCGAGGCGGTGATGAATCAGCACGGTTTTTCACCTTCCCGCTCCGCGCGCGCCATGCGCGGGCAGAGCGATAAAGTGGTCGCCATTATTGTCTCGCGTCTGGATTCCCTCTCCGAAAACCTCGCCGTACAGACGATGCTGCCCGCGTTCTACGAGCAGGGCTACGATCCGATCATGATGGAGAGCAAGTTCTCCGCGCAAATGGTGGAGGAGCATCTCGGCATGCTTCAGCGCCGTAATATTGATGGGGTGGTGCTGTTCGGATTTACCGGCCTAAAAGAGGACGTGCTTAAACCCTGGCAGCCGTCACTGGTGCTGCTGGCGCGCGACGCCAGCGGGTTTGCCTCTGTCTGTTACGATGACGAAGGGGCGATCGTGATCCTGATGCAGCGCCTGTATGAACAGGGCCATCGGCATATTAGCTATCTCGGCGTGCCACATGCTGACATCACCACCGGCAAGCGTCGCCACGAAGCGTACCTGGCGTTTTGTAAAAAACACAATCTCCCCGCCGTGGCCGCGCTGCCTGGTCTGGGTATGAAACAGGGATATGAACAGGTCGCCAGCGTGCTGACGTCACAAACCACCGCCCTGGTATGCGCCACGGATACCCTTGCATTGGGTGCGAGCAAATATTTGCAGGAGCAGCGCATCGGGGAACTGCAATTAGCGAGCGTGGGAAGCACGCCACTGATGAAGTTCTTACACCCGGAGATTATCAGCGTTGATCCGGGTTACGCCGAGTCTGGCCGGCAGGCTGCCGCGCAGCTGATCGAGCAGATTACCGGGCGAACCGAGCCCCGTCAGATCGTTATTCCAGCCCATCTCTCATAATTCTTTTGAATAGATTATTGTGATCTTCGCCCGATTTCGGGAACGTTCCCATTTTCGCCGTCACGTTGAAGGAGTAGGCTTGCGCACAGGTCATAACCCCTATCACCATCTGTCATGAGGTTTCATGATGAGTAAAGTCAAACAAACAGATATCGATCAGCTGATCGTCCTGGTCGGCGGACGCGATAACATCGCCACCGTCAGCCATTGCATTACCCGCCTGCGCTTCGTGCTGAACGATCCGGCCAAAGCCAACCCGAAGGCCATTGAAGAGCTTTCTATGGTTAAAGGCTGCTTCACCAACGCCGGGCAGTTTCAGGTGGTGATTGGTACCGAAGTGGGCGATTACTATCAGGCTCTGCTGGCGACTACCGGGCACTCTTCCGCCGATAAAGAGCAGGCGAAGAAGGCCGCGCGCCAGAATATGAAATGGCATGAGCAGCTGATTTCCCATTTTGCGGAGATCTTCTTCCCGCTGCTGCCAGCGCTGATCAGCGGGGGCTTAATTCTGGGCTTCCGTAATGTCATCGGCGATGTGCCAATGAGCGACGGCAAAACCCTGGCGCAGATGTACCCGGCGCTGCAAAGCATCTATGACTTCCTGTGGCTGATTGGCGAAGCGATCTTCTTCTATCTGCCAGTCGGGATCTGCTGGTCCGCGGTGCGCAAGATGGGCGGAACGCCAATTCTCGGTATCGTGCTCGGCGTGACGCTGGTCTCTCCGCAGTTAATGAACGCTTACTTACTTGGTCAGCAAACGCCAGAGGTGTGGAACTTCGGCCTGTTTACCATCGCCAAAGTCGGCTATCAGGCGCAGGTGATCCCGGCATTGCTGGCGGGCCTGGCGCTGGGCTTTATTGAGACGCGCCTGAAGCGCATCGTGCCGGATTACCTCTATCTGGTGGTGGTCCCGGTCTGCTCGCTGATCCTGGCGGTGTTCCTGGCGCACGCCTTTATCGGTCCGTTTGGCCGCATGATTGGCGACGGCGTGGCCTTCGCGGTCCGTCACCTGATGACCGGCAGCTTCGCGCCAATCGGTGCCGCGCTGTTTGGCTTCCTCTACGCTCCGCTGGTGATCACCGGCGTGCACCAGACCACGCTGGCGATTGATATGCAGATGATCCAGAGCCTCGGCGGTACGCCTGTCTGGCCGATCATCGCCCTGTCTAACATTGCGCAGGCCTCGGCGGTAACCGGCATCATCATCGTCAGCCGTAAGCACAACGAGCGAGAGATCTCCGTTCCGGCTGCCATCTCCGCTTACCTCGGCGTCACTGAACCAGCGATGTACGGTATCAACCTGAAATACCGCTTCCCGATGCTCTGCGCGATGATCGGCTCCGGTCTGGCGGGCTTGCTGTGCGGCCTGAACAGCGTGATGGCGAACGGGATTGGCGTCGGCGGCCTGCCGGGTATCCTCTCCATTCAGCCCGCGTTCTGGCAGGTATTTGCGCTGGCGATGGCGGTGGCGATTATCATCCCAATGGCGCTGACTACTGTGGTTTACCAGCGTAAGTTCCGTCAGGGCACGTTGCAGATTGTTTAATTCTCTCTTTCGGGGCGCAGTTGCGCCCCTTCGCATTTGCAGGAACGTACTATGAATACCCTTCCTCACTGGTGGCAGAACGGCGTCATCTATCAGATTTACCCAAAGAGTTTCCAGGACACCACCGGCAGCGGCACGGGCGATCTGCGCGGCGTGACGCAGCGCCTGGACTACCTGAAAACCCTCGGCATTGACGCCATCTGGCTGACGCCGTTTTATATCTCCCCGCAGGTGGATAACGGTTACGACGTGGCGAACTACACTGCCATCGATCCGACCTACGGCACGCTGGACGACTTTGACGAGCTGGTTGCCCGGGCGCATGAACGCGGCATCCGCATCGTGCTGGATATGGTCTTTAACCACACGTCCACGCAGCACGCCTGGTTCCGTGAGTCGCTGGATAAAGCGAGTCCGTACCGCCAGTTCTATATCTGGCGCGACGGTACGCCGGATACGCTTCCCAACAACTGGCGCTCCAAATTTGGCGGCAACGCCTGGCGCTGGCACGCCGAAAGCGAGCAGTATTATCTGCACCTGTTCGCACCGGAGCAGGCGGATCTCAACTGGGAAAACCCGGCGGTGCGCGCCGAGCTGAAAAAAGTGTGCGAGTTCTGGGCCGATCGCGGCGTGGACGGCTTGCGTCTGGACGTGATTAACCTGATTTCAAAAGATCAGGATTTCCCGGACGATACCCTCGGCGACGGTCGCCGCTTCTACACTGACGGGCCGCGCATCCACGAATATCTCCAGGAGATGAGCCGCGACGTCTTTACGCCGCGTAATCTGATGACGGTGGGCGAGATGTCCTCCACCTCGCTGGAGAACTGCCAACAGTACGCGTCTCTTGACGGCCGCGAGCTGTCGATGACCTTCAACTTCCACCACCTCAAGGTAGACTACCCCGGCGGCGAAAAATGGACGAAGGCGAAGCCGGACTTCGTGGCGCTAAAAACCCTTTTCCGCCACTGGCAGCAGGGGATGCACAACAAAGCCTGGAACGCGCTGTTCTGGTGTAACCATGACCAGCCGCGCATCGTGTCGCGCTTTGGTGACGAAGGGGAACACCGCGTGGCGGCGGCGAAAATGCTCGGCATGGTGCTGCACGGGATGCAGGGCACGCCGTATATCTACCAGGGTGAAGAACTGGGTATGACCAACCCGCATTTCAGCCGTATCACCGACTACCGCGACGTGGAAAGCCTGAACATGTTCGCCGAACAGCGGGCTAACGGTCGCGATACGGATGAACTACTGGCGATTCTGGCGAGTAAGTCACGCGATAATGGCCGCACGCCGATGCAGTGGGACGCCTCGCATAATGCGGGCTTTACCGAGGCCGAGCCGTGGATTGGCGTCTGCGACAACTACGAAACCGTGAACGCCCGCGCGGCGCTGGACGACCCCAATTCGGTGTTTTACACCTATCAGTCGCTGATTCGCCTGCGCAAAACCCTGTCGGTACTGACGTGGGGGGATTATGAGGATCTCCTGCCTGACCACCCTTCCCTGTGGTGCTACCGCCGCCAGTGGCAGGGACAAACGCTGATGGTGGTGGCGAACCTGAGCCACGCGCGCCAGCAGTGGCAGCCCGCCCCCGTAGAGGGAGCATGGCGGGTGGCACTCAGCAACTATGAAGAGGTTCCCTTCCGACCCGATACGTTGCTATTGCGCCCGTTTGAAGCTATCTGGTGGGTGCAGGAATAAACCTCAGGAGATACAGCATGCTGTATCTCTTTTTTTATGTTTAGCGATACGCTAAATGTACGACGATAACTTTTACAATATGGCGCACTCAAAATAAAAATAGCCTGCCAATTAAATAACCTCGGCAGGATATTATGAAAAAGATAATTATTAAAGCAACGTGTATTAGCGCATTATTATTGAGCACACAGGGATGGTGCGGGAATACGTCCGTCGACCTTCGCTTTGGTCATAATACGCGCTCAGACGTAAATGATTCACGCATTAAGGTCATGCATCAGGCGAATAACGGTTTTTACTTCTCCGTTGAAGCCGCACAAAACCATAATGATACGTTTTTTGGTGATACCGACAGATATAATCCCGACGACAAGGGGTTAACGGAAGCGGCACAGGAAATCGAAACGCGCTGGCGTTTTGATCTGGGAAATGGTTTCGCCGTTGCGCCTGGCATGGTGACGGTTTTCACCGCCAGCAATACGCATTACCGCCCCTTCATTCAGGGCTGGAAAGCCTTCGATAACGGTCTGAATCTCTCCGCCCGTTACCGCTATAACACCGTCAATGACGCGCACAGCGATAAAGAACTCGACGGCAGCGGTTATACTCGCCGCCAGTCACACCAGTTCGACATTTGGTTCGCGTATAACATCGGCAAATTCGGTATGTCCTATAACCCGCGCTTCCGCTGGCAGGATAACGTCGATCAGGGAACCGGGGATGACACCTACTGGGAGCATACCGTCGCGTTCAACTACAAGCTCGACGATGGCTGGACGCCATACGTCGAACTGGTTTCACTGGATAAAACGTACATCAATAATGACGGCAACCATGAAAATGATTATGCCGTACGTCTGGGAATAGTGAAGCAGCTCTGACGGCCTGACTACACCGTATCGTGCTGTAGCAGCCTACAGCCGATACGGTCCACGGCGCTTAACAGTTCAAGCTGCCCTTCCCGCTGATACAGCGAAACCGCGTTAATGTCGATTGGTAACGGCCAGCATAGCGTTGAGATCGACGCCAGTGTCGACCCCTGACGGGTAATCGCAATAATCTTCAACCCTTTGCGCAGCGCGTTACGCGCCATTTCAATCAGCGACTGCGTCTCCCCGGATTTACTGATCAACACCAGCGTCCCCTTCGATACGCGTGTCAACTGGTGCATGTCATTCAAAATAAGGTGCGGCAGGCTCGCCAGCGACAAAAAGCGTGACAGGTAGTTGAGGCTGGTGAGCGAGGCTCCCCGTGCGTAAAGATAGATATGGCTGGAATGCGTAAGCAACCTGGACACGTCTGTCACAATATCATCCGGCTGCGGCCCCACGTCGGGTGTAGCAGGTGCAGGTGTAAAATGGTCGCGTAAAAAACGGTACCGAAGCTCGGTATAGCTTTTATAGCCCATTTTTTTACATACACGATTAACGGATGTTGTCGTGGTAAAGGTATCACGGGCAATCTCTTTTGCCGATATATTAGAAATATTACACGCATGATGCTGAATGTATTCAAATATCAAACGTTCACTTCCCTGGAATGAATTCATCTATTACGCCCCGTTTAATCCCGAGATGATATTAACACAACAGAGAAATAGCCTCTGGAAGGCGCTTCACACATTGCATTTACGCGTATCACGATACGTAATTAGTATTAGCAAACATTAAAAACTGTTTTAGGTTCTCTTTATACTTCCCCTGTTTTCACATCCAGGGAATTATGACAATGACGAAACAAAAAGTTGTCGCGGTAACGGCCTGCCCGACAGGTATCGCACACACCTTTATGGCGGCGAATAAAATTATTGCATGGGCTAACGAGCACAATATCGAGGTAAAGGTCGAAACGCAGGGCAGCGACGGCGTTAAAAACCGCTTAACAAAACAGGATATCGCCTCCGCCACGGCCATTATTCTGGCAACCGACGTTCCCATTCAGGATGCCGAGCGTTTTGAAAATATTCCTCACCTTCAAACCCGCACACAAGAGCTGATCAAACATACCGATCGCTATCTGCGTCAGGCGCTGGCAAAGGAAAAAAACGTCACCACTGTCGCACAAGAAGACGATCTTCAGCGTTCGGCTTACCAGATTTTTATTGGCCATATTATGGCGGCCATCAGCTATATGCTGCCGGTGGTGGTGATGGGCGGGCTGATGATGGCGACGGCCAAAATAACCGGGCAGTTTATTAACATCGAACATTCGCCGTTCAGCGTGCTGGATAAAGTGGGCTTTATGACCATTAAGTTCATGTATCCCGTTTTTGCAATGTATCTGGCGTTTTCCATTGCCGGTAAACCGGCACTCATCCCCGGTCTTATTGGCGGCATCATGTCAGACGAAGTCTATAAGCGCTTCTTTGATATCGAAGGCTTTATGCCATCCGGCTTTTTCGGCGCCATTGGTATCGGCTTTTTTGTGGGCTATCTGGTGCGCTGGCTCAATGATTCGATTCACGTCCGCCAGCAGCTCACCACCATTAAAACCATGCTGCTCGTCCCGCTGATCACCGGCATTACGCTGGTGATGGTCATGGAATATTTGATTAACCCGATTTTTGGCTCGCTTAACCAGCTGATGGTGGTCTTTTTTACCTCGGCAGGTGACACCGGGCGCGGGTTCTATTCCGCGATGATCGCCGCGGGCACCGCGTTCGACCTGGGCGGTCCGGTCAACAAGGCGGCAGGCTCGGTCGCGCTCGGCCTGAATGGCATGAGCGAGACGTTTGATTTAACCGCCCGCGAACTCTCCATCGTGATCCCCTCCATTGGCGTCGGCTTTGCTGCGTTCCTCAACGGCCGCTTTGGATTACCGGATGTCTTTAGCCAGGAAGAGAAAACCGTCGGTAGCACCTCGTTGTTGCTGGGCGTGATTGGGATCTCCGAAGGCGCGATCCCGTTCATCCTGAAAAACCCACGTCTGATCCCGGTGTTCATGACCGGTGCCGTCGCCGGCGCGCTGGTCGCCATTACCCTTGGCGTGAAGCAGACGCTGCCTCTGCCAGCCGTCTGGGGCTGGCCGCTGGCAACCAACGTGGCGGGCTACCTGGCGAGCGTCTTTATTGGCGCACTGATTTGCGCCCTGGGCGTGCTCTATGTCAGCCCAAAGAACGCCAGATAAGGGGAACGTCATGAATCAGATCCACGTCATTGCCCATACGCACTGGGATCAGGAGTGGTATTTCACCCGTCAGGACAGCATGGTGCTGGCGTCATATAATTTTGCGGACGTCATCAACACGCTGGAGCAGGACTCCGCTTACACCTGCTATCACCTTGACGGACAGATGGCGGTAGTGGAGGACTTTCTCGCCATCAATCCTGATTATCGCGCCAGGCTGGAAAAGCTGGTCAGAGAAAAAAGGATCTTCGTAGGGCCATGGTATACCCAGACGGACACCTATAACGTGCATGGCGAATCGATTATCCGCAACCTGAAGTACGGCATTTTTTCTGCCCGGACGCTGGGGCATGCGATGCAGGTTGGGTATCTTCCGGATACCTTTGGCCACAATGCGCAAATGCCCACGATCTTGCAGGGCTGCAATATCGACAATATCGTCTTCTGGCGCGGTATCGATCACGACAGGCACGCCAAAAGCAGCCAGTTCCTCTGGCGCGCACCCTCAGGTGCGACCGTCATCGCCTGTGCGATGGCGCTCGGTTATGGCGCGGCTAAAAACATGCGTTCGGAAGCCTCCCATCTCCGGAGAAAAATCTACCCGATGACCACACTTTTGCGTTCACGGGCCGGTCTAAACGACCTGCTCCTGCCCTGCGGCGGCGATCAGGTCAGCATCGACCCGGCGCTGCCGAAAATCCTGGAGGTCGCCAGCGCACAGTCCCCGGATCAGGACCGTTACTTCATCAGCTCTCTGGAGCGTTATGTAGAAACCCTTCGCGCGCAGCGTGAACAGTTTGAGCTCCTGGAAGGAGAGCTGAAATCGCCGCGCTACACCCGCATCCATAAAACGATCGGCTCCGTGCGCTACGACATCAAAAAGAAAAACGATGAGGTTGAACAATTCATCCTGCGACAGCTGGAGCCGACAATCGCAATGGCGCGTCACCAGGGGATTCCGGTCAACCTCGCGGTAGTCGACACCCTCTGGAAAAAGCTGTTGCGAAACCATGCCCACGATTCCATTGGCGGCTGTAATAGCGATGCCACCAACCGCGACATTCTGCATCGTATGGAACAAACCGAACAGCTGTGCCATAGCCTGTGGAATCTGGTGGTGAAAACCCTGGCCGCCGCCTGCGTTCAGGATGGCGACCTGCTGATTTTTAACTCGCTGGCTACCCCAACGCAGCGCGTGGTGATAGCCACACTGTATAGCCGGGCGGATAATATCGCCCTGACGCATCAGGGGCAGCCCATCCCTTTCGACGTCCTGGAAAGAGACATTCTGCCCGGCGGAACGGCGATCTCCCTTACCGCCGAGGGCGAGTGCGAGACGCCCCTTCTCCCTTATTACCGCTGGCACGTTGCGGTAAAGACACCGGTTCTGCCGCCGATCGGCTATCTCACCGTTAACGTTGAAGAAGACCCTGCGCCTTTCCTGGCGTCTGAAAAGATAAAGGGCAGCGAGATTGAGAATGCGCATTATCGACTGTCGCTGGATGCCGGAACGCTTACCCTGCATGACAAACGCAGCGGCAGACGTATCCCCTCTTTCTTTACCTTTGAAGACTGCGCGGACGCGGGCGACAGCTACGATTTCTCACCGCTTGCGGGCGACGCGCCGACGCGCTGTTCGCATTTTACGCTCGTCGACGGCGTAAAAACGCCGCTTGTCGAAAAGCTGACCGTCGAGGCCACAATGCGTCTTCCGCAGGATCTCGCCAGCCGTCAGGATACGGCCCGAACGCCGTTATCCATTCGTCTGGTCTGCGAATTACGCCACGACGATCCGAATCTGTATGTCGAGGCTTCGCTGGAAAACAGCCACTGCGATCACCGGCTACGTTTACTGATCGGCAGCGATGTTCACACCCGTCACGCTATCGCCTCACAGCCCTTCGCAATCATCCAGCGCGAAACGGGATATGACGGTGAACACTGGCAAGAAAGCTATCGCGAGAAGCCCGTGGATATCGAAACCAGCGAGGGCATTATCGCTGTCACGGAACCGGGTAAAGCGCTGGTTGTGACTAGCCGTGGCATGAAAGAATTTCAGATTATCGGCAGCGAACCCGCTGCTATTGCCCTGACGATGTTTAAATCGACGGGCGTGCTCGGACGCAGCGATCTCGAATGGCGACCGGGTCGGGCCTCCGGCATCAATAATACGGTGGTTGAGACTCCTGATGCCCAGTTGCTGAAACCGTTGCGCTTTTCATTCACCGTCGCGCTGGCCGACAACGCCGACCACCTCACGCTGCGCCAGCTGGAAAATCAGGCGGCTGGACAGCCCTTCACCTACCAACGGCAAACGCTACACACGCTCGATCACCGTCTTGAGCGCTTTTCGTTGCGTCTGCCCGAACGCAGGCTTCCGGCAGAGTTCTCGCTAATGACCCTGCCGGAGCCGCTCATCCTTTCCGCTCTGCCCCATGCGCAGCTGCTGCATGGCACCGTCTTACGCGTATTTAACGCCGGGACACAACCGGCTCCCGTCCCGGAAAGTCTGGCAGTGTTACGGCAGATCAACTATCTGGAAGAGTCCGTGCAGCCGGTAACGGCGATCCTCCCCTCCGCAACCTGCGATTTTTTGATTGAGGTTTAATATGAACTTGCTTGCATTGACGCATCCCGATCTGGTGTTTATCAACCCGCCCCAACGTACGCCGGAAGCAGTGATCCGTTGGCTCACCGAGCCGCTCGCCAGGCGGAATGTCATCAACGATCGAGAGGCATTTATCGAAAGCGTTTTACAACGCGAAAGTGAAGGCCCTACCGCGCTGGGTGAAGCGCTCGCCGTCCCGCACGGTAAAACCGAGGCGGTGCAACAGGCGGCATTTTGTCTGGCGCTCTTTGACGATCCGATATGCTGGCCGGGGCTGGAGGGTGATGAAGAGGTGAGGATGGTTTTCCTGCTCGCCATTCCGCCAGCGGAAGCAGGCAGTACGCATATGCACCTGCTGACGACGCTGACCAGCAGACTCACGGATGAGCGGGTGCGTGAGCAATTGCTGGCGGCGCGTACGCGGGAAGAGGCGATGTCTGCGCTGAGTAATGAAGGTTCTCAAAAACAGGACGATGCCCCCGAAAGCTCTCTTCTCATCCCGTTGGTACTGGGCTGCATCGTTACCGTAGCCTTTTTGCAGGCAGGGTTGAGCTGGGCCTGCGGGGTGAGTTAATCGAGCAGCGCTCAGCACAGGCTCTGCTGAGCGCTTGTTTTTGTTGAATAATTAATCAGATTTTTCCTTCGAGTCTTTACAATTGCCCCAGCGCCCGCCGTTTGTACTCTCGTCTTTTTACTTTGTTCTGCATCAAAAAAATCGCAAACTTGTTTGATGCAAATCACTATATGTAGCACTTAAAATGCACGCCGACCCAACATCTTGTATTTATCGTCTACTATTCCAACAACAAGACGGCGCGAACGCTGGCCGGAATTGTGGATAACACGAGCTGGGCACGCGGGAAGTCTTTGCCGCGGCGAGGAATACGTCCGGTGAATACTTCTCCACCTTTGTGGATAACCTGTTTTTAAAATGGAGTGATCATGACACCGCATGTGATGAAACGTGATGGCTGTAAAGTGCCGTTTAAATCAGAGCGCATCAAAGAAGCCATTCTGCGTGCAGCTAAAGCAGCGGGAGTCGATGACGCAGATTACTGCGCCACCGTCGCAGAAGTCGTTAGCAGCCAGATGCATGAACGCAGCCAGGTGGATATCAACGAGATCCAGACCGCGGTTGAAAACCAGCTGATGTCTGGTCCGTACAAGCAGCTGGCGCGCGCCTACATTGAGTATCGTCACGACCGTGACGTCCAGCGTGAGAAACGCGGTCGCCTGAACCAGGAGATCCGCGGCCTGGTGGAGCAAACCAACTCGTCGCTGCTCAATGAGAATGCCAACAAAGACAGCAAAGTGATCCCAACCCAGCGCGACCTGCTGGCCGGTATCGTCGCCAAGCACTATGCCCGCCAGCACCTGCTGCCGCGCGACGTGGTGTCTGCGCACGAGCGCGGTGAGATCCACTATCACGATCTCGACTACTCGCCGTTCTTCCCGATGTTTAACTGCATGCTGATCGACCTGAAAGGCATGCTGACCCACGGTTTTAAAATGGGTAACGCCGAGATTGAGCCGCCGAAATCCATCTCCACCGCGACGGCGGTCACGGCGCAGATCATCGCCCAGGTGGCGAGCCACATCTATGGCGGCACCACCATTAACCGCATCGATGAAGTGCTGGCCCCGTTCGTGGCCGAGAGCTTCAACAAACACCGTAAAACGGCGGAAGAGTGGCAGATCCCGGATGCCGACGGTTACGCCCGTTCCCGCACCGAGAAAGAGTGCTACGACGCGTTCCAGTCGCTGGAATATGAGGTAAACACGCTGCACACCGCCAACGGCCAGACGCCGTTTGTGACCTTCGGGTTTGGCCTCGGCACCAGCTGGGAATCACGCCTGATCCAGCAGTCTATTCTGCGCAACCGCATCTCCGGCCTCGGTAAAAACCGTAAAACGGCGGTGTTCCCGAAACTGGTGTTCGCCATTCGTGACGGCCTGAACCACAAGTTTGGCGATCCGAACTATGACATCAAGCAGCTGGCGCTGGAGTGCGCGAGCAAGCGTATGTACCCGGACATCCTCAACTACGACCAGGTGGTGAAAGTCACCGGTTCGTTTAAAACGCCAATGGGCTGCCGCAGCTTCCTCGGCGTGTACGAAGATGAGAACGGCGAGCAGATCCACGACGGGCGCAACAACCTGGGCGTCATCAGCCTGAACCTGCCGCGCATCGCGCTGGAAGCTAAAGGGAATGAAGCGGCCTTCTGGACGCTGCTGGATGAACGTTTACAGCTGGCACGTAAGGCGCTGATGACCCGCATCGCCCGTCTTGAAGGGGTGAAAGCCCGCGTCGCGCCAATTCTCTATATGGAAGGAGCCTGCGGCGTGCGCCTGAAGGCGGACGATGATGTGTCGGAGATCTTCAAAAACGGTCGCGCGTCGATCTCTCTTGGCTATATCGGCATTCACGAAACGATTAACGCGCTGTTTGGCGACAAGCACATCTATGACAACGACGCCCTGCGTGAGAAAGGTATCGCGATTGTGCAGCGCCTGCGCGATGCGGTAGACCAGTGGAAAGAGGAAACTGGCTACGGTTTCAGCCTGTACAGCACGCCGAGCGAAAACCTCTGCGATCGCTTCTGCCGTCTGGACACCGCCGAGTTCGGCATCGTGGAAGGCGTGACCGACAAAGGTTACTACACCAACAGCTTCCACCTCGACGTGGAGAAGAAGGTGAACCCGTACGACAAGATCGACTTTGAAGCGGCCTATCCGCCCATCGCGAACGGCGGTTTTATCTGCTACGGCGAGTACCCGAACATTCAGCATAACCTGAAGGCGCTGGAAGACGTGTGGGATTACAGCTATCAGCACGTGCCGTACTACGGAACCAACACGCCAATTGACGAGTGCTACGAGTGCGGCTTTACCGGTGAGTTCGAGTGCACCAGCAAAGGCTTCACCTGCCCGAAATGCGGTAACCACGACGCAGCCCGCGTCTCCGTGACCCGCCGCGTGTGCGGCTACCTTGGCAGCCCGGACGCCCGTCCGTTTAACGCCGGTAAGCAGGAAGAGGTGAAGCGCAGGGTGAAACATCTGGGGAATGGGCAGATCGGGTAATCCGCTGCCACGTTAATGCCCGGTGGCGCTGCGCTTACCGGGCCTACGGACCGCTCTCTTTTGTAGGCCGGGTAAGCGCAGCGCCACCCGGCGTGGTTATTCGCGATGAACTATCACCAGTACTACCCCGTCGACATCGTCAACGGCCCCGGCACCCGCTGTACCCTGTTTGTATCAGGCTGCGTTCACGAGTGCCCCGGCTGCTACAACAAAAGCACCTGGCGCCTGAACTCGGGTATGCCGTTTACCGCTGAGATGGAAGACCGCATCATCAACGACCTGAACGACACGCGCATCAAACGCCAGGGGATCTCGCTCTCCGGCGGCGACCCGCTCCATCCGCAAAACGTGCCGGCGATCCTGAAGCTGGTAAAACGCATCCGCCGCGAGTGCGCGGGAAAAGACATCTGGGTCTGGACGGGCTATAAGCTGGATGAACTGAATGCGCAGCAGATGGAAGTGGTGGATCTGATTAACGTCCTGGTCGACGGCAAGTTCGTGCAGGATCTAAAAGATCCTATGCTTATCTGGCGCGGCAGCAGCAACCAGGTTGTGCATCATCTGCGTTGAATGAAGGCGGATATCCTCTGTCCGCCTGAACGTCAAAACCGACTCAAACTCTCCATCGCCTCAGCCTTAAACGCCGCAAAATTCTCGCACTGGCACAGGCGCGCCATCGCGCGTTCACGCAGGAAGGTGACAAAGATGTCGTAAATCGCCATTGCCTCTTCGTACTCGCTTTTGCTGATGGCGAGCAGGAAGATGACATGAGCGGTTTCATCTCCCCACTGAATGCCCTGCGGCGCCAGCACGGTGTAGACCACCGTTTTTTGCGCCAGCAGCCCGAGGGAGTGCGGCAGCGCGATGCCGTCGCCGAGCATGGTGCTGACGATGGCTTCACGCTCGATAACCGATTCCAGAAACTCCGCGCCGACAAAACCTTCCCCTTCAAGCTGCCCGCACAGTTCGCGGAACAGCGTTTGCTGGTCGACAGGCTTGTCGAGAATGCGGAAATGGGCCGCGTCGAAGTATTTTTCCAGCATCCACGGGCGGGTGCGATCCACCAGCACCAGCTTGCCGATCTGCTCTAACTGATAATCGGTCGGGAACGGGGCGATCATCACCACCGGTTTGGATTTTTCGCTCACGCGGGCGGTGGAGATCACGAAGTCTTCGCCAATGGCATCGGCAAGCTCGTACTCACGAAGGGTGAGCGTGCGCGTCACCTCAATCTGCGGATATTTACGCTGAAGTACCGCCTCGATCATGCGCACCATCGCGTTACCGGCGTCGCACACCAGCAGCACCCGCGGCTGGCGCTGGTAGCCGATATTGTAATGGCGCTCCAGCCCGACGCCGATATGCAGCACCAGAAAACCAATTTCGTTTTCGCTGATCACATACGGGGTGTATTTGCCCCAGCTCGACACCGCCGCGAGGGTCATATCCCACGCCATCGGGTAGTGCTGCTTGATGTTATCCAGCAGCGGATTGGGGATCATGATTTGATACCGCACGCGGGTAATCATGGTTTTGATGTGCGTGAGCAGATCTGCATGCAGTTGCTCATCGCTCAGCAGGTTGTAGTTATAGTGGGTGTTGATGTAGCGCAGAATGTAGTTGACCAGCGCTTCGTCGTCGTCGGCGTTAATGGCACTGGGGGCGATCTCCTGGATCTGCCGCGCCGCAATGTGCACGCACAGCCAGCTCTCTTCTGACGGCGACAGCGCTTTGCCCGCCAGCTCCTGGATAGCCACCGCGATATCTTTCGCCGCCTCACGCACGTTCTCTTCCACGTCTTCCGCGTGGAATTCCGGCAGCGGATACCCCTCGCTGATGCGCCGCACCGACACCGCGCAGTACAGGCGCAGGAACAGCTCGCCTTCATCGGTCAGGCGAATGTGATGGCGCGTCAGCGCATCGTGCAGCACCGGCACCATCTTTTCCGCCACGCCCGCGTTCAACGCCACGTCGGTCACCAGCGGGTTCAGGCTGTCCTGCTGCGCCAGCTCCCACAGAAGGTCGGTCAGGCAGGCGCGGATCGCCATCTCGCTGCCAAACAGCTTCATCCCGTGGCGCGGGCGGGTTTCCAGCGTCAGGTTGTAACGGTGAAACCACTCACGCACTTCCACCATGTCGCTCTGCAACGTGGCCCGGCTGACGAACCACTCATCGGCCAGATCCTCCAGCTTGAGGGAAAAGGCTGACGTCAGAAAACGCACCACCAGATAGTGCACGCGCTCCGGTCCGGTTCGCGGAATACGCAGCGCGCGCGGGTGGGACGCCTGCAATTGTTGATAGCGCACCACATCATTAATTTTGAGCTGATAGCCGTTGCCCCGGCTCAAAATGAACTGCGCGCCGTGGCTGGCCAGCAGCGCGTTCAGGGCGGTGATATCCGCCCGGACGGTTCGCGTGGAGACCGACAGCCGCTGCGCCAGCTCGTCCTGTGGCAGCGTCTCGTTTTGCAACAGATCGAAAAGTTGCGCTAAACGTTGGTTCGGAAATCGCACGTCGTTGTCCTCTTACTGCTCAGGGTGAAATGACCATCTGGGATGGGCTGCCGACCGGGGTATAGTCTGGCTCGGCGCTCAGCTTGCCGTCCGGCGCCACGCGGAAACGGGTAATGTTGTCGCTGCGCTGGTTCATGACGTACAGCCAGCGACCCTGCTTATCGAGCGTCAGGGTGCGCGGATAGTCGCCGCGCGTCCAGACATCATCCTGATGCGTCAGCGTACCCTCCGCCGTTACGGTAAAGTGCCCGATGCTGTTATGCAAACGGTTAGCGACATACAGCTGTTTCCCGTCGGCGCTTAGCGCCAGCCCGGCAGCAAAACTGGTGCCTTTATAACCGTCCGGCAAGGCTGAAACCGTTTTACCCTCTTTCAGCCTGCCATTACTGTCCAGCGCATAATGGGTGAGCGTAGACGCCTCTTCGTTAATCAGCCACAGGGCATCGCCTTTCGGCGTAAAGACGAAGTGGCGCGGCCCGGCCCCTTTTGAGGAGGCGCTGATAAATGGCGGATCGTTCGGAGTCAGCTTCCCGGTTTGATCGTCAAAACGGTACTGATAGATGCGATCCAGCCCCAGATCGGTGGAAAAAACGTATTTCCCGCCCGGATCGGCGGCGATCATGTGCGCATGTGGGCCGTTATGATCGCTGATGGCGAAACTGCCCTCGACGGCAGCTTCCGGCTTCGCCGCGCCCGGTTCGCCTTTGTCCTGATGGGTGTCCGTAGCATCGCCCAGGCTGCCGTCTGCGTTAACGGGTAGCACCGCGACAGTTCCGCTGATGTAGTTTGCCACCAGCAGATGTTTGCCGTTCGGCGTCAGGGAAAGATACACCGGCCCCGCGCCGCCGGAGGACACCTGATTCAGCTCGTTCAGCGCGCCGTTATCACCGATGCGCAGCGCCTGCACCACGCCCTGCTCCACTTCGCTTGCCAGATACAGCGTTTTGCCGTCGTGTGAGACGGTTAACTGCGCGGCGTTCGGCAGTTTGCTCACCAGTGTTTTATCGTTCAGCGCACCGGTTTGCGGATCGACGGTAAAGCGGTACAGCCCTTCACCGTTCGGATTATAGGTGCCCACCCAGGCGTACTGGGTTTGAGCGATTGCAGAGGTAGCAAGTAAAGAGAGTGAAGCGACAAGCAGGGTACGGGTGTGCATGGTGGCTCCTTCGGGTGTGTGCGGTTTGTTTCCCCTCACCCCAGCCCTCTCCCAAAGGGAGAGGGGGTAAAGGTTCCCTCTCCCGGTGGGAGAGGGTTAGGGTGAGGGGCAGGTTCTACTTAACCAGCTTCTTCGTCATCGCCAGCAGCGTGCGCACATCTTCCGGGCGCGTGTCGCCGCTGGCCTTGTCGATAATCGAGCTGTAGATATGCGGGATGATTTTGCTCACGCCCGCATCCAGGGCGATCTGCAAGATCGCCTCGAAGTTCTCCAGATCGATTCCCCCGGTCGGCTCCAGCCAGAAGTCGTGACGGGCGCAGGCTTCCGCCACCGCCTGGTATTCGTCACGGCATTTCAGGCCGCCCATCGGGAAGTACTTGATGGAGCTGCCGCCGAAATCTTTCAGCAGGGCGATAGCCGTTTCAACCGGTACGATGCCGTCAGGCGCGTTGCTGCTCAGCGGGCCGGTGGAGATTTTCACCATGCCGACGGTGCCGGTCGGGGAGACCAGACCGTTGACCACGGACTCATTCTGCCCCAGCAGCGCGCGGCTGGTGGCCACGCCGGTAAAGACCTGGTTAACGTGCTGCGGCTGCACCTGGCGGGAGATTTCACTCACCATCGCCGACTGGTTCGGGTCGCCCGCGCCCAGCCCCACGGAGAGCGCGTTATCAATCAGGGCTGCGTATTCGCGCATGTCCGCAACCGCGCTCGCCACGTCCGGGTAATTTTTGGAGAGCACGCCCACCAGCACATGACCTTCCGCCGCCTCGTAAATGGCGCTGGTGTTGGCCTTTGAGCCTGCCAGCACGTTCAGGCAGACGCGGTCACGGTAAAAGTTGGGGGTCAGTTTCATGCGTTTTTCTCCTGTCCTAATACTTCGCTAATGCGGCGGTACACGATGTTCAGCTGGTCAGCATTCACGCTGCGCACGTCCGCCTCGATAATCCCTTCGTTGGCCTTATAGCCACGGAAGTAAATGGCGTATTCGCCCTGTTTCAGCTTCGCCACCAGATCGCCCGTGCCGACGCCCGTAGCGGCTTCGTCGAACTTAATCTCGGTACGGGCGATATCGCGACCGGCGCTGTCCCAGACCACGCGAGCGGTCACGCCGTTCAGGGTGTTCAACGCGTCGATAAACGGCGTCATCTTCGCCACCATCTCGGCCCCGCTCTCTTTGGTCGCCGTCAGGTAGTGTTCGATGGCGCAGGTCAGGCCCAGGATACCCTCTTTGCCCACTTTCATCGCGCGACCAATGCCCGCCGTCTGGCGCTTCACCCACTCAACGTACTGGGTTTTGCCGATCACCAGCCCGCTGGTTGGCCCTTCGATCGCCTTCGCGCCGCTGTAGATCACCAGATCGGCACCGGAGCGGTAGTAGGCGTGCAGATCTTCTTCCGCCGCCGCATCGACGATCAGCGGGAGATCGTGCTTGCGCGCCACGACCGCCGCCTGCTCGACGCTGAGCATGCTTTTCTGCACGCAGTGGTGCGATTTGATGTAGAGGATCGCCGCCGTGCGCGGAGTGATCGCCGCCGCCAGCTGATCGGCAGAGCATTCGTTGGCGTAGCCCGCCTCCACCAGCTTGCCGCCGCCCAGCGCCACCATGGTGCCCACCGGCGCGCCAAAGTTCACGTTGTGGCCTTTCGGCAGGACGATTTCGTTGTTTTCAATCGGTGTGACGTGCAGGTTTTCCAGCAGCCAGTCGCTGTCTTTCACCAGCACCGCCGCCACGGACTGGGCAATGCCCGCCGACGCGCAGGAGACCACCGTCGCCCCTTCCACCTCCAGCAGCTTCGCGATGTATTCCCCGGTTTTATTGACCAGATCCTTCATCTCGAAATAGTGATTCATGCCGTCCATCGCCGCCTGCACCACTTCCGGGCGCGGCGTGGAGACACCCAGCGCCGTCATGCGGCCAGAGGTGTTGATAACCTGCTTTAAGTTGTACTTCTCATAAATCGAAGGCATGTTCCGTGCTCCCTTGTTCGGTCATGTAGCCCTTGCCCGCGCGGATCGCGGCAAGCGGCATCAGAATGTGTTCAGCCTGTAGGCTGTCGTTTTCGGCATCCGTCAGCACCGTCGGCTGGCGCTTGAGCGTAAACAGCGTCAGATCGGCGTCGAGGCCAGGCTGAATGCGGCCTTTGCGCGTCAGGCGCAGGCCGTCGGCGGCGTTGGCCGTGACACAGTCAATCACCTGCGGCAATGACATGCCGATGGCGAGGAATTTCGACATCACGCTCGCCAGCGAGCCGACCGGGCCGTTGATGCGGTTGCGGCAGTAAATATCCGAGCTGATGGTATGCGGCAGAATGCCCATCGCAATGGCGCGCTTCGCCACTTCAAAGCTGAAGCTCGCCGTGCCGTGACCGACGTCCAGGCGCACGCCGCGCTTCAGCGCAGACGTAATGGAGGCGCGTAGCTCGCCGGAGGGCGTCAGAATGCGGTTAGGCTTGCCGTTGTAGCAGTGGGTGATGATGTCGCCGGAGCTCAGCAGTTCGGCAATCTCATCGAGGTTCGGCGGGTTGTTGCCGATGTGCACCATCAGCGGCAGGTCGCCGTTCTCTTTCTGAATCGCTTTCGCGCGCTCCAGCGGGGTGATGCCGTTTTCACCGACCACGCTGCTGCTCATGCGCGCCTTCAGGCCAACGATAAAATCCGGGTGGCGCGTCACCGCCTGCTTCACCGCATCGGCGTCAATGTTCGCCATGTTGGCCAGCTCGTTCTGGGCGATCAGCCCCACGCGGGAGATGTTCAGCAGGGCAAACACCTCAGTGGAAGCCTTGCGGGTGATAGCGTAAAAATCGTCCACGTCGTCGGCGCCGGTGCTGCCCGCGTCCACCACGGTGGTGACGCCGGTGGCAATGCCCACGCTGTCCGGCTCGTCATGGTAAATCGGGGAGTTCGGGTAGCAGTGGACGTGGGAGTCAATCCAGCCCGCGCTGACGAACACGTCGCCGTTCAGCTCAACCGTTTTGCGGGCGGGAGCATCAATGTCGCCTGTCGCGGCAATCTTCCCGTCCTGGATGGCGATATCGGTCAGGGTATCGTCGGCGAGGCGCGCACGGCGCAGGAGTAAATCAAACATGAGGATCTCCTGATAAAGCGGGCACCGAAGCGCCCGCGGGTATTAAAGGGCGACCGGGAACAGCCAGCCCAAAATCATTGCGCCGAGGATGGCGCCACCGGTAATCGGCTTCTGCCAGATGTAGAACAGCAGCGCGCCTACCAGGGAACCGACGCCGATTGGAATGGAGGCGGTCATGGCGCTGAGGATAATCAACGGCCCGAGGAAGCGGCCGGAGGCGTTACCCGCGCCCATCATCACGTCTGCGCCGTAGGTGGAGTTGCTCTGATTGATGGTGAACTTACGCGCCAGGATGATGACGTAGCCAATCGCCAGGCCAATCACCAGGCCGGTAATCAGCGCGGCAATGAAGTTGGTCACCGGGAACATGATCCCCGCGCCCAGCAGCAGCGCCGGTACGCCGAGGCCTACGCCGGTCTGGATCGCCCCGCCGATATCAAGAATACCCACCAGCGACCCTTCGATAATACGGGCGAACAGGAAGCTCGCGCCAAATGCCGCCACCGCGCCGTAGACGCCGGTATCGATTCCCGCTTTCAGCATCGCCACGAAGGCCACTTCGTTAAACGCGCCGATGCCGTAGAGGTAGTACATGTGCGTCCCGGCAAAGACGCCGGAGGAGAGCAGGCCAACGAAGATCGGGAACGACCAGTCGGCATACCAAAAACCTTTATTCTGTTCCATTTAGAGGCTCCTGTTATTTACCGCTGAGCGAGTTGTGGATCATGTCGAGCCAGTTCGGCACGGTCAGATGGAAGGATTCGATCATCTTCATGTCGAAGCCGCGGAAGAAGCCGCTCAGCACGAAGAGCAGAACGATCGCCGCCATCATCACTTTGGTGACGTGGTTCCAGCCACTCTCTTCAACGCCTTTACCAATCAGAATACCCAGTACCAGACCCGGTACGGCGTTACCCATGATCAGCTGTGCCGCGCCGCCAAAGATGGTGGCCCAGAAGCCCGATTTTTTACCCGCGTCGATGGCCGCCAGCCAGAAGATCACCGGCATCACGGTGTTGACCAGCAGGTTCGCCGCCGGTACCAGCACCTTCACGGCGGTCACCTGAAGCGCTGCCGGAACGGAGGAGGCGGTCAGGTTAAGGAAGGTCACGACAATCATGCCGATGATGCCGCAGGCAATCGCCATTTTGCGCGGGTCATGCAGCGTTTCACCGACGTTACGGTTTTTAATCATCAGTGCAGCAGCACCCCAGTTCGGGATGATGCGGTGGTCAACGTCCTGTGTGAAGGCACCTGCGGCCACGGAAGAGGCCCAGGCGTTAAAGAAGAAACCTAACCCAAAGGAGAAGTGGGACGCCGGATCCCCTTCGCAGGAGTTCAGTTCCCCCAACGTACGAAACGCGCCCATACCCTGAGTGGTAGGCGCATGAAACATGCGTGCAGCCCCGGCGCCAACACCGACGCCAACCAGGCCGCCAATGATGAGCGATTTTATTAATATAATTAAGAACATCAGTCTGCCCTTTTATGAATAATCAGCGTTGCGTGACGAAATCCACCTGGTCGAGATTGATGGCGGTCACGTTGACGGTCACATCCAGCTCCACGCTGTAGGTGCGTCTTTCCCGGCGCAAAAAGAAGAACAGAAACGCTTCTTTTCGCACCGCTTCTTGCGCCTGAACAACCTGCACATCCTGTGGCTCAATACGCAGTAAGATATGCGGTGAGGCTTTCATCACCGCAGCCTGAACGTGGTTGAGGGCGTCGGCAAAGGCGCGCGCTTTGGCGTCGCCCTTCCCCTTCACTCTCACCGTGGTTGTGAACTGTTCTTTCATGCTTACGCGCCGTATTTCTTCTGCCACGCCTGTACCAGACGCTCGCCCAGCTCTTCTTTATCCATAAAGCCAAAGCCCAGCACGTTGCAGCCTTCGTTGATGGCGGTCACCCCCTCATCCACGGAGCGCATGCCGTATTTGGCCTTGTAGCCATATTTGGTCTGAGCGGTGATGGCGCCCGCGCCGCCGCTGCCGCAGAAGGAGATCCCGAAGGTGGCGTTTTCTGCTTTCATCACGTCACCGAGCTTCATATCCGCTGCCATGCCCGGTACGACAACCGCGCGTCCGCCGGCTTTTTCCACACCCGCAGCCACTTTCTGACCTTTACCCAGGCGATCGCCAATCACGACTGTAATCTGTTCCATGTGTTGCTCCTTAAAGGTTGTCTTTCGCGACTTCGAAGTGAACGGAGAGCAGCCAGGCCTCTTCATCAGGAAGGTTGCCGAACTGCGCTACCACTTCACGGGCGAGTTGCATTGAATCTGGTGAAATTTCGTCGAACAGCTCTGCTTCAACCTCCGGCAGCGGCTCGCCGGTCACGGACCGGTGCGCCATTGCGCGAACGTGGGAGGTCAGCATCTGCTCCTGTACCGCGTTGGGAATGATGTTGTGCCGGGCCAGCAGGGCGTAGACCTGCTGAAGCATGGTGTTCGCGAGCTGTTCTGTTTGCACCGCCTGTTCCCCAACGTCGTTCATTACCGCTCCGTTAATCACTCGTCTTACCCCGTTAATGGCTCTGGAATAAAACTAACGTCGAGGGGGAATTGTTTGTAGCGAGTTGTTTTCCACTTCGAAGTGGAAAGGCGAGCAGCGGCAGTGATCTGTGCCACATAAATGCGGTGAATCTGTATAAATCGCTGGATTTACGTGATGAATATCACGCTATTACGCGGCATTAGTCTGGTAAGCGGAGTGGAAAAGATTACGAGCAGGCTCGTAGAAATGTGACGTGGATAAGGTTTTCTTATGGGGATCCGCTAGAGTGGCGGCGGGTGCTTGAGACTGACCGTCTCAGGCATGGGACGGAAAGTGGAAAGCCCCGCCTGATAAAAAATCAGGGCGGGGGCTCGAAACGACACGTCACACCGTGGAGTTCGCTACCTCGCCCGCTTAAAAGCAAGGAGGCATCCATGAAACGCAGAAACCCAAGTATCGGGGTTTTGATGATTATTTCTTTGACAATAATCATCTTAACGCTGGTGACGAGGAAAACACTGTGCGAGATCCGTTTTCGTAACGGCTCGCTTGAAGTGACAGCGCGGATGGATTGTCGCTCCGGCAAGTAGGGAGCAACGATGCGGGGGCGCATCATGCGCCTCCGCATACGGGGAGAGGACGTACAGCTCAGGCACCCAATTAACGATACTTTTTGTGGTACGTGTTGCGGGTCGCGACAAACTGATCGGCTGCCGCCTGGGCTTCTTTCACTTTGCCTTCGTTCGCCAGCTTCAGCGCGCCGTCAATATGGCCGAGCAGCACGTCAAAACCGTGGCGGTAGTCTTTCATCTCGGCGCTGTCTGCCGCTTTGCTTTCCAGCTTCGGCGGCGTCGCTTTTTGCGCATCCAGCGCGGCTTCACGCATTTTAGTCAATGCGTCTTTCATGTCCGCCGCATTGTCCGTTTTCTGCACCACCTTCAGGTTTTCACTGAGGATGTCCATGTTGTCTTCGAGATCGGCAGCAAACGCAGACGAGCCAAGAACCAGCGTTGAAGCCGCGACGATCGCTAACAGGTGTTTACGCATTGCTCACTTCCTTTTTTTTATTATTAATCACGCTTTTACGGGGATTATTGCCCGGCGATTTTCATCTCCGGCAGTAATACAGAACCACACTGAATATTGCTGCGTGTTTCAATATCGTTACCGACCGTAACAATATTGCGCCACATGTCCTTCAGGTTGCCGGCGATGGTGATTTCGCTCACCGGATACTGAATTTCACCGTTTTCGACCCAGAAGCCCGCTGCACCGCGAGAGTAGTCGCCGGTGATACCGCTCACGCCCTGCCCCATCAGCTCGGTGACCACCAGGCCGGTGCCCATCTCTTTCAGCATCTGTTCAAAATTCAGGCCCTGTCCGGCAATGCGCCAGTTATGAATGCCGCCCGCGTGCCCGGTGCTTTTCAGCCCCAGCTTACGCGCGGAGTAGTTGGTCAGCAGCCACTGGGTCAGAATGCCGTCTTTCACGATATCACGACGTTCCGTGCGCACGCCTTCGCTGTCGAACGGCGTAGAGGCCAGCCCTTTCAGCAGGTGTGGGTGCTCTTCGATGGTCAGCCATTCCGGCAGGATCTGCTTGCCCAGCGAGTCGAGCAGGAAGGTCGATTTACGGTACACCGAACCGCCCGCAATCGCTCCCACCAGATGACCAAACAGGCCGGTTGCCACTTCGTTGGCAAAAATGACCGGCGCTTTCATGGTGGAGAGTTTACGCGGCGAAAGGCGTGACAGCGTGCGTTCGGCGCACGCTTTTCCCACCCACTCCGGAGACTGCAAATCTCCCAGCGCGCGGCCAATGGTATACGCGTAATCACGCTCCATATCGCCGTTTTCTTCGGCGATGACGCAGCTGGAAAGCGAGTGGCGGGTTGAGCAGTACCCCTGCAACATGCCATGGGAGTTACCAAACACTTTAATGCCGTAGTGGCTGTTAAAGCTGCCGCCTTCGGTATTGGTGATGCGTTTGTCAGCCTGCAAAGAGGCCTGCTCGGCTCGCGCGGCCAGCTCAATGGCTTCATCCGGCGTCACTTCCGCGGGATGGAACAGATCGAGATCCGGCGCGTCAAACGCCAGCAGCTCTTTATCGGCCACGCCAGCGTAAGGGTCCGGGGAGGTGTAACGCGCGATATCCAGCGCCGCCTGCACCGTACGGGCGATGGCATCCGGGCTCAGATCGGTAGACGACGCGCTGCCTTTACGATTCTGGTGATACACCGTGATCCCCAGCGCGCCATCGCTGTTAAATTCTACATTCTCCACTTCGCCATAGCGGGTGCTCACGCTAATGCCGGTGGTTTTGCTGACCGCCACTTCGGCGCCATCTGATTTACCTGAAGCGAGCGTCAGCGCGGTGGAGACGGCTTCTTCCAGGATCTTACGCTGCGCTTCAACTTGTGAGGTTACTTTCATCGCAAATGCCATACTGTAAGAGAGAGTTAAGTGAAGTCTAACAGAGAACCGTTTTTCAGTGCGCGTCTTAACTGGTAACATTAGCCTCTTTTTTTAAGGAGCCTGACATGACTAAGCAGCCCGAAGACTGGCTCGACGACGTTCCCGGTGATGACATCGAAGACGAAGATGATGAGATCATCTGGGTCAGTAAAAGTGAAATTAAACGTGACGCCGAAGAGTTAAAACAGCTTGGCGCAGAAATGGTAGAACTGGGTAAAAACGCGCTGGATAAGATCCCGCTCGACCAGGATCTGCGTGATGCCATTGAACTGGCACAGAAAATCAAGAAAGAAGGGCGTCGCCGCCAGCTTCAGCTTATCGGTAAACTGCTGCGTCAGCGCGACGTGGAGCCGATCCGTCAGGCGCTGGACAAACTGAAAAACCGCCACAACCAGCAGGTTGCGCTGTTCCATAAGCTGGAGCAGATCCGCGATCGTTTGATCGAGCAGGGTGATGACGCGGTACCTGAAGTGCTGAACCTGTGGCCGAATGCCGACCGCCAGCAGCTGCGATCGCTGATCCGCAACGCGAAGAAAGAGAAAGAAGGGAATAAGCCGCCGAAGTCTGCGCGCCTGATTTTCCAGTATCTGCGCGAGCTGTCTGAGAACGAAGAGTAATCTGTGCGGGTTTGCGCCGGATGGCGGCGTAAACGCCTTATCCGGCCTACAAGGTCGTGCGAAAAAATGTAGGCCCGGTAAGCGCTAGCGCCACCGGGCTTTTTTTACTCTGCGGCCGCGGCTTTCTTCGCCAGACCGTCCAGCAGCTTCTGATGGATCCCACCAAACCCACCGTTGCTCATCACCAGAATGTGATCGCCAGGCTGTGCGGCTTTCACCACCATATCCGCTAAGACATCCACGTCCGCACTCCAGTGCGCCGGCTGAATGCAGGCGTCTGCCACTTCGGCCACCTGCCACGGAATATGCTGCGGTTGCAGCAGGAAGACCTCGTCGGCACGCCCTAAGGACGGTGCGAGATCGTCTTTGCAAATACCCATTTTCATGGTGTTCGAACGCGGTTCCAGCACGGCCAGAATGCGCGCGGTGCCGCCAACTTTGCCACGCAATGCGGCAAGCGTCGCCAGAATGGCCGTTGGGTGGTGCGCGAAATCGTCATACACGGTAACGCCGTGGGCTTCACCGCGCAGCTCCAGACGGCGACGGGCGTTGATAAACGAGCCCAGCGCATTGGCGGCATCCGCAGGCAGTACGCCCACGTGACGCGCCGCGGCGATCGCCATCAGGCCGTTGTGCATGTTGTGCTCGCCCACCAGGCCCCACTTCACCTCGCCCACTTTCTCACCGTCGAGCAGCACTTCCCATTCGGAGGCATCCGCGTTGAGCTTTTTCGCCTGCCAATGCCCCTGCTCGCCAACCAGCTCCTGCTCGCTCCAGCACCCCATCGCCATAGTCTGCTTCAGGTTGATGTCGTTCTCCGGCAGGATAATGCGGCCCTGACCCGGAACAATGCGCACCAGATGGTGGAACTGTTTCTGAATCGCTTTCAGGTCGTCAAAGATATCCGCGTGATCGAACTCAAGGTTGTTGAGGATCAGCGTGCGTGGGCAGTAATGCACGAACTTGGAGCGCTTGTCGAAGAACGCGCAGTCGTATTCATCCGCTTCAATCACAAAGAACGGGCTGTCGCCCAGACGCGCGGAGACGTCGAAATTCCCCGGTACGCCGCCGATCACGAAGCCCGGCTTGTAGCCGCAGGCTTCGAGGATCCAGGTCGCCATACCGGCGGTGGTGGTTTTGCCGTGCGTCCCGGCAACGGCGACAACCCAGCGGTCGCGCAGGACAAAATCATGCAGCCACTGCGGGCCAGACATGTACGGGATATTGCGTTCCAGCACCGCTTCAACGCATGGATTCCCACGGGTCATGGCGTTACCCACGATCACCAGATCCGGCTGCGGCTCCAGCTGGCTGGCGTCATATCCCTGAATCAGAGAAATTCCCTGCTTCTCGAGCAGCGTGCTCATCGGCGGATACACATTGGCGTCCGAACCTGTCACTTCATGGCCCAGCGAGCGCGCCAGCATTGCCAGTCCGCCCATGAAAGTGCCACAAATCCCCAATATATGAATGCGCATACGTCACTATCCTTCTTCAATGTGGCGCACATTTTACTCACATGTCAGCGGCTGTGAAACGCATTTCAGGTAAATCCGTATTTTGCTGGCGCGATTCACCTCTGCGCTAATATTTGAATGTTTGTTAAGATTGTTGGACATCAACCGCTTTACTCAACATAAGATGCAGGGAAAGTGTTATGAAAACGTTAGGTGAATTTATTGTCGAGAAGCAGCACGAGTTCTCTCATGCTACGGGTGAGCTCACTGCTTTGCTGTCGGCAATAAAGCTGGGCGCTAAGATCATCCACCGCGATATCAACAAGGCCGGTCTGGTCGATATCCTGGGTGCCAGCGGTGCCGAGAACGTTCAGGGTGAGGTTCAGCAGAAACTCGACCTGTTCGCCAATGAAAAACTGAAAGCTGCACTGCGCGCGCGCGACATCGTTGCGGGTATCGCCTCTGAAGAAGAAGATGAGATCGTCGTATTCGAAGGGTGTGAACACGCGAAATACGTTGTTCTGATGGATCCGCTGGACGGCTCCTCCAACATCGACGTTAACGTTTCTGTCGGTACCATTTTCTCCATCTACCGTCGCGTCACGCCGGTTGGCACACCGGTGACGGAAGAAGACTTCCTGCAACCGGGCAGTAAACAGGTTGCTGCCGGTTATGTGGTGTATGGCTCGTCCACCATGCTGGTGTACACCACCGGCTGCGGCGTACACGCCTTTACCTACGATCCGTCCCTGGGCGTGTTCTGCCTGTGCCAGGAGCGTATGCGCTTCCCGGAGAAGGGCAACACCTACTCCATCAACGAAGGCAACTACATCAAATTCCCGAACGGCGTGAAGAAGTACATCAAATTCTGCCAGGAAGAGGATAAAGCCACCCAGCGCCCATACACCTCGCGTTACATCGGCTCGCTGGTGGCGGATTTCCACCGTAACCTGCTGAAGGGCGGTATTTACCTCTACCCAAGCACCGCCAGCCACCCGGACGGAAAACTGCGTCTGCTGTACGAGTGCAACCCGATGGCGTTCCTGGCCGAACAGGCAGGCGGCAAGGCGAGCGACGGTAAAGAGCGTATTCTGGATATCGTGCCGGAAAGCCTGCACCAGCGCCGTTCATTCTTCGTCGGCAACCGCCATATGGTGGATGACGTTGAACGCATGATCCGCGAATTCCCGGACGCGTAACGCACGAAAAGGGGAGCCAGGCAGGCTCCCTTTTTTTCAGGCCGTTTGCATCGTCAGCTTGAAGGAGGCCATCGCTTCCATCAGCTCGCGCGACTGTTCCTCCAGGGAACGAGTTGCCGCAGATGATTGCTGGACCAGCGCCGCATTTTGCTGCGCCGTTTCATCCATCTGATTGACGGCGATATTCACCTGCTCAATACCGCGGCTCTGCTCCTGGGACGCCGTCGCAATTTCACGCATCAGTTTGGTCATACGCAGCACTTCGGTAGCGATCTCGTCCATCGTCTCACCGGCCTGCTGCGCCAGCTCGCTGCCCTCGTTCACGTGGGTTTGCGAATCGCTGATAAGCGAGCGGATCTCTTTCGCCGCATCAGCACTGCGGCTGGCGAGATTACGCACCTCACCCGCCACGACCGCAAAACCTCGCCCCTGCTCACCCGCACGCGCCGCTTCAACGGAGGCGTTCAGCGCCAGAATATTGGTCTGGAAGGCAATGCCGTCGATGACGCTCAGGATATCGGCGATGCGCGCCGAGCTGCCGGAGATGTCGCGCATCTTCTCAATGACATAACAGACCATTTCACTGCCGTGATCGGCGGTATCGGAGACCGACTTCGCCAGCTGGTGCGCCTGCTCGGCGTTATCGGCGTTAAGTTTCACCGTGGCGGTGATCTCTTCCATGCTGGCGGCCGTCTGCTCCAGCGAGGTGGCGGTGGATTCCGTGCGCTGGGCCAGGTTCATATTCCCGGCCGTCAGCTCGCGGCTGCCGGTATCAATCTGCGAGCTGGCGTCACGCACCCGCAGAACCGAGTCCATCAGCGACTGGCGCATCCCTTCGATCGCCGCGTTAAGGCGATTAAATTCCTGGCTCGCCGGCGCGTTCAGGGTATGGGTTAAATCCCCGGCCGCCACATGTTCCAGCTGGGCAATCGAGGCTGAAAGCGGCTTGAGCAGCATATGGCGCAGCACCAGCCAGGCCAGCACGATAATGCCAGCCGTCAGCAGCGCCGCGACGATAATCAGGATCAGCACGCGGGTTTTACTCGCCTGCACGGCGCTCACCTCCGCTTTACCGCGCGCCTCGCTCCATGCCTGGAACGCCTGCATATCGTTATCAAACTGCTTCGCCACCGGGACCAGCTTGTTTTCCAGCAGATCGTAATAGCTGTCCGCGCTTTGCTCGTTCAGGGCTTTCAGCATCGGGCTGATACCCTGCTGGTTGTACACCGCCAGACTCGCGGCAACGTTATCCAGCAGCTTTTGCCCCTGCTCATCCGCCACGCCGCTGCCGATCACGTCCTTCAGCGTTTTCTGTGCCAGCGCCACTTCCTGGTTAATGGTTTTGACCGCCCTGGCCGCATCGTCCAGCAGGCCGACCTCCATCATGCGGACGGCCTGCCCCGCTTCGTTACGCGCGCGCAGGATCAGCGTATAGCCGGCATTCAGCTGCACCATCTGTTCACCCTGAAGATGATTGATGCGCTGGAGAGAAGCGGAACTTTGTGTAAGGGCATAAATGCCGATGCCGCTGACAATCAGCAGCAGAAGGGTCATAACGGCCAGTAAAGAGAGCAAGCCGGTACGAATCGATAGCGTTTTAAGCATGATGTTATTTCCGGTAGCGAGATATTTCTGGGCATAAAAAAAGAGTATCGGCCGCTACCGGAAAATGTTTAGAGTTTAAGCAATTTCAGCATGTTATCGCCCTGTTACAGAGGTATTCACCCGGGTAACAGGCGAGCTCTGGCGGTTCTCCCACAGCACCGTCAGGCCGCGCTGAAGCGCGATGAAAATAAACAGCAGAATGCCGATGGCGATTTTGGTCCACCAGGAGCTGAGCGTGCCGTCGAAGTTGATATAGGTCTGAATCAGCCCCTGGATCGCCACGCCAAACAGCGTGCCGAGCACCGTCCCCACTCCGCCACTGAGCAGCGTACCGCCAATCACCACCGAGGCAATGGCATCCAGCTCAACGCCCACCCCCGCCAGGGCATAGCCTGCCTGGGTATAAACCGAGAAGACAATCCCCGCGAGCGTGGCCAGCCCGGTCGAAAGCATGTAGATGCGGATAGTGGTGCTGCGCGTGGAAATTCCCATCAGGTTCGCGGACGTGGCGCTGCCGCCAATGGCATAAACCTGGTTACCAAACCGGGTACGGTGGGCGAGGAAGATCCCGATCACCACCACGCCCAGCATCAGCAGCCCCATTGCGCTCAGGCGTCCCCCGCCGGGAATTTTCCACGCCAGGCTGGAGAGCGTGTCGTAGATCGGATGGTTAATCGGAATTGACTCCTCTGACACCAGATAGCTCACGCCGCGCAGGAAGAACATCCCGGCGAGGGTGATGATAAAGGCCGGGATTTTCAGCGCATCGATCAAAAGCCCCATAAAGGCGCCGAACGCGCAGCCCATGACCAGCACCAGCGGAAAAGCCAGCAGCGGCGGAATCCCCCAAAAGCCAATCGCCTTGGCAAGGAACACGCCGGTAAAGGCGATCACCGACCCAACGGAGAGGTCGATCCCGCCGGAGAGGATCACAAACGTCATGCCGACGGCGATAATGCCTAAAAAGGCATTGTCCGTCAGGATGTTGCAAATCACCCGCGTGGAGGCGAAGCCCGGGAACTGGGTCAGGCAATAGAGGTACCCCAGCACGAACACGCCCAGCGTGATCATTAACGGCAAATTACGTTTTATCATGACCGCGGTTCCCCTTAATGAGAGTGATAAAGCGCGGCGACTGCACGATAAGTACGATAAGCACCACGACCGCTTTGACGACCTGATTCAGCTCCGGCTGGAACCCGGAGAGCAAAATACCGGTATTCATACCCTGAATAATCAACGCCCCCACCACCGAGAGCAGCAGATTAAAACGTCCGCCCATCAGCGATCCACCGCCGATAACCACCGCGAGGATCGCATCCAGCTCGAGCCAGAGTCCGGCGTTATTGGCATCCGCTCCGCGAATATCGGCGGCCACGATCACCCCGGCAATCGCAGCACAGACGCCGCTCAGCACGTAAGTCAGCATCACCATCAGCCGCGTATTTACCCCGGCGTTTTTCGCGGCCCGAATGTTAATCCCCACCGCTTCGATAAACATCCCGAGCGCCGTTTTGCGGGTGAAAAGCCAGAACACCACCAGCGTCACCAGCGCGACGATCACCGGCGTCGGGAAGAACAGAAAATTACCGCTGCCGATCCACGCCAGGCTCGGGGAGTTAAAGGTGACGATTTGACCGGAGGTGATAAGCTGCGCCACACCGCGCCCGGCCACCATCAAAATCAACGTCGCGACAAACGGCTGGATCTTGAGCACTGCGACCAGAATGCCGTTCCATAGCCCGGCTAATACACCGGAGCCCAGCGCGGCCAGCAGAACCACTGGCAGGCTGTGCCCGGCGACGGTCATCGAGGCGGCGGTGGCGCCCGCAATCGCCATTACCGCACCGACGGAGAGGTCGATCCCGCCGGTGGCAATGACCAGCGTCATACCAATCGCCAGCAGCGCCACGGGCGCGGCACGGTTTAAGATGTCGATCGGGCTACCAAACAGGCGGCCATCCTGCACGACGATCTGGAAAAAATGCGGAGCCACCAGGCTATCCACCAGCAGCACCAGCAGCAGCGCCACGATTTGCGGCGTGCCGGTCGGCCAGGTGAAGCGGCGCTTCGCTTCGCCAGTTTGCGAAAGAGAACGGGACATCACATTTGACTCCTTACGCCGCGATGGCATTCATGATCGCCGGTACCGACAGTTTATCCAGCGGGATCTCTGCCACCTGCCTGCGATCGCGCATGATGATGACGCGATCGGCATAGCCGACCAGCTCCTCCAGCTCAGATGAGATCACCAGCAGCGCCAGACCGTCGGCGCAGAGCGTTTCGATAAGCCGGATGATTTCGGCGTGCGCGCCCACGTCGATACCGCGCGTGGGCTCGTCGAGGATCAGGAATTGCGGCTTGGTGAGCAGCCAGCGCGAGAGGAGAACCTTCTGCTGGTTACCGCCCGAGAGGAACTCGATGGGCTGTTCCGCGCTCGGGGTACGTATACCGAGCTGGCGGATGAAGCGCTCGGCAATCGCATTCTGCTCGCGCTTAGGGATCGGACGCAGCCAGCCGCGCTGGGCCTGTAGCGCCAGAATGATGTTTTCCCGCACCGAGGCGGCGGCAATAATCCCGTCCGTTTTCCTGTCCTCCGGGCAGAAGCCCACGCCGAGGCACGACGCCTGATGCGGTGAACGTAGCGTTTGTGGTTTGCCTTTGATCAGCGCCGTTCCGCTGTCGGCAGGTTTGATCCCGAAGATGACTTCGGCGGTTTCGGTGCGCCCGGAGCCTAACAGCCCCGCCAGACCCACAATTTCACCGGGGCGTACCTCGAGGTTAAACGGCGCGATGGTCCCTTTTCTGCCGTAATCGTGAAACGCGGCGATCGGTTTTTCGCTCAGCAGCGTACGGCCCGCGCGCTGAAGCGCGTTGGTCTCGAGCTCGCGGCCCAGCATCATTTTGACCAGCTCTATCTGCGGCAGCTCGCGGGTTTCCCGGCAGCCGACAAAGCTGCCGTTGCGCAGCACCGTTATACGGTCGCTCACCTCGTAAACCTGATCGAGGAAATGCGTCACGAAAATCAGGCTGACGCCCTGATTACGCAGCTGGCGCATCAGGGTAAAAAGCATCTCCACTTCCTGGGTATCGAGGCTGGCGGTGGGTTCATCGAGGATCAGCACTTTCGCCGAGAGATCGATAGCGCGACAGATCGCGACGATCTGCTGCATCGCTACGGAAAAACGGTTCAGCGGTTCGCGCACGTCGAGAGAGAAGCCATACGATTCCATCAGCTTCGCGGCGCGCGCTTCCATCTCTTTGCGGCGCAGCAGGCCAAAACGTCTGGGTTCGCGGCCAATAAACAGGTTATCCGCTACCGACATGTTTGGCAGCAGGTTCACTTCCTGGTAGACCGTGCCGATCCCCAGTTGCTGGGCATGCGCGGTGTTTTTGGGCGAAATGGCGTTACCTTCCAGCCAGATAGCGCCGCGATCGGCGTGATAGACCCCGGTCAGGGTTTTAATCAGCGTCGACTTCCCCGCCCCGTTTTCGCCGAGCAACGCCATGATCTCCCCACGCCGCAGGCTGAAATCAACGTTATCCAGCGCCTTAACGCCAGGGAAAAATTTACTCAGGCCCTCTGTGCGGAGGATTTCCTGGTGTTGTTCGGTGGTCATGGTTTCCCCCTGCATCAGGCCGGATGACGCTACGCTTATCCGGCCTACAAAAGAGCGTATCGTAGGCCGGGTAAGCGCAGCGCCACCCGGCAATTTCACTGGATCAGTAGCCCATATTTTTCTTCTTCTCTAACTCTTCTTTCGCCGTGTCCGGCAGGTAGAGCGTGGATTTGGTGATGGTCAACTTCTCAGGCTGGGTGCCGTCTTTCTTGAATTTCTCCAGCGCATCGAATGCCGGGCCCGCCATATTTGGCGTCAGCTCCACGCTGGCGTTCGCTTCGCCGTCAATCATCGCTTTGTAGATGTCCGGTACGCCGTCGATCGAGCCGGTGAGGATATCTTTGCCCGGCTTCAGGCCCGCTTCTTTGATGGCCTGGATGGCGCCGATTACCATGTCGTCGTTGTGGGCATAAACCATGCAGATATTTTTGCCGTTATTTTCTGCCTTGATGAAGCTTTCCATGACCTCTTTACCCTTGCTACGGGTGAAGTCGCCGGACTGAGAACGGATGATTTTGATGTTTGGTGCTTTGGCGATGGCCTCCGCGAAACCTTTCTTACGGTCGATAGCCACGCTCGCCCCGACGGTGCCCTGCAACTCAACCACGTTACACGGCTTGCCATCCACCTGCTTCACCAGCCAGTCACCAATCAGTTTGCCTTCCAGCACGTTATCGGCGGTGACGGTGGTCATATAGAGAGATTTGTCTTTTACGTCGATGGAACGGTCGAGCAGGAAGACCGGAATTTCAGCATCTTTGGCTTCCTTCAGCACCGGCTCCCAGCCCGTGGCGACAACCGGGGCAATAAAGATGGCATCCACGCCCTGAGCGATAAACGAGCGCACCGCTTTAATCTGGTTCTCTTGCTTTTGCTGACCATCGGCGATTTTCAGCGTAATACCGCGCTTTTCGGCCTCACTTTTCGCCACATTCGTTTCAGCGGCGCGCCAGCCAGATTCAGATCCGACCTGCGAAAATCCAACGGTTAAGGGTGCGGCCATCGCCATAGACGACATGGCTGCCGAAACTGCTGTAACAAGAAGTAAGCGCTTCCACATATGAACGTCCTCGTAGGGTAGGTTATTGTTGGTTAAAAGATGTTCCGCGGATGAACTATAGCCAATGGAATATGTTACGGATTGCGTTACATCACACTTCAGAAAAGTGAATAAAACGTTAATCACAAGTTTGTAATCGCTTTCATTTCAACATTTAAAATGCGGCTGAGTTTATGGATTATCCTGTCATGGAAACGGTCTGAAAAGTGAAGGCGCGAGGGAGAGAAGACGAAAACAGGCGGAGACTTTCAGCGCCAGTTGGCTATAATACCTGCCACTTGTTTACCATCCATTTTAAAGGACACCGACATGAGCTTACTCAACGTCCCTGCGGGTAAAGAACTGCCAGAAGACATCTACGTTGTGATCGAAATCCCGGCCAACGCAGATCCAATCAAATACGAAATCGACAAAGACACCGGTGCGCTGTTCGTTGACCGTTTCATGTCTACCGCCATGTTCTATCCGTGCAACTACGGCTACATCAACCACACTCTGTCTCTGGACGGTGACCCGGTTGACGTACTGGTCCCAACGCCATACCCATTGCAGCCAGGCTCCGTCATTCGCTGCCGTCCTGTTGGCGTGCTGAAAATGACTGACGAAGCGGGTGAAGATGCGAAACTGGTTGCCGTACCGCACACCAAGCTGAGCAAAGAGTACGATCACATTAAAGATGTGAACGACCTGCCAGAGCTGCTGAAAGCGCAGATCGCCCACTTCTTCGAGCACTACAAAGATCTCGAAAAAGGCAAATGGGTTAAAGTTGAAGGCTGGGATAACGCAGAAGCGGCGAAAGCAGAAATCATCGCCTCCTTCGAGCGTGCTGCTAAGAAGTAATTCTTACTGCTGAGACTAAGCCCCGCGCGTCGGGGCTTTTTTGTGGCTGGAGAGTTTCGCCCGGCGGCGCTACGCTTGCACGGGCCTACAATCAGCAAGAGGCGCAAAAAGACAACGCCACCTTACGGTGGCGTTGTCTTTTTTCAGAACTGGTCTCTGTCTAACCAGTTACCGCTTTCAATCAACGTTAACCCGTCGACCGAACGTTGGTACACGTACATCCATGCACTGCCGTAAGGCGTCTGGATCAACTGGCGAGCGTATTCACCGCCCCTGGTGCGCAAGGCATCAAGTTCGGCCAGCGTGGCATTATCAATACGATAAACCTCACCCTGTACCGTTCCGTTCCCCGGAACCGCGCCTGGATAGTGGCCCAGACTGTACAACTGGTAGTTTTCGATTGTGTAATTTCCCAGCAACTGGGCGTTGGTCATCCAGTGGCTGTTGCCTTGCCTGGTTCGTAAACTGCCGTAAACAAATATTCGCATTGCTAAAACTCAAACTGATAGAGCAGATCAAGTGCCTGGTCTACGCCGGACACTGCTTCCAGATATAGCTTAGGCATCAGGCGATAACGTAACGTGAGTGTAGCCAGTGAGTCAAAGATCCCCACGCCATATTTTACCTGTAGACCCGGCAGTACATAGCCGCTGACCACTACCTGCGAAGAGTCACCCACGCCCTGAGTGTCCAGCGCCAGATTGCTTACGCCAAACGTCTCGCCGATTTTACCCACAACCTGACCACTTTGTGCAACCCCCAGACCGACTAACATTGATGTCATTGCCGCACCATCGCCCTGTTGGCTATCCAGACCCTGGCCGCGAAGGAGGTAAGAGAGCGCTTCCTGTTGCGACATGGCCGGGTCAGAGAAGATCTCTGCCTTAGGTTCATCGGCGGAGCCCGTCACGCGCACGCCTGCAATCACATCATCTTCGGTGGCTTCCGGGTTACGGATCGCTTCGATATTGAGTACCGGCTGATCCGGTGGACCGGAGAACAGCAGCTCGCCTTTACGCACAATCAAATCCTGCCCGTAGGCATGGAAGCGCCCTTCAGGAATATTGATTTGTCCATTGAGGCCAAGTCCCTGTTGATCCTGCGCCACTTTCAGGTCACCCGTGAGTCTCGCCTTCAGCCCAAACGCGTCCAAACGCACGTTATTCCCCACGTGCACGATAAGATTACTATTGATCGGTATGCCAGCGCTCTTCTGTTCAACAGGTTTCAGATTTTCATTGAGCATAACTTCGTCACTGGAGACGCCAACCGCGCTTTCCGGCACCTCGTGAACCACGATGCGCGCCCACGGTACGTCAACACGGCCGTCCAGGGTGAAGAGACTCGGCGTTGCCTCAAAGACCACGTCTGGCGACACGTCCAGGCGCACCATCGGCGGTACCGTGATACGCACCCTGCTGCCCTTGGCCGCAATACGGGCGCGCCAGTTGTCGAGCTGGCTCCAGTCTGCGTCACCGCTCAGGTTGATTTGTCCCTGCTGCGTCAGCACTGAGCCACTGAGGGTTGAGCTTTGGCCGTTAAAGTTCATCGTCAGCTGGCTTGGCTGCATATCGAACGGCATAAAGTTACCGTCAATGTCCACGCCGTTTAACCGCATCTGGCCAAACAGCTGTGGGCTTTGCGCATCCCCCGCCAGACGCAGGTTGGCGCTGAGCATCCCCGCCGCCTTTTCTCCCCGCGAGAAGATCGGATTCACCATCGCCAGGTTGAAGTTGCGAATATTGACGTTGCCGCCGAGATTGCGCCGCCCTTGCGGATCGGTAATTTGCACCTGTCCGTCAAACTGACCGTTGTTGGTCAGGCGGATCAGCCATCCCAGTTCCGCACGATTGTTACGCAGGTCAGCGTTCACATTCAGGGTGTCGAACGCCACCGGCAGCGGCGCGTCATTGACCTCCTGCGTCACCTTCACGTTACGCCCGGAGAGGGTAACGCTGCCCTGCGGCAGTCCCTCTTTGGTGGTGTCCCACGCGACGTCCGCTTTGCCGCTGAAGACCCCGCTGGCCTGGGTGGTTTCCGGCATAAACGGTTTCAGCATCGCCAGGTCGAAACGGTTGAGGTTGATCTGCGCATGTCCTTCCGCGCCCGCATCAATGGTCTGCGGCACGCACAGCTCAGCATTCGGGTTGGTCCAGCAGTGTGGCCCAATGCTGATCTTTTGCTCCGCGTTGCGGTAATCCAGCGCGACAGACCGCGACAGCACCAGCGGGCCGACCGGCGTGCTGAAGCGGGTGTTATCCAGCACGCCTTTCCAGCGCGTCGCCTGGCGGTCAAAACTGCCCGTCAGGTGCAGCTGCCCGGAGACCGGCTCGCCCTGCACGCGTAGCTGGAGATCGTGCTGCTTTTCGTTACCTTTTGCCGCCAGCGTGACCAGACTGATGTTCACGTCCGGCTGAGAGATACGCTCCACGCGCAGATCCAGGTTTCCGCCGATCTGATCGGTGGATTTCACGTCTCCCTCGACACGCACGCGGGCAATAGAAAGTTCCTGCCAGCGCAGGTTATTGGCGGTGATGTCCGCCAGCAGCTGCGGCGCCTCCACCGTACCGCGAACCTTCACTAACCCCTTCGCCGTGCCGCCAAGACCCGGCAGGGCGTTATCGAGATTTGGCGCGTCGATGGTGGCATCCAGATTGAGGTCTTTCACGCCCAGCTCGCCTTTAATATCCGCCGTGTTGCGACCCAGCGCCACGTGCAGGCCCGGGATCACCCACTGGAGATAGCTGTTGCCCTTAAGCGAGCCCTCTACGTTGACTTTGTTCTGCTTCACGTTGCCGGTGAGCTTGAGTTCCGGCACGTCCATCTGCCAGGTGCCACCGTACAGGCTACCGCGGGTTTTGATCAGGCCATCCAGTTTTGACGGCCAGTCCGGGACCTCTTTAGCGGTGTTGATCCCGGTCAGCTTCAGCTCGCCGCGCCAGCTGATCGCCTGCTGCCAGTCGAGCAGCGCGGTCAGCTCGGTTTTTCCTTCCAGCGCCGCCACGGTCAGCTTGTCGAGGTTAACCTGCAACTCGTTACCCTTCGCATCCAGGGTGATATCGGCGGGCGGTACCCCCTGCCCCTTCACTGCCGTGCGGAACGACAGCGTGTAGTCGGTCATTTTGCCACTCAGCTTCAGCTTCAGATCGTCAGCCTGGAACTGTTTTTCGCCGGTGAACGGCCAGTAAAGCTGCTTGCTGACAACCTCAAGGTTGAGCGGTAAACCGGCCTCTGCCAGCTGGGTTTGCCCGCGCAGCACCATATCCACCGGTCCGGAGAGGTTCACGCCGAACTCCAGCTTCTCGCGCAGCGCGCCGCCGACTTTCACCTTCACCTTTTCGCCTTTCAGCGGATCGATGTTCAGGGCGCTGTTCAGCGTAATATCTACCGGCCAGTTGTCACGCAGTAGCGCATTGCCTGAGGCGTTGACCGACCCCTGGTTAGTATCAATATCCAGCGCGTCGAGCTTCATGTTGCCGTCGATACTGCTGACTTTAAGCAGCATGTTGAAGACCGTCAGATCGGTATCGCCGGTCAGACGCAACTGCTCGCCCTTAAACTCTTCGATATTGAGGTTCAGCGGCAGATGCACGTCGGTCATCTCCGGCAGAACCGGTTTCGAGAAGAGATCTTTCAGCGTTTCGCCCAGCGGTTTTTCTTCCGGCTGCGGGTTCTGGATCTTCGGCTCGACGATCTCTTCCTGCGCCACGTCGGCCACCTTCGGTAGCGCAATCAGCAGCCCTTGCAGGGAGGTTGGGGTCAGAGTGAGGTTTTTCTCCTGCCAGCGCAGACCAGAGGTGAAATCCATCACGGATACCGTCGTGTCGTCGATTTTGATATTCACGTTATCCAGTGCGACCCGGTAAAGCGCAATCGGGTACGGCGTGGAGAGGTTCAGCGGGCCGCTGTCCTCTTCTTCGACAGGCTCGGACTTCGGCATTTTTTTGGAATCTATCGCCACGTTAACGTCTTTTAGCGACAGATCGTTTACGCACAGCTGGCTGTCCCGCAGGCAGCCGAGCTTGACCGCCAGATGAAACTCGCCCGCATTCACCGCCACACCGGGCTGTTCATAACGGATATTTTTCAGGCGCAGATCGCGCCAGCCGCCCGTTACCTGGCCGATTTCCAGCCCCGGCACCCAGCGGTTCGCGGCGTTAAACAGCAAATGCAGGCCCGTGGTGGTGCCCACCAGAAACGCCACCGTACCGAGCAGTAATACGATAAAAATCAGCACCCCGAGGCTTATCTTCTTCCATAAACTCATAATTCAGGCCCCAGACCGATGTAAAACTGTAAACCGTGTTCGTCTTTGTCGCCCACCGGAACGGCGAAATCGAGCTTGATGGGCCCGACCGGTGACTGCCAGCGCACGCCTACGCCCGCGCCGGTTTTGAAATCGCTGCGGCGGATATCGTTCACCGCTTCACCGCCGTCAACGAACATCGCTCCCCACCACTTGCCGCTGACGTTGTACTGGTACTCCAGCGAGCCAGTCGCCAGTTTTGACGCCCCGGTCAACTGGCCTTTGTCGTTTTCAGGTGAGATCGATTTGTACTTATACCCGCGAATGCTGCGGTCGCCCCCGGCGAAGAAGCGCAGATCCGGCGGGACGCGTTCGAAATCACCGGTTTCGATCCAGCCGAGATTACCGCGCATCACAAAGCGGTGTTTGTCGTACAGCGTGCGGATCCAGACGTTTTGCGCCTGAAAGACGGAGAAGTCTACGTCGGAGCCCCAGGCGGTGTTGGAGTAATCGATGGAGTAGCGCTGAGAATCGCCCCAGGTCGGCATCAGGCCACCGCGCGAGCGGGTACGGCTGATCATCACGCCCGGATAAAGCAGCATGGTGGTGTTGGTGACGTTTGCCTGGGTAAAGTGGTCGAGGCTCCAGCGCAGGTTAATGGCGCGCTGCCAGCCGCTGGAGAGATCCCAGAAGCGTGATACCGCAAGCGTCGTCGAGTCCTGCTCGGTATCGTTCAAATCGGTACGCTTAAAGCCGCCCTGCACGAGGTAGTATTGCTCAAGCGGATTTTTCAGCAGCGGCATTTTATAGCTGAAGTCCAGCTGCTGTTCAGGCGCAGACAGGCTGACGCTGGTGGTCAGGCTGTGGCCGTAGGAGTTCATCCACGGTTTTTTCCATGAGGCTTTCACGCGCGGGCCGACGTCCGTGGAGTAGCCGACACCGGTCTCAATGGTGTTCTCGGTGCGCGGAGAGACCACGCCATGCAGCGGTAACACTTTCGTTTTACGGGATTTATCAAATTCCGGCGCTACCACCACGGAGTTAAACCAGCCCGTCGCGGACAAACGACGGTTCAGCTCGCCCAGGTCGCTGGACTGGTAGTAGTCGCCCTTTTTAAACGGCACCAGATTTTGCAGATACTCGTCACGGATTTGCGATCCTTCGAAGGTCACATCGCCAAACCGGTAGCGCTCGCCGCTGTCGTAATCGATATCCCAGAATGCCTGACGTCGCTCAAGCGCAACGCCCAGCTGGCTTTTGTTGAACCGGCTGTCGAAGTAGCCTTTGCGCAGCGAAACGCTGGTTAAGGATTTTTTAAAACGATCGTAATCCCCGTGATTGAGCACGGTGCCCACTTTCGGACGGGTGCTGAGCAGATCCAGGTAGTCCCGATCGGTGCGCGCACCGCCGCGCAGCACCACGTTCGTGCCGCCAATCAGGACGGGTTCGCCCGGCGAGACGCGGGCAATCAACACCTGGCGTCCTTTCGCCGGCGGCGGGCGTAAATCGAAATCGATGGTGGGTTCGTAGTACCCCAACGCCTTTAAGCCTTCGCGGATGGCGTCATCCACGCGCGCGCGAAAACGCCGATCCGGCGTGACCTCATCGCTCTGGATGGTAGAAAGCTGCGCACGCACGTTTTTTTCCAGCGCCCCGGATAACCCCTCAACCTGCAAACGGACATTCGCCGCGCTGGCAATCCCGCTGGTCAGCATTAAACTGACTAAACATAACTGGCGGATCTTTGTCACGTTTTCTCCTGAATATCCCTGTTTCCACCCTGGAAGCAAATGCAGTGCCGCTCCGCGGCAAAATACGGCCTGAAAGCCAAAAACCCAAATTACGGGTTGAAAAAGGGTGTAACACCCAAATATTTCTTATGATTAAATCTAGACTCATTCATCGCATTTATTGTGTTCAATTAAACGCTTCGTGACAACCTTAACCGAAACAACGCTACCCGGGAGGCCCCACCGTGAGTTTATTCGATAAAAAGCATCTGGTATCACAAGCCGATGCGTTACCGGGACGCAACACCCCTATGCCAGTGGCAACATTACACGCCGTAAACAACCATTCAATGACAAACGTTCCTGATGGAATGGAGATCGCCCTGTTTGCCATGGGCTGCTTCTGGGGCGTAGAACGCCTGTTCTGGCAACTGCCGGGCGTGTACAGCACCGCTGCGGGCTACACCGGAGGATATACGCCTAACCCAACCTACCGCGAAGTCTGTTCCGGTGAAACCGGTCATGCTGAAGCGGTGCGTGTGGTGTATGACCCGAGCGTCATTAGCTATGAACAGCTGCTCCAGGTGTTCTGGGAAAACCATGACCCGGCACAGGGTATGCGTCAGGGTAACGATCACGGCACCCAATACCGTTCGGCCATCTACCCGCTCACCCCAGAGCAGGAGGCCGCCGCCCACGCCAGCCTGACGCGTTTCCAGGAAGCGATGCAGGCGGCCGGTGATAAACGTCAGGTCACGACGGAAATCGCTACCGCGAAACCGTTCTACTATGCCGAAGACGACCACCAGCAGTACCTGCATAAAAATCCGTATGGCTACTGCGGCATTGGCGGCATCGGCGTTTGCCTGCCTCCCCAGCAGGCCTGATTACTGCATCAGCGCCACGCGAGCCGCGTGGCGCGTGGCATTACTCACCGAACCGTAATCAATGACTTTCCCCTGCAACAGCAGGTTAAACACTGGCGCCTGTGGTCGGTTGAGCCGCGTTTGCAGCAAATGCACCGCTTCTATGCCCAAATCCCGACAGGGCACCGTGATCCCCGTAATGGGCTTTTCAAGCCGGTTTGCTAAATTCCACGCAAAATCGGTGGTGATGATGGAGATGTCTTCCGGCACGCGCAGCCCATGCCGCTGTAACGCCTTCAGCACACCCTCGGTCATGCTGGTGCTGTTGGGAAAAATGACCTCAGGCCACTGCGCTCTGTCGTGACGTAACAGCCACGCATCCAGCTCGCGCTCAGCCTCTTCAGCGGTAAACCACTCCGTGACCAGTAAATCCCGCTGCGGCTCAAACGCCACATGAAAATGCCGGTACGCTTCTTTAATTCCATCCAGCCGGGCATAGAGCGTGTCCCGGCGTAAACAGGTAATGGTCAGCACCCGGCGATGCCCCTGCTCGAAAAGATATTGCATCGTGGTAAAGCCGATTGCGCGATGATCGGGGGAAACCGAATCCAGCATCCGGTCCCGGTCAACGGAATTAATTAATACACAGGGTTTATTCAGCGTGCTGGCCAGCTTAAATATGGTGGAATCATCCGTACCAATGATAATTATTGCGTTAATATTTTTATGGCTTGCCTTTTCCATAAATAATTTCACGTCCGCATTTTGTTCCTCTAATCCGCAATAACTGATCCAGACATTATGTGGCGCGCTGGCTTCCGCAATGCCTTTGGTCACTTCCAGATAAAAAATATCCCCACGCCCCTGAAACGTTCTTTCAGGCGCAAATACAGCGATTCCGTTAATTAAAAGCCGTCCGCTCGCCATCGACTCCAGCACGCCAAGCTCTGAGAGATCCCCTCATAATTTCCCCAAAGCGTAACCATGTGTGAATAAATTTTGAGCTAGTAGGGTTGCAGCCACGAGTAAGTCTTCCCTTGTTATTGTGTAGCCAGAATGCCG
>NZ_JBMKIA010000020.1:0-75980 GCF_049238215.1 Enterobacter cloacae complex sp. IR5441
GTCCCACCTGACCCCATGCCGAACTCAGAAGTGAAACGCCGTAGCGCCGATGGTAGTGTGGGGTCTCCCCATGTGAGAGTAGGGAACTGCCAGGCATCAAATTAAGTAGTAAGCCGGTGCATTAATCCGGTGGTTACAGAAGTATTCGGTGGAGCGGTAGTTCAGTCGGTTAGAATACCTGCCTGTCACGCAGGGGGTCGCGGGTTCGAGTCCCGTCCGTTCCGCCACTTATTAAGACATTAAGCCTGCCCTTCCGGCAGGCTTAATGGCAAAAACTTTAGGGGCGTAGCTCAGTTGGTAGAGCACCGGTCTCCAAAACCGGGTGTCGCGAGTTCGAGTCTCTCCGCCCCTGCCATATAGAATCCTTTGCTTCGGCAAAGGATTTTTTTTTGCCTGCAAAACAGCTCAACACCTTCCTGAAGAATAAGCAGCCTGCGTTTCCGCAGGCTTTTGCGTTAATCCAGTATGCTGGTTTTTAACAGATCTTTTATCTGCGACTGCTTATCGCTGTTTTGCAGCCAAATGGCATACAGCGGCCTGGAGAGCGTTGTCGAATCGGTGACAACATGGAGTGTAGGTTTATTATCCGCCCAGCGAACAGGTAACCAGGTACAGCCTTTCAATGCGGGAAGATGCTGGCATGCGATCTCCGCTGAGCTTGTCGTGAGCTGCGGGATATCATCGCTGGCAATTAACCCCGTCTCGTGTTGCTGAAAATCAGGCCCCCATTCCAGGCGTAAATAATTCAGGTCGGCCTTCATCATTGCAGGCTCCGATGCATAGAGCGCCAGGCTAAATTGTCCAACAATCTGGCTGCTAAATTCGTCCATCTTGGGGGCTTCTGTGGTGATCAGCAGATCAAGCTGCCGCTCGTGGAGTTGCTTAACCAGCGACTGACGTTGCGCAATCCTCGCCTCAAATTGCAGATGGTTGTGTGTGCGATATAGCCGCATAAGCCATTGGCTGAGCATGCATTCCCATAGCGATGCGCTGGCACCGATCGAGAATTCATTATGCCGGGAGGTGTGCGCAACCTCCTTTCGCGCTGCCTGCCAGGTATTCATCAGGGTTTCTGCATAAGGCAACAGCTTTTCACCAGCCGGAGTTAAACGAATATTGTTGCGATGGCGGGTAAAAAGGTTCACACCCAGTTGATTTTCCAGCTGTCGAATACGAAAACTGACTGCTGACTGCGTCAGGTAGAGGGCTTCAGCTGCTCGCCCAAAGTGTCGCGTTCTGCTCACTTCGAGGAAAGTTTTTAGCAATTCCGTATCCACATCTTTCTCCACAAAATTATTTGTCGTTATGATTTAAATGTTTTGTTTTACACTCTGTCAAGCGTAACTAATACTCCGCGCCATAAATAGCTCGGCCAAAGAATTAGGAGCGTGTAGGATGGCGGAAAGCTTTACGACGACTAATCGTTTTTTCGACAATAAACATTACCCGCGCGGGTTCTCTCGTCACGGCGATTTCACTATCAAAGAAGCTCAACTTCTTGAGCGCCATGGTTATGCCTTTAACGAGCTGGATCTGGGTAAACGTGAACCGGCAACCGAAGATGAAAAACAGTTTGTCTCTGTTTGCCGTGGTGAGCGTGAGCCGCAGTCTGATGCAGAACGTGTATGGATCAAGTATATGGCTCGCATTAAGCGTCCTAAGCGTTTCCATACGCTGTCTGGCGGTAAGCCGCAGATGGAAGGTGCAGAAGACTACACCGAGTCTGACGATTAAGAAGAGAAGGGGCTACGGCCCCTTTTTTTACGCCAGCATTTTTTGCAGATGCAACAGCAGCCGATCGATCGCACGGTAACTTAATGCCTCCTGCAAATGCCGCCTCTCTATTCCGGAGCAGCCCTCCACGTCGGCGACCGTGCGCGCTACTTTCAACAAACGCTGCCACGCGCGAATGGATAGCCCAAACCGCGTCAGTGTCTCTTCCAGCCAGCCTGCATCTTCAGCGTTAAGAGAACAAAACTGTCGGATCCCGCTGTTATCCAGCCGGGCATTCAGCCTGTTCTGACGAGCATACTGCCGCGCCTGCGCCGCAATAACCCGTTCACGCACAGTTGCTGAGCTTTCGCCCCTAATACCGGTTTGCCTCAGCAGACCGGGCGGGGGCAGGGGGATCTCGAGAGATAAATCAAAACGGTCGAGGAAGGGGCCAGACAGCTTACTCAGATAGCGCAGCGTCTGCTCCGGCGTACAGCGGTTATGATTGCCCTGATAATGACCCGTAGGGCTAGGGTTCATCGCCGCGACTAGCTGAAACTGCGCAGGGTAGCTTATTTTGGCCCGTGTACGAGACAAATGGATTTCGCCGGATTCAATCGGCTCCCGCAATGCATCCAGCACGCGGCGTTCAAACTCTGGCAATTCATCCAGAAACAAAATGCCGTTGTGCGCCAGTGAGATTTCACCCGGTCCGGGGATCGAACCCCCGCCCACCATCGCGGTAAGAGACGCACTGTGGTGTGGAGAGCGGAAAGGACGGCGGCGCCACTGTTTATGCAGCGACGTAGAACTGACCAGGCTAAATATCGCGGCGCTTTCCAGTGCTTCATGATTATTGAGGGGTGGCAACAGGCCGCTCAATCTGCTCGCCAGCATCGTTTTCCCCGTGCCTGGCGGACCTATCAGTAACAGGTTATGCCCACCCGCGGCCGTTATCTCTAACGCCCGTTTACCCTGTTCCTGACCCATAATATCGCTGAGATCCTCGGGCGAAGCTGGCGCCACCTCGTCATTCTCCTGCGGCTCGGCAAGCTCGTGTCGGCCTTCCAGCCAGGCGCAAACCTCTTGCAAATGTCCCGCGACAAGACACCCCTTTTCGGCGATAAGGCTTACTTCAGAGGCATTTTCATTGGCCACAATGATTTGTCTTCCCGCGCGTATGGCTTCAAGCGCACCCGAGATTGCTCCGGGAACGCCTCTTAACGCGCCTGTAAGCGCTAATTCACCCACGAACTCACACGAGCTTAGCCCTGGCGTATTGAGCTGTTCAGAAGCCGCGAGAAGCGCTATAGCAATAGGTAAATCATATCGCCCTCCCTCCTTTGGCAAATCGGCGGGCGCAAGGTTAATGGTGATCTTCTTCGCCGGAAAAGCATAACCGCTATTAATAATTGCGCTGCGCACGCGATCCCTCGCCTCTTTAACGGTCGTTTCTGGTAAGCCGACCAGCGTCAGTCCGGGCAGTCCATTACTTAAATGAACCTCTACAGAAATAAGCGGTGCCTTCACGCCGATGGCCGCGCGTGTATAAACAACTGACAGTGACATAAGCCCTCCTTGGCGGTGACTATGCCAGCATCATTTTTTCCTGTTTAGCACTAATTCACTGAATTACGGCGCTCGTTCCAGCCTTTTAGCGGCAAAATGTAATCCTTACATGTCGGTGGAATCGGCCTCGCAGAAAAGAAATCATGCGCGCCTTGCCGGATGAAGCAGGACAAAAAAATAAAAAAATCTTCATTTCTATTTTTTCCCTATATAAAACAACGATTTTGAAAGAAATAGTTCGCATGCTACAGATATAGGTCATAAAAAAATCTTGTGTCAGATGAAATATCTGTGGTAACTCTTTAGGTATTCCTTCGAACAAGATGCAAAAAGAACTGAAAATGACAGCCCTTCTACGAGTGATTAGCCTGGTCGTGATTAGCGTGGTGGTGATTATTATCCCACCGTGCGGGGCTGCACTTGGACGAGGAAAGGCTTAGAAATCAAGCCTTAACGAACTAAGACCCCCGCACCGAAAGGTCCGGGGGTTTTTTTATGACTAAAAAACTTAAATGAGGAGCAGAGAATGACGACTAGCACAAAATTCTGTTTCTCCAGATTTATGACGGGGAACTAACTATGAATGGGGCACAATGGGTAGTACATGCGTTGCGCGCGCAGGGAGTCGAAACCGTATTCGGTTATCCGGGTGGCGCAATTATGCCGATTTACGATGCACTGTATGACGGCGGCGTGGAACACCTGTTGTGCCGACACGAGCAGGGCGCAGCGATGGCCGCCATCGGTTATGCCCGTGCGACCGGTAAAACCGGCGTCTGTATGGCCACCTCAGGTCCCGGCGCAACGAACCTGATCACCGGCCTGGCTGACGCGCTGCTCGACTCCGTACCCGTGGTGGCGATCACCGGCCAGGTGGCCTCTCCGTTCATCGGCACCGATGCCTTCCAGGAAGTAGATGTGCTCGGTTTATCGCTGGCCTGCACCAAACACAGCTTCCTCGTTCAGTCTCTCGAAGAGCTGCCGCGGGTGATGGCCGAAGCGTTCGAGGTTGCCAGCTCTGGCCGTCCTGGCCCGGTTCTGGTTGATATCCCGAAAGATATCCAGGTTGCACTCGGCGATCTGGAGCCGCATTTCTCTACCGTGGAAAGCGATAATGCGTTCCCGCATGCAGAGGTGGAAGAGGCGCGTCAGATGATGGCGCAGGCCAAACAACCGATGCTGTACGTAGGCGGCGGCGTGGGCATGGCGCAGGCTGTTCCGGCGCTTCGCGCGTTCATTGCGACCACGCAAATGCCCGCCACCTGCACGCTGAAAGGTCTCGGTGCGGTAGAGGCAGATTACCCGTACTACCTCGGCATGCTGGGGATGCATGGTACCAAAGCGGCAAACCTGGCGGTGCAGGAATGCGACTTGCTTATCGCCGTCGGCGCCCGTTTTGACGACCGCGTTACCGGCAAGCTGAATACCTTCGCGCCGAACGCCAAAGTGATCCATATGGACATCGACCCGGCGGAGATGAACAAACTGCGTCAGGCGCATGTCGCGTTGCAGGGCGATCTTAACGCGCTGTTACCGGCGCTGGAGCAGCCGCTGGATATCAACCCATGGCGTCAGCACACCGCTGATATGCGTACTGAACACGCGTGGCGTTACGATCACCCAGGCGACGCCATCTATGCGCCGCTGCTGTTGAAACAGCTGTCAGACCGTAAACCCGCAGACAGCGTGGTAACGACGGATGTCGGCCAGCATCAGATGTGGTCAGCCCAGCACATGACCTACACCCGCCCGGAGAACTTTATCACCTCGAGCGGGTTAGGGACGATGGGCTTCGGTCTGCCAGCAGCCGTTGGCGCGCAGGTTGCCCGCCCGAACGATACCGTTATCTGTATCTCCGGTGACGGCTCCTTCATGATGAACGTCCAGGAGCTCGGCACCGTGAAGCGTAAGCAGTTACCGCTGAAGATCGTCTTGCTCGATAACCAGCGTTTAGGCATGGTTCGCCAGTGGCAGCAGCTGTTCTTCCAGGAGCGTTACAGCGAAACGACCCTGACCGATAACCCCGATTTCCTCACCCTGGCCAGCGCCTTCGGCATTCCTGGCCAGCACATCACCCGTAAAGACCAGGTTGAAGCGGCACTCGACACCATGCTGTCAAGCGAAGGGCCATACCTGCTTCATGTCTCAATCGACGAGCTTGAGAACGTCTGGCCGTTGGTACCGCCCGGTGCCAGTAACTCACAAATGCTGGAGAAATTATCATGATGCAACATCAGGTCGCCGTGCAGGCTCGCTTCAACCCGGAAACGTTAGAACGCGTATTGCGCGTGGTTCGCCACCGTGGCTTTCAGATTTGCTCTATGAATATGGAAACGGCCACCGACGCGCAGAACATCAGTATCGAATTAACCGTTGCCAGCCCGCGGCCGGTCGACTTACTGTTTAGTCAGTTATCAAAACTGGTAGACGTTGCCCATGTTGCCATCTGCCAGAGCACAACCACATCACAACAAATCCGCGCTTAAGCGTGACAGGACGAAAAAATGACGACAAAAAAAGCTGATTACATTTGGTTCAATGGTGAGATGGTTCGCTGGGAAGACGCGAAAGTTCACGTGATGTCCCACGCGCTGCACTACGGCACCTCCGTGTTTGAAGGGATCCGTTGCTACGACTCTCACAAAGGGCCAGTGGTGTTCCGCCATCGCGAACACATGCAGCGTCTGCATGACTCAGCCAAAATTTATCGTTTCCCGGTCTCCCAAAGCGTTGATGAGCTGATGGAAGCCTGCCGCGAGGTGATTCGCCAGAACAAACTGACCAGCGCCTATATTCGTCCGCTGGTCTTCGTGGGTGATGTCGGCATGGGCGTCAACCCGCCCGCTGGCTATAACACCGATGTGATCATTGCCGCGTTCCCGTGGGGCGCCTACCTGGGCGCGGAAGCGCTGGATCAGGGGATCGACGCAATGGTTTCTTCCTGGAACCGCGTGGCGCCAAACACTATCCCGACTGCGGCTAAAGCGGGCGGTAACTACCTTTCCTCACTGCTGGTCGGCAGCGAAGCGCGCCGTCACGGCTATCAGGAAGGTATCGCGCTGGATGTGAATGGCTACATCTCCGAAGGTGCGGGTGAAAATCTGTTTGAAGTGAAAGACGGCATTCTGTTCACCCCGCCATTCACTTCGTCCGCGCTGCCGGGCATCACCCGCGACGCCATCATCAAGCTGGCAAAAGATCTGGGTATCGAAGTGCGCGAGCAGGTACTGTCCCGCGAATCCCTGTACCTGGCTGACGAAGTGTTCATGTCCGGTCCCGCGGCTGAAATTACGCCGGTGCGTAGCGTCGATGGCATTCAGGTGGGCGAAGGCCGCTGTGGCCCGGTCACCAAACGCATTCAGCAAGCCTTCTTCGGCCTGTTCACCGGCGAAACAGAAGACAAATACGGCTGGTTGGATCAGGTTAATCACTAAATATAAATTTGGGACGGCACGCACCGTCCCATTAAATAGTCAGACGGGAGTAAATAAAGCATGCCTAAGTATCGTTCAGCCACCACCACCCACGGCCGTAATATGGCGGGTGCCCGCGCACTGTGGCGCGCCACCGGAATGACCGACGCCGATTTCGGCAAGCCAATTATCGCCGTGGTGAACTCCTTCACCCAGTTTGTGCCGGGCCACGTGCACCTGCGCGATCTCGGTAAGCTGGTTGCCGAGCAAATCGAAGCCTCCGGCGGCGTGGCGAAAGAGTTCAACACCATTGCGGTGGATGACGGTATCGCAATGGGCCACGGGGGAATGCTCTATTCACTGCCGTCGCGCGAGCTGATCGCCGACTCGGTGGAGTACATGGTTAATGCCCACTGCGCCGATGCGATGGTCTGTATCTCCAACTGCGACAAAATCACCCCGGGGATGCTGATGGCTTCCCTGCGCCTGAACATCCCGGTGATCTTCGTCTCCGGTGGCCCAATGGAAGCGGGGAAAACCAAGCTCTCCGACAAAATCATCAAGCTCGACCTGGTCGATGCGATGATCCAGGGCGCGGACCCGAAAGTCTCTGACGAGCAGAGCGACCAGGTGGAACGCTCCGCGTGCCCGACCTGCGGCTCCTGTTCCGGGATGTTCACCGCCAACTCCATGAACTGCCTGACCGAAGCGCTGGGCCTGTCTCAGCCGGGCAACGGCTCGCTGCTGGCGACCCACGCCGACCGTAAGCAGCTGTTCCTTAACGCGGGCAAGCGCATCGTTGAGCTGACCAAACGCTACTACGAGCAGGACGACGCCAGCGCGCTGCCGCGTAACATCGCCAGCAAAGCGGCGTTCGAAAACGCCATGACGCTGGATATCGCCATGGGCGGTTCCACCAACACCGTTCTGCACCTGCTGGCCGCCGCGCAGGAAGCTGAAATCGACTTCACCATGAGCGACATCGACAAGCTCTCCCGCAAAGTGCCGCAGCTGTGTAAAGTCGCGCCGAGTACCCAGAAGTACCACATGGAAGATGTCCACCGTGCGGGTGGCGTGATTGGTATTCTCGGCGAGCTGGATCGCGCCGGGCTGCTGAACCGCGACGTGAAAAACGTGCTCGGCCTGACGCTGCCGGAGTCGCTGGAGCAGTACGACGTGATGCTGACCAAAGACGACGCGGTGAAAAACATGTATCGCGCCGGTCCGGCGGGCATCCGTACCACCCAGGCGTTCTCGCAGGATTGCCGCTGGGACACGCTGGATGACGATCGCGCCGAAGGCTGCATTCGCTCGCTGGAACATGCCTACAGCAAAGACGGCGGTCTGGCCGTGCTGTACGGTAACTTCGCGGAAAATGGCTGCATTGTGAAAACCGCAGGCGTGGACGACAGCATCCTGAAATTTACCGGCCCGGCAAAAGTGTATGAAAGCCAGGACGAAGCGGTAGACGCTATCCTCGGCGGCAAAGTGGTGGAAGGCGACGTGGTGGTCATTCGCTACGAAGGGCCGAAAGGCGGTCCGGGCATGCAGGAGATGCTCTACCCGACCACCTTCCTGAAATCGATGGGCCTCGGCAAAGCCTGCGCGCTGATCACCGATGGTCGTTTCTCTGGCGGCACGTCAGGCCTCTCCATTGGCCACGTCTCGCCAGAAGCGGCAAGCGGCGGCAATATCGCGATCATCGAAGATGGCGACCTGATCGAAATCGACATTCCGAACCGCGGCATTCAGCTGAAGCTGAGTGACCAGGAGATTGCGGCCCGTCGTGAGGCGCAGGAAGCCCGCGGCGACAAAGCCTGGACGCCGAAAGATCGTCAGCGTGAAGTCTCCTTCGCCCTGCGCGCTTACGCGAGTCTTGCCACCAGTGCAGATAAAGGCGCGGTGCGCGATAAATCTAAACTGGGGGGCTAATGATGGCCGAGTCACAACCCTTATCCGCCGCCCCGGAGGGGGCGGAATACCTGAGAGCGGTACTACGCGCGCCGGTCTATGAAGCGGTGCAGGTCACGCCCCTGCAAAAAATGGACAAAATCTCTTCGCGTCTCGACAACGTCATTCTGGTGAAGCGTGAAGACAGGCAGCCGGTGCACAGCTTCAAGCTGCGCGGCGCCTACGCGATGATGGCCGGGCTGACGGACGAGCAGAAAGCGCGCGGGGTGATTACCGCCTCGGCGGGCAATCACGCGCAGGGCGTGGCGTTCTCCTCGGCGCGTCTGGGGCTGAAGGCGCTGATCGTGATGCCGGTCGCCACCGCAGATATCAAGGTCGACGCGGTGCGCGGGTTCGGCGGAGAAGTGCTGCTTCACGGCGCTAACTTTGACGAAGCCAAAGCCAAAGCGATTGAGCTGGCGCAGCAGCAGGGCTTCACCTGGGTGCCGCCGTTCGATCACCCGATGGTGATTGCCGGGCAGGGTACGCTGGCGCTGGAACTGTTGCAGCAGGACGCCCATCTCGACCGCGTTTTCGTCCCGGTGGGCGGCGGCGGCTTAGCCGCAGGTGTGGCGGTGCTGATCAAACAGCTGATGCCGCAGATCAAAGTGATTGCGGTTGAAGCGGAAGACTCTGCCTGCCTGAAGGCGGCGCTGGACGCCGGACATCCGGTAGATCTGCCGCGCGTCGGGCTGTTCGCCGAGGGCGTGGCGGTGAAGCGCATTGGCGACGAAACGTTCCGCCTGTGCCAGGAGTATCTCGACGATATCGTCACCGTCGACAGCGACGCTATCTGCGCGGCGATGAAAGATCTCTTCGAGGATGTGCGTGCGGTGGCGGAACCATCCGGCGCGCTGGCGCTGGCGGGAATGAAAAAATACATCGCCCAGCACAATATTCGCGGCGAGCGTCTGGCGCACGTGCTTTCCGGTGCCAACGTGAACTTCCACGGTCTGCGCTACGTTTCCGAGCGCTGTGAGCTGGGTGAGCAGCGTGAAGCGCTGCTGGCGGTGACCATTCCGGAAGAGAAGGGCAGCTTCCTGAAGTTCTGTCAGCTGCTGGGCGGTCGTTCGGTAACGGAGTTCAACTACCGCTTTGCCGATGCCAAAGATGCGTGCATTTTTGTCGGCGTGCGTCTGAGCCGTGGCGTGGAGGAGCGCAAAGAGATCCTCAGCCTGCTGCATGACGGCGGTTACAGCGTGGTCGATCTCTCCGACGACGAGATGGCGAAGCTGCACGTGCGTTACATGGTCGGCGGCCGTCCATCCAAGCCGCTGAAGGAACGCCTGTTCAGCTTCGAGTTCCCGGAATCGCCGGGCGCGCTGCTCAAGTTCCTGCACACGTTGGGCACGCACTGGAACATCTCTCTGTTCCACTACCGCAGCCACGGCACCGACTATGGCCGCGTACTGGCGGCGTTCGAGCTGGGCGAGCACGAGCCGGATTTCGAAACGCGCCTGAACGAGCTGGGCTATGAGTGCCATGACGAAACCCACAACCCGGCGTTCCGTTTCTTCCTGGCGGGTTAGGTTGTTCGGGAAAATGCCTGATGGCGCTGCGCTTATCAGGCCTACGTTCTAAGGGTTGAACTGCGTGTAGGCCGGGTAAGCGCAGCGCCACCCGGCTTTAGTGGTTCGGCAATATCGTCCAGAACGCATCAATAAGCGGCTCATGCAGCCGCTTTTTTTGTGCGCACACGCCTAGCTCGAACGGCGTTTTCTCGTCGCTGCGTTCTAAAATCATCACGCGATTGCGCACCGGCTCCGGGCTGTTTTCCAGCACCACTTCCGGTAGCAGCGCTACGCCGCAGCCGAGCGCCACCATCGATACCATCGCCTCATGGCCGCCGACCGTGGCGTAAATCGACGGGTTACTGATCTTCTGGCGGCGGAACCACAGCTCAATGCGGCGGCGCACCGGCCCCTGATCGGCCATGATAAACGGCACCGTGGACCAGTCCGGTTTCTCCACCGAAACCTGGTTGCGCACCGGGCAGGGCAGCGCCGGGGCAATCAGCACTACCGCCAAATTCTCCAGCATCGAGAACGCCACCGCCCCCGGCAGCGTTTCAGGTTTTCCGGCAATCGCCAGATCCGCTTCGCCCGTCACCACTTTTTCCATCGCGTCGGCGGCATCGCCGGTGGTGAGCTTAATTTCAACCGACGGATGTTCCGCGCGGAAGCGGTCGAGAATGGGGGGAAGATGGCTGTAGGCAGCAGTCACGGAACAGAAAATATGCAGCTCGCCGGAAAGCGACGGCCCTTGCTGGTCGATGGTGTGCCGCAGCTGCTGATACTGTAATAACGTCTGCTGAGCAAAGATGCGCAGCTCTTCACCTGCTTCCGTGAGGGTGACGGTGCGGTTATCGCGCACGAACAGCGGCTGGCCGAGGTCTTCCTCAAGGCGCTGGATCTGGCGCGACAGCGTGGAGGGGCTGACGTGCATCGCCCGGGCGCTACGGCCAAAGTGACGGCTTTCCGCCAGGTGCAGGAACATTTTCAGATCGCGTAAATCCACCGATTCCACTCCCTCTTTTTACATTGCATAAATTGCAATGTGACGTTGTGAATATATCAATTTCCGCAATAAATTTCCTGTTGTAATGTGGGTACATTCTCGCTGAAACGCGAACCGAACAATAAGACACACAACATCACGAGGTATCACCCATGGCTAACTACTTTAATACACTGAACTTGCGCCAGCAGCTGGCGCAGCTGGGCAAATGCCGCTTCATGGCGCGCGATGAATTTGCTGATGGCGCGAGCTACCTTCAGGGTAAAAAAGTGGTCATTGTCGGCTGTGGCGCACAGGGTCTGAACCAGGGCCTGAACATGCGTGACTCCGGGCTGGATATCTCCTACGCCCTGCGTAAAGAAGCGATTGCCGAAAAGCGTGCTTCCTGGCGTAAAGCGACCGAAAACGGCTTCAAAGTGGGCACCTACGAAGAGCTGATCCCGCAGGCGGATCTGGTGGTTAACCTGACGCCAGACAAGCAGCACTCTGACGTTGTGCGTTCCGTACAGCCGCTGATGAAAGACGGCGCCGCGCTGGGTTACTCCCACGGCTTCAACATCGTTGAAGTGGGCGAGCAGATCCGTAAAGACATCACCGTGGTGATGGTGGCACCGAAGTGCCCGGGCACTGAAGTGCGCGAAGAGTACAAACGTGGCTTCGGCGTACCGACGCTGATCGCCGTTCACCCGGAAAACGATCCGAAAGGCGAAGGCATGGCGATTGCCAAAGCCTGGGCTGCGGCCACTGGCGGCCATCGTGCGGGCGTGCTGGAATCTTCCTTCGTTGCGGAAGTGAAATCTGACCTGATGGGCGAGCAGACCATCCTGTGCGGCATGCTCCAGGCCGGCTCTCTGCTGTGCTTCGACAAGCTGGTGGAAGAAGGCACCGATCCGGCATACGCGGAAAAACTGATTCAGTTCGGCTGGGAAACCATCACCGAAGCGCTGAAGCAGGGCGGCATTACGCTGATGATGGACCGTCTGTCCAACCCGGCAAAACTGCGCGCGTTCGCACTCTCTGAACAGCTGAAAACCATCATGGCGCCGCTGTTCCAGAAACACATGGACGACATTATCTCCGGCGAGTTCTCTTCCGGCATGATGGCGGACTGGGCGAATGACGATAAGAAACTGCTGACCTGGCGCGAAGAGACCGGTAAAACCGCGTTCGAAACCGCACCACAGTATGACGGCAAGATCACCGAGCAGGAGTACTTCGATAAAGGCGTCCTGATGATCGCGATGGTGAAAGCGGGCGTTGAGCTGGCGTTCGAAACCATGGTGGATTCGGGCATCATTGAAGAATCTGCGTACTACGAATCGCTGCACGAGCTGCCGCTGATCGCAAACACCATCGCCCGTAAACGTCTGTATGAGATGAACGTGGTGATCTCCGATACCGCCGAGTACGGTAACTACCTGTTCTCTTACGCCTGCGTACCGCTGCTGAAAGAGTTCATGACCACCCTGCAAGCGGGCGATCTGGGCCAGGCGATTGCGGAAGGAGCGGTTGATAACGCGCAGCTGCGTGACGTCAACGAAGCGATTCGCAGCCACGAAATCGAGAAAGTGGGCCAGAAACTGCGTGGCTACATGACCGATATGAAACGTATCGCGGTAGCAGGCTAAACACGACGAATCGGGTGGCGTAAGCCACCCGAACTGTTTTAGCTACGCAATATCGCGCCGGGATAACCCAGCTGGCGCCACGCCTCATACACCACCACCGACACCGCATTCGACAGGTTCATGCTGCGGCTGTCCGGCATCATCGGAATACGAATTTTCTGCTCAGCGGGCATGGCATCCAGAATGGTGGCCGGCAGGCCGCGGGTTTCCGGACCAAACATCAGATAATCCCCGTCCTGATAGCTTACGGCGCTGTGCGCTGGCGTACCTTTGGTGGTCAGGGCGAACATGCGCTGTGGTTTTTCGGATCCCAGAAACGCGGCGTAATCGTGATGACGAACGACGGCGGTAAACTCATGGTAGTCCAGCCCCGCGCGGCGCAGACGTTTGTCGTCCCACGTAAAGCCCATCGGCTCAATGATGTGCAGACGAAAACCGGTGTTGGCGCACAGGCGGATAATATTGCCGGTGTTCGGCGGAATTTCTGGTTCGAATAAGACGATGTTAAGCATGCTGCCCCCTTAATTGCGGGGGCAGAATAGCAGAAAAGAGAGGGACTAGGCGACGCCCGGCTCCTGCGCGCGGCTATACAGCATTTTGTAGACGGTTGCCGCCGCAGCCACGAGAGCAGGTACGCTGAGGATCATTAAAATACTGTCCGCCTGCCACTGCATGGAAAGAAGCTGGGCGCTAGTCATGGTGCCCGCCACGCCGCCGAAGCGGCCGATCCCCTGCATCCAGGCGATACCCGTCGCTCGGCACTCGGTAGGGTAAAAGGTGGCGGCCAGGGTCTGCATGCCCGACTGCGCGCCGTTCATCGCGATCCCCATCAGGAAAATTAACCCGCCAAACAGGGCGATATGGTTATGCTCAATGCCGAGTAAAAGAATCAGGCCCATCGTCAGCACGAAACCACACGCGACCACCTTGTGCGCTTCCCAGCGATCCATCATCCAGCCCGCGAGCAAAATGCCAGCGGTGCCGCCGAAGGTGAACAGCGAGGTGAGCCAGGCGGATTCCGCCAGCGCATATCCCATCCCCTGCATCAGCGTTGGCATCCAGCTCAGCAGGACGTAATAAATCACCAGCCCCATAAAATAGGTGACCCACAGCATCAGGGTGCCGGGCAGCCAGGGCATGGAAAACAGCTGCGACACGCTGCCTTTTTTCGACGCGACTTTCTCCTCGGCGAGGAAAAAGCCCGTGACGCTATCCAGCGTGCTGCGGGCGAACCGGCTGGCGATGCGGCGAACCTGGGCGACGTCTTTCCCGCGCTGCACCAGAAACTTCACCGACTCCGGCAACAGCAGCGCCAGCAGCACCGTTAAAATCAGCGGCGCAATCGCGCCGGTCAGCAGCACGCTTCGCCAGCCATGGTGAGGGATAAGCCAGGACGAGATTGCTTCGCCGCCCGCCGCACCCAGCGGAAAGCCGCAGTACATGGTGTTAATTGCCATGGCGCGGCAGCGCTGGGGGGCAAACTCGGAGATCAGCGTGATGGCGTTAGGCATCGCGGCACCCAGCCCGAGACCGGTCAGAAATCGCCATAGCGTCAGGGTATTCAGACTTTGCGCCCAGGCCGTGCCCAGGCTCGCCAGGCCGAAGAACAGACACGAAAAGACCAGCACGCGCTTGCGTCCCATCCGGTCCGATACCGGACCTGCAATCAGGGCACCCAGCGACAGCCCCAGCAGCGCCGCACTCAGCACCGGCCCCAGATCCTGTTTATGTATTCCCCACTCCGTCGACAGCGTAGGCGCAATGTAACCCATCGCTGCGGTATCAAACCCATCAATCGCCAGCACCAGAAAGCCCAGCACAATAAGAAGCCAGTGAAACCCTGAAAAGGGACTGTCGTCGATCACCTGCTGAATATCCACCTTACCTGAATACGCCATACGCTCCACTCCGATCTGATGTTGTTTTTGTGTTCTTGTATTTGCTTGTCTATACAATTGCGGACGGCAGGTGGATGTCAAATTTTCTTATCCAGAATGTTACGCAGGTGTTATTTTCGACAAAAAAAGCGCCCGAGGGGGAAGTCGGGCGCGGAAGAAGGGGAGGCTAACCGGGGGAGATCAGGCCGCGTTTCCCTGAGAAAGAGGGGCCAGCGCCGCAGGCAGCTTACTGAGCTCCTGCACCAGCGAGTCTTTGCTGATTTCACCGATTGTTTTCGCACCGGTCAGCGTCATCGCCACCTTCATCTCTTTCTCGATCAGGTTCAGCAGATTCGCCACGCCCGCCTGGCCGCTGGTGGCCAGCGCGTACAGGTAAGCACGGCCCAGCAGCACGCTGTCCGCGCCCAGGGCGATCATGCGCACCACGTCCAGCCCGTTACGGATGCCGCTGTCGGCCAGGATCGCAATATCGCCTTTCACCGCATCGGCAATGGCCGGCAGGGCGCGGGCGGAGGAGAGCACCCCGTCAAGCTGGCGGCCACCATGGTTAGAGACCACGATCCCATCGGCGCCAAAACGTACCGCGTCGCGGGCATCTTCCGGGTCGAGGATCCCTTTGATCACCATCGGGCCGTCCCAGAATTCGCGGATCCACTCCAGGTCTTTCCATGAGATAGATGGATCGAAATTGTTCGCCAGCCAGCCGATGTAATCTTCCAGCCCGGTCGGTTTACCCAGGTAGGCCGAAATATTGCCCAGATCGTGCGGACGGCCGTTCACGCCCACATCCCACGCCCACTGCGGGTGCGTCACCGCCTGCCAGTAACGGCGCAGGGCCGCGTTAGGGCCGCTCATGCCGGAGTGGGCGTCGCGGTAGCGCGCGCCGGGGGTCGGCATGTCGACGGTAAAGACCAGCGTTGAGCAGCCCGCCGCTTTGGCGCGCTCCAGTGCGTTGCGCATAAAACCGCGATCGCGCAGGACGTACAGCTGGAACCACATCGGGCGCTTGATGGTCGGGGCGACTTCTTCAATCGGGCAGACGGACACGGTGGAAAGGGTAAACGGAATGCCTTTGGCATCTGCGGCGGCGGCGGCCTGCACTTCACCGCGACGGGCATACATGCCGCATAAACCGACAGGTGCGAGCGCTACCGGCATGGAGAGCGTTTCGTTAAACAGCTTCGTCTCAAGGCTCAGGTCAGACATATTCTTCAGCACGCGCTGGCGCAGGGCCACCTCCGACAGGTCTTCCACGTTGCGGCGCAGGGTGTATTCGGCATACGCCCCGCCGTCAATGTAGTGGAACAGGAACGGGGGCAAAATGCGCTGCGCCGCGGCGCGATAATCACTGGCTGCTGAAATAATCATGCTTTGTTCTCCCTGGAAATATCACTCTCGCCAGGCAGACGGGTAATACGCGCCTGTCGGGCCTGATCTTCATCGAATCGTTTAATGGTGGTATGCACGAAGCCGAGATGCGCCATCATCGCCTTGCGCGCGGCCTCGGCATCACCGGCCAGAATGGCGTTGAGCACCGCCTCGTGCTGTTCGGTCAGCTGAGCAAACACCGGCGGGACCAGATACATGCGCTGGCGGCTCTGCTTCACGGAGGATTGCAGCAGGTCGAAGAACCCGCGCATGGTTTGCAGCAGCACCACGTTGTGCGAGGCCTCGGCAATCGCCAGATGGAACCGCACGTCCGCCTGGGAGGCGATGTCCGGGTCGCTGCTTTGCGTGGCTTCAAAACAGGCTTTGAGCTTCTCTTTGTCGGCGTCGGTTGCCCGCATCGCCGCGTGCCACGCTGTACTGGTTTCGATGGCGTGACGCGCTTCGAGGATGTCGAAGCTGTAGTCCGGGTCGTTTTCCATCAGCGTCTTCAGCGGCTGCACGATGTTTTGTTCGGACCAGTCGTCATGCTGCCAGCGCACGAAGGTGCCGCCGCCGCGACGGCTCAGCAGCACCCCTTCACTAACCAGCGTCGCCAGCGCCTCGCGCAGTGAGTTGCGCGACACGCCAAGCTGAGCGGCAAGCTGACGCTCGGCGGGCAATCTCATGCCCGCTTCCAGCTGTTGTTCTTCTATCAGCGCCCGTACGCGAGTGGCAATCTCGTCGGACAGGCGTCTGGGCATCACTATCATGGAATCATCCAGGTTAAGACATAGGCCTGCAATGTGGTGATCACGCCCACCATGCAGGTAAATATCAGGCTGTGTTTAACGGTAAAGCGGAACAGATCCGACTCTTTGCCTACCAGCCCCACCGCGGCACAGGCAATGGCGATGGACTGCGGCGAGATCATCTTCCCGGTCACGCCGCCGGTGGTGTTCGCGGCGACCAGCAGCACGTCCGAGACGCCAATCTGCTGCGCAGCCGTGGCCTGTAGGGCGGCAAACAGGGCGTTAGATGACGTATCTGAACCAGTCAGGAACACCCCCAGCCAGCCGAGGAACGGCGAGAAGAAGGTAAACGCGTGGCCGGTATGCGCCAGCGCTAACGCCAGCGTCGACGACAGGCCGGAGTAGTTCGAAATAAACGCGAACGCCAGCACCATGCCGATGGAGTAAATCGGCAGCATCAGCTCTTTAATCGTCGCCGCAAAGGTCTGCACCGCGGCGGCAGGCTTCATGCGCAGCCACACTACGGAAAGGATAGCGGCAAACAGGATGGCCGTGCCGGTGGCTGAGAACCAGTCGAACTTAAACACTGCCGCATATGGCGTGGCGTCGTGCACCACCGGCGGCATACGGGCGACCATTTTGTCGAGGAACGGCACGGAGATATTAATCACCATGTCGTACAGCGCGCCGCCCGGGGCGAACAGTGCTTTAAACGGCGGAATGCTCCACAGCGTCACGGTGGCGGTCAGGAACAGGAACGGTGACCATGCGCGCACAATCTGTCCGGCGGTATAGCCGGTGCGCGCCAGCGTCTGATCCACATGTGAGGCACCCATATCGGCAAAGCGGAAGATGCGCACCGGCTGCCAGCGTTTCAGGAACAGCGTCAGACAGACCAGCGACACCAGGGAAGAGATGATGTCCGGCAGTTCCGGGCCGAGGAAGTTGGAGCTGAGATACTGGGCAATGGCGAACGAACCGCCCGCTACCATCACCGCAGGCCAGGTCTCCTTCACGCCGCGCCAGCCGTCCATAATCGCCATGATCCAGAACAGCACGATAATGGTCAGGAACGGCAGCTGGCGACCTACCATCTGGCCGATCTCGAAGCTGTCCAGCCCGGTCACCTGGCCCGCCACCAGAATCGGAATGCCCATCGCGCCAAACGCCACCGGGGCGGTGTTCACAATCAGGCACAGGCCAGCGGCATACAGCGGGTTAAAGCCCAGCCCGACCAGCAGAGCGGCGGTGATCGCCACCGGCGCGCCAAATCCTGCCGCCCCTTCAAGGAACGCCCCGAAGGAGAAACCGACAATCAGCATCTGTAAACGCTGGTCCGGTGTAATAGAGAGAATCGACGAGCGAATAATGTCGAACTGCCCGGTTTTGACCGAGATTTTGTAGACAAAGACGGCGGCGATGATGATCCACGCAATCGGCCACAGGCCGTAGAAGAAACCATACACCACGGAGGCCAGCGCGCGATCGACCGGCATTTTATAGAAGAACAGCGCTACCAGCAGGGCGATGGCAACGGTGTACGTTGCGGCAAGGTAGCCCTTCAGCTTGAGCTTTATCAGCGCAAAGAAGAAGAACAGGATCGGTAGCGATGCGATCAGGCTCGACAGCCAGATATTCCCGGCCGGATCGTAGTTTTGTTGCCAGAGGCTCATGCAGGTCTCCTGAGGACCACACAGGTGTTCGTCGGGTGAGTCTCTGCTCATCTCAGCGTCACACTTAGTGTAAAAGTGGTCCATCCAATATTGTGATGTAGGGTTAATGGCAATAAATGGTTAACCAAGTGTTGCTATTCGGCAATGGTTTTGTGAAGTGGAGCATCAAAACTGTGAACGATGGATAGCTTTGCGCATGATTGGTAGGACCAAACCCGCAAAATTAACTCACCGTGTGCGTTGGGAGCGGTAGTCAGGTGGAGAGCATTACATTCGTTTTTGAGCAGATACGACGCGTAAAAGATGTTGAATAAAATGGGGAGGTGATAATATTACGTGAATTGAATGAGGTTTGTTTGCTTTATTTGTGTTTTTGAAAAGCTGTATATATGTGAGCAGAGTGATTTATTTCCTATAAATAAAATTTTTTTTGGTTAAAAATGCGAAATCTAAGCTGTAGCAAAAAATTTTAATTAAGGTAAATTTCACATATAGATTTTAACAGTGTATTACAAACGATCAATTGCTGATCGATAAAGAAATATCCTGTTTAACCGTGATTTTTCAGGATAAAGGGCAAGAATTTTTTGCTGAAGTGACATTTTTTGGCTAATAATATTCTGAAATAAATTGATCAAACAATGATCAGTTGGCTCTCTTGTAATTTAGTTACGGTATTAAAAGCAAATTAATAATTATCAGGGCAATCGAAAGGGGTTAAATTTGTTAGCTGAGTGTTAATTCCAGAGTGTTTACAGACGCGGCGTACTGCTTTTCAATACGTAGACGCTAAAAGGCATATGATTTACTATTTATTCAGAAGCAACGTTACAGAAGACATTAAATTTATTACTAACCACAACGTATTCAGTGTTATTTTCGGCCAGAAGTCATTTCCTCAGTTGCAGGATATCTGTGTATGGCCTTCTGAAAATATACGGATTATCACCATGGGATGGACCCTGCTTTATTCTATAAGGTCGCGTCACCCATTCTGCTAAAACCCTTTTGGTGGCGTTTTTAAATCCTTATAGCGGTTATTGTACCTGGTACAACAAGTCTATATCTGTTTAATTTACAGAGGGGAAAGTGTTCCAAATGAAAATCAAAAATGTGGCGCTGGCGATTGCCGCGGCGGGGCTGCTGTTATCTTCTCAATCAGTACTGGCAAGCAGTGATTCTGGCGTTAATGCTTCCCTGGATACAGGCGCTGGCTCGCAGAGTACAGGCGGCGTGATCAACTTTACCGGGAAAATCACTCTTATTTCCTGTGATATTACCCCTGCGTCAAAAAGCAAAACGGTAGACCTCGGCGCGTGGGCGAAAAGCTACTTCGACGATCACAGCGAAACGACGCCGCGTGAGTTCAAAATCAACGTAGAGAACTGCCCGGAGACGGTTGAATCTGTTGCGGTACTGTTTGACGGAACCAAAGATACGGTGAATGACACACTTCTACAGGTTACCCCAGGCGAAGGTATGGCGACGGGCGTCGGCGTGAAGCTTTATAACAGCGATCGCAGCACCGCGATTAAACCGGGTACGGTATCTGAAACAACCGCACCGGATGCTGAAGGCAATGCTGAATTAACGTTTTATGCCTCTCTCGACAAAGACGGGTCGGAAATTAACGCGGGCGACGTCAATGCCGTTTCCAACTTCCTGATGGTTTATAACTGATTTCACTCTCAGCCACCTCCAGAGATAATAATGATGAAACGTTTATCGTATATTATGCTCACTGCATTAATGGTTAGTTCTGCGTCAGTTTCCGCTGGCGTTGTAATGGGGGGAACACGGATCGTATACCCACAACACAGCAAGGAGGTGGCATTTTCTGTTTCTAATATGGAAAGTGCGGTTCCCTATCTTATTCAGTCGTGGGTTGAAGGGGATGGACAGGGTAAAAATAACGCTGCGCCATTTATTGTCACACCACCTCTGTTCAGACTTGATCCGGAGCAGACCAACACGCTGCGTATTCAATATACCGGCGCTCCGCTGCCCACAGATCGTGAATCTGTATTCTGGCTCGATATTAAAGCGATTGCGCCAAAGCCAAAAGAGAGCAGCAACGAATTACAAGTTAACGTTAAATCGAAATTTAAAATTTTCTATCGCCCGGACAATCTGAAAGGGGACGCTGCCACTGCCTGGCAGAAAATAACGTTTTCGCGGACAGGAAAAGGGCTTAAGGCCGCCAACCCGACGCCATACTACGTCTCTTTTTATCGGCTGTCCGTTGGCGGGCATAAAATTGAGCAGCCGGGCATGATCGGTCCAGGGGAAACCCGTGAATGGCCTGTGTCCGCTTCCGGGGGCGTAAGCTGGTCGGCTATTAATGATTTTGGTGCCATCACCGCCACCCACACCCAGCCTCTTTAAGACCATGTCTTTTCGCCTGTTTCGTTACGCGCCGCTTTCGGTGTTGCTGCTTAGCTTCAGCCGCGCGGGGATGGCCGAGGATTACTTTGATCCCGCCGCGCTGGAGCTTTCCTCTACCGAACAGAAAACGGCGGATCTGCACTATTTCTCTGAAAAGGGCGGGCAGATGCCAGGCACCTGGCTCGTGACGCTGGAGATTAACGGACGCGAGGAGCGGCATCAGGAGATCACCTTCGTCAATGAGAAAGGCAGCCTGCAACCCGTTTTTAGCGTATCGCTGCTGGAAGCGCTTGGGGTGAATGTCAGGGCCATTCCTGCATTCTCACGGTTGCGGGAGGGAGAAACGTTCACGCACCTCGCGGATTTCATTCCGGCAGCGCGAACCTCCTATGATTTCAACCAGCAGCGTCTCTTTCTCAGCCTGCCGCAGGCGGCGATGAAACACCGCAGCCGTGGCTACGTGCCGCAGTCGCAGTGGGACGATGGTATCCCGGCGGCATTTACTGATTACAGTCTGTCGGGCGGCCAGGCACATCATCAGCGTGGCGTCACGACATCCAGCTATCTGAGCCTGCGTAACGGTATCAATCTGGGGGCGTGGCGGTTGCGCAACACCTCCGCCTGGAGCCACAGCGACGCGGGCGGCGACCATTTTCAGTCGCAAAGTAGCTGGCTGACCCGGGATATTCGCCGTCTTAACAGCCAGCTACGGATCGGCGATGCCTGGACCGCAGGCGACGTCTTCGATAGCGTGGCGTTTCGCGGGGTACAGCTTACATCAAGCGAAAGCATGTTGCCCGACAGCCAGCGCGGCTTCGCACCAACCATCCGCGGCGTCGCACACAGCTTCGCTAAAGTCTCCGTTTCGCAAAATGGCTATGTGATCTATGAAACCTGGGTGGCCGCCGGGCCATTTATCATTAACGATCTGTTCCCCGGCGCACAAAGTGGCGATCTACAGGTGACGGTCACGGAAAGTGACGGCTCAACGCGCGTCTTTACCCAACCCTATTCTGCGGTGCCGTTTATGCGACGCCTGGGCAGCCTGAAATACAGCCTCAACGCCGGACGATTTCACTCCGGCTCCGGCGATGCGCGTTCACCTGAGTTTGTTGAAGGCGCTTTCTTCTACGGCCTGCTCTCGAGGATGACGGTGTATGGCGGCTTTCGTACGGCGAGCAACTATCAGGCCGGTGCAATTGGCGTAGGCAGAGGGTTTGGCGCATTTGGCTCGCTGGGCATTGACGATACGCTGGCAAAAAGCCGTTTACCCAATGGCAAAAGCGCGATGGGGCAGGCGTGGCGCATTCAGTATCAGAAAGATTTCAGCGCTACCGGCACCGCCTTCAACCTGGCGAGTTATCGCTATGCCTCGCGCAATTACTATGAATTCAGTGAACTGAATCAGTCTGACAGCCAACAGCTGCAACTCAATAATCGCCGTAGCCGCTCGCAGGTCACCTTCTCACAGACGCTGGGTCAGTTCGGCAGCCTCAGCGTCTCGGCATGGATGCAGGATTACTGGCATACGTCCGGGCAGGATAAAACCATCCACATTGGCTGGTACACCAGCTGGCGAGGCATTACCTGGGGCGCGGGGTATGACTACACCGACTCAGCGCTTGAGCAGCATCCCGATCGTACCGTGTCGTTTAACGTCAATGTTCCGCTTGGTCACTGGTTACCGGACAGCTCGGTCAGTTACTTCATCAACCACAACAATCGTGGGATGACCACGCAGCAGGTGTCACTCAACGGCAGTGCGCTGGCGAATCGCAACCTTAATTACAGCGTTCAGCAGAGTAAGGCCAGCGAGGGACAAGCCGACAGTACCAGCCTGGCGCTGCAATACAACGGTGGCTACGGCAACGTCAGCCTCGGTTATGACCACAGCCGAAGCGGTAGCAACGCGAGCCTCGGACTCGCCGGAGGCGTTATCGCCACGCAGTATGGCGTCACGCTTAGCCAGCCGCTGGGCGATACCGTCGCCCTGCTAAGCGTGCCCGGCGCGGCGAACGTTGAGCCGGAGGGCTACAACGGGATCCATACCGACAGCCGCGGCTATGCGGTCATGCCAACGCTCTCGGCGTACCGCAAAAATACCGTCAGTCTTGATACGGCGACGCTGGGTGAGAACGTCGACGTTGAGCAGAGCGGTCTGACGCTCATTCCCACCAGCGGCGCGGTGGTGCTGGCCAATTACAAAACCCACATTGGTTATCGCGTTCTGTTTTCCCTGCGCTACCACGGCGAACCGTTGCCGTTTGGCGCGCAGGCTGAAGTGGTGGAGCAGAACCGCCATTCTGCAAACCGAAGCATGGTCGCTGACGGCGGTCAGGCCTACCTGAGCGGGGTACCAGAGCGCGGCACCCTGCGCGTCAGCTGGTATCAGGACGGGGAGCAGCAGCAATGCCAGACACCTTTCAGACTGGGGAAAGCTCATATGGCCCCCGGTATCGCCACGCTATCCGTTGAGTGCCATTAGAGGAATATCATGCGTCGTTTTATTCACTGGTTTTTCTACCTGAGCCTTCTTTCGCTTTTTGGCATGCTGAGTTTTCATGCCCATGCTCAGACCTCATCTTGCCGCACCACGCGCGATCAGTGGGTCGTTCAGGTGCCCTACGCCATAGGGTATGCGCCCGGCACGGCGGACTGGACGCCGATATCTGCGCCGATACAGTCTACCGGGGCGGATTTCTACAGCTGTGATGGCGGGAATGATGCCTGGCGTAGTATCGGCTTTGTCGACGTGGATAACCCCGTCGGCACCGTGGTTGGTGAAGACGGTGCGTCACGTCACGTCTATAAAACTCAGATCGACGGCATCGGCTATGCGCTGGGGTTCCGGGAACAGCAGTACTGCGGCGCCGATGCGGTACGCTATATTGACGGCACAAGTCAGGTGAATGGCAATGAGTCCCGGCGCATTTGCGACGCATCGCAAAACCCCGCCTTTGCCAGCGCCTCAATGTATAAAATGCAGTTCTGGGTGGTGTTTTACAAAATTCCAACGACCAGCGCCATGCCTGACGATAACGCCAATTCCCAGGAGCAAAATGTCGGATCGCTGATATTGCAGGCGGGAGAAAATCAAGCCAGCGCCACCAACGTGGCGACACCGGTACAGATCCATCTCGCCAGCTTCACCGTCAGGCGTACCAGCTGTTCAGTGGGCTCTCGCAGCATTCTTGTTCCCATGGGGAGCGTGAGCCAGCGTGAATTTCATGGCATAGGCTCCCGCGCCGGAGGCGGACGCTTCAGCATTCCGGTGACCTGCGAAAATAACACGGCGGTGAAGATGGGGTTCTTTGGCGATACCACGCCGGGCAACGATCGGGCGCTGGCGTTGACGAAGCAGGAGGATAGCGCCAGCGGTGTCGGGATCGAACTGCTTTACGGTGACAATACCGGTTCGGTTCAGGGGCAGGTGGTACCGTGGAACACCCCACAGGTGTCAGCATTTGGGCAAGTGGGGGATAACCAGACGCAAACCTTCTGGTTTGATGCGCATTACCTTCAGACGGAAGAGAACGTGACGGCGGGAAAAGCGGATGCGATGGCGACGTTTAACCTGATTTACAACTGAGTTTCCCCTGCCGCAGCGGCAGGGGAGGACGATCAGAACGCGGTCTTACAAAAACCCGTCATCTCTTTCAGGCCCATTTCGCGACCAAGCTCAGTCATCGGGTGCACCACCACCAGGCCACGGACGCTTTTCTTCAGCTTGCCCATGTCGGCCTGCTCTTTTTTGGTGATCGCGCGGCGATGCGGCATGTTCATCAGCTTCTGCGCTTCTTTACTCAGCTTCTGGCCTTTCACTTCGCGCAGGCGTTCAATTTCCGCCTCCAGCTTCACGGACTCTTTTTCCAGCTCGGCATATTTCTCGGCAGAATCGACCAGGGAGAGGCCAGCCATCTGATGGCGGATCAGATCCAGACGGTCGCTCAGGCGTTTAATTTCGTTCTTTTCGACTTCTTTCATGACAAATAACTCTGAAAACGGGGAATTTACAGGGAAGGATACACCAATGTGTGCGGGCTTACTTCTGAAACGCTTTTTTTAAGCTGATTTTAGAAATCAGCTCAGTCAGGGAAAGCACCATGGTGGAGCGCACAACCTGTTGATAACGCAGCTTTTGCATCGCGTACAGCTCAGGGTCGCTGTTATCAAACTGAGGTGCGGGAGGGAGCGCGGATACGCAGTGCAGTTCGCCGAAGGGGCCCAGTATCTCATCATCAGTAAAGGTGTACTCATTACCGTCATGATTGAGCTCTTCGCGCAGCGCCATTAACAGCTCGGCGTCTTCATACTCCTGGCGGTTCAGCACGCCAAGACCGTAAATCAGCTTCAGCCGTACCGATAAATCGCCCAGCGGTCCGTCTCCGTCCAGTAACGGTTCTACAGCATACTTTACCGCGTAGTCGTCTTTGCGAAACACCTGAAGCACCAGAATGTTCACCGCCTCGGTTAACAGCTCGACGGCGGCAATCAGGAAACTCCGTACGGTTTTGCCAGCATTCAGACGCTCAAGCACACGATTTTCAAAGGCCTGGGTTTGTTCCATTATTGCCTGCATATCTGACAATCTGTTATTCGGGCGCAGGCTAACCTGCGCCGGACTCTGGATCATTTGGTTGCGTTGTATGCGCTGACCGCCTCCGCAACTACGTCACTGTTGGCATCCAGACCGGAGATCTGCGCCAGCGCAGCCTGCGCGCCTTTGTCATCAATCAGCTGAGCCAGCTCAATCGCCTGCGGGTCCTGCTCGCTGCGGTAGTGCATGGCGGCAGCGATGCCCTTCACCAGGTTAGCGTGCGGCAGGCCGTATTCCAGCGTGCCCAGCAGCGGTTTAATCAGGCGGTCGCCCGCGCTTAGTTTACGCAGCGGCTGACGACCCACGCGCTCAACGTCATCTTTCAGATACGGGTTTTCAAAACGACCGAGGATTTTCTGGATGTATGCTGCGTGTTTATCAGCATCAAAACCGTAGCGTTTGATCAGCACCGCGCCGCTCTCTTCCATTGCCCCTTTGACCACCGCACGGATGTTCTCATCGAGGATCGCGTCACGAATCGTCTGATGACCGGCCAATTTTCCGAGGTACGCGGTTATAGCATGCCCGGTGTTCAGCGTGAAGAGTTTACGTTCGACAAATGCCATCAGGTTATCGGTTAATTCCATTCCCGGAATGGTCGGCAGCGCGCCCTTAAACTGGGTTTTATCCACGATCCACTCGCTGAAGGTTTCCACGGTCACTTCCAGCGGATCGTTGGTGGCGGATGCTGAAGGCGGAACGATGCGATCCACGGCGGAATCCACAAAACCTACGTGCGCTTCAACCCAGGCTTTATCTTCGTCTGCGACGGTCGCAAGAACGTGGCCTTTCAGCTGCGTGGTGCCGCGCACCATGTTTTCACAGGCGATGATGTTCAGCGGCGTTTCAACGCCCTGTGCTTTACGCTTCGCCAGGCCTTTCGCGACCGCCGGGGCGATACGCTCAAGCACCACCGGACCCACGGCGGTGGTGACCAGATCAACGCTCGCGATGAGGTCAATCACGTCGTCGCCAATGCTGCTTACCGCGTTGACGCCAGAGACCGTTTCAACCTGTTCGTTTTCACCCACCACGTGAACCTGATAGCTATGACGGGCATTCAGGGCATCCAGAACCATCTGATTCACATCGGCGAATGTCAGGGTAATGCCCGCGTCTGCCAGCAGTTTACCGATAAAGCCACGACCGATATTACCTGCGCCAAAATGTAATGCTTTCATAGTGTTAACCTTCATCAATGTTTTTACCCGAGAGGGCTGGGGTGAGGAACGTTTTCCCCTCACCCTAGCCCTCTCCCCGGGGGGAGAGGGAAGAGGCGCTGTTACTTGTTCAGCAGGGCCAGAACTTCTTCAACGCTGGTGGTGTTGGCCAGACGCTCAATAACCGTTTCGTCATCCAGCGCATTGGTCAGGCTGGTAATCACCTGGATATGCTCGTTGTTGCGAGCGGCGATACCAATCACCAGACGGGCGATGTCGTCCTCTTCTTCACCGAAGCGCACGCCATCAGGATACTGACAGAACACCACGCCGGTTTTCAGCACGCGGTCTTTGGCTTCCACCGTACCGTGCGGAACCGCGATGGATTCACCCAGGTAGGTTGGGGTCAGCTTTTCGCGTTCCAGCATCGCCTCAACGTACTCAGGCTGAACGTAGCCGCCTTTCACCAGCTGCTCACCGGCGAAGCGAATGGCCTCTTCTTTATTGGTCGCCGTGCGGCCAAGGAAGATGTTTTCAGCGCCCAGTTTGAACAGATGCGCGTTGCTCTCGTCGAAGCTGTCTTGCAGGCTGGTACGCACTTTCACTTCGTTATCTTCATGGCGCTGCGCCGCCACCAGGCGTTCGGTCAGGCTGGCGTACAGGCCGCTGTCGAGGAAGTTGGTCAGGGAAATGTGCTGCGCCTGCGGTACCTGACGCATAGCGCGTTCGGTCAGATCGCGGTGCGTGATCACCAGGTCAACGTCCGGCGGCAGGCTGTTAATCGCGCTGTTGGTGACGGAGATGTTGGTCAGACCCGCATCCTGCACTTTCTTCCGCAGTACGCCCGCACCCATTGCGCTGGAGCCCATACCGGCATCACAGGCCACGATGATTTTACGCACGTGGCTCAGGTCGTTAGAGACATCACCCGCCGCCAGCGGCGTTGCGCCTTTGGATTCGGCTTTCATGTCATGCATACGACGGGTTGCCGCTTCGATATCGTCGTCTTCTTTCACCTTGCTGGTTTTCAGCAGGATAGCGGAGGCCACGAAGGAGACCGCCATGGCCGCACAGATCGCCGCGATGTTCGCGAAGTAGGCGCCTTTCGGGGTCATCGCCAGCACCGCCAGGATAGAGCCTGGAGAAGCAGGAGACACCAGACCACCGCCCAGTACGCTCAGGGTGAACACGCCGGTCATACCGCCAAGGATAACGGCCAGGATCAGACGTGGGTTCATCAGCACATATGGGAAGTAAATTTCGTGAATACCGCCCAGGAAGTGAATGATCGCCGCGCCGCCAGCAGACTGTTTCGCGCTGCCGCGACCAAAGAACATGTATGCCAGCAGAACGCCCATACCCGGACCCGGGTTCGCTTCAATCAGGAAGAAGATGGACTTGCCGAGATCGTGTGACTGCTGAATACCCAGCGGTGAGAAGATACCGTGGTTGATGGCGTTGTTCAGGAACAGGATTTTCGCTGGTTCAACAAAGATAGACGCCAGCGGCAGCATGTCGTGCGCCACCATGAAGTTAACGCCCGCGGCCAGCAGCTTGGACAGCACTTCAACCGCCGGGCCAATGCCGAGGAACGCCAGAATCGCGAGGATCATCCCGATGATGCCCGCAGAGAAGTTGTTCACCAGCATTTCGAAGCCGGATTTGATCTTGCCATCAACCCAGACGTCAAATTTCTTGATCGCCCAGCCGCCCAGAGGACCGGCAATCATCGCACCGAGGAACATCGGCATATCCGCACCGACGATCACCCCCATGGTTGTGATGGCACCCACGACGCCACCGCGGTCACCGCCCACCAGACGACCACCGGTATAACCGATGAGCAGTGGCAGGAGATAGGTAATCATTGGGCCAACAAGTTTTGCCAGCGTTTCGTTAGGCAACCACCCTGTCGGAATAAATAATGCGGTGATAATACCCCACGCGATAAACGCGCCGATATTTGGCATCACCATGTTGCTGAGGAAACGACCAAAGCTTTGCACTTTGATCTTGAAATCGGATGACATAAAACACCCCTTCTTATGTTTACGCTTAGGCTTGTGGCCCGAGGTTTATCGTTAATGTGCGGCGGCAGAGGTAGCCGGGCCCTGTTCTGATGCTGTGAAATCTGGCACTGAATCGTTCAACTGTCCAGACAGTGAAATTTTGTGTGATCTGAATCACATGAATGTAGGGGGTGAGGATATTAATGAAGTGATCATGATCACAAAATGAGTGTGTAAAAAAAATACATTGCTCAGAAATACGCCATAATGGGCGGCGTTTTGTGATTTGCATCACAATGTTAAGTTGGTTGTTTGTTTCCAGATTGTGATTTGATTCACAAAATATTTTTATGCAGATTTCTCCCGTATCCCCTCATGGCAGGAATGCGATACGCACACCTGCCTTTTTCCACGGCTTGATCCATACTGACCTCTTTGTGGGCATTAAGGATAAGCAATGAAACTCATCGGCAGTTATACCAGTCCTTTCGTGCGTAAGATTTCGATTCTCCTGCTGGAGAAAGGGATTGAATTTGAATTCGTGAATGAACAGCCCTACAACGCAGAGAACGGCGTTGCGCAGTACAACCCGCTGGGGAAAGTCCCGGCGCTGGTAACGGACGAGGGCGACTACTGGTTTGATTCCCCGATCATTGCGGAGTACATCGAACTGCTTGGCGTTGCGCCAGCCATGCTGCCGGCGGACCCAAAAGCAGCGCTGGTGATGAAGCAAATTGAAGCCCTGGCGGATGGCATTATGGATGCGGCATTGACGTCCGTACGCGAGCAGGCAAGGCCCGCCGCCCAGCAGTCAGAAAATGAGCTGCTACGCCAGCGCGAAAAAATCAGCCGCAGCCTGGATATGTGCGAACAGCTGATCCGCGACGGGAAAATTCAGAGCGATAGCCTGAATCTGGCGACGATCGCCATCGCCTGCGCCATTGGCTACCTCAATTTCCGCCGCGTCTCGCCGGGCTGGTGCGTGGATCGTCCGCTGCTGGTCAAACTGGCGGAGACGCTCTTCCAGCGCGAAAGTTTTGCCCGGACTGAACCGCCAAAGGCTTGATGCGGGTTATAACACTTCCTGGCGGGAGGCGGTACAATCCCCCCACATGTTAACTCCCTCTCCCGTCGGGAGGGGGGAAGATATTTACTCGCCAGGCGCATTCATGACTACTCATCATTCCCTCTACAGCCAGATCCCCGCTACCGATCGTCTGCTTCGTGACCCGCGCATCACTGCGGTGCTGGAGCAGTTTGGCCATACTGCAACGGTCGGCATGCTACGCCAGCTTCAGGACGATGCGCGTCGCCATATTCAGGCTGAGAACGCGCTACCCGGCTGGTGCGTGGCGTGGGAGCAGGAAGTTGAACGCAGGCTGAGCAAGCACGGGCAAAGCGCGTTGCGCCCGGTTATTAACCTGACAGGCACGGTTCTGCACACCAATCTGGGCCGGGCACAGCAGGCCGAAGAGGCAACAGAGGCCGTCACCCGTGCCATGCGCTCGCCGGTGACGCTGGAGTACGATCTGGACGGCGCCGGGCGTGGGCATCGCGATCGCGCACTGGCGGATCTTCTCTGCCAGATCACCGGCGCGGAAGATGCCTGCATTGTGAATAACAACGCGGCGGCGGTGCTGTTAATGCTGGCGGCCACCGCGAGCGGAAAAGAGGTTGTCGTCTCTCGCGGCGAGCTGGTGGAGATCGGCGGGGCGTTTCGTATTCCGGACGTCATGCGCCAGGCGGGCTGCACGCTGCATGAAGTGGGCACAACTAACCGTACCCATGCAAAAGATTATCGCGCGGCGGTGAATGAAAACACCGCCCTGCTGATGAAAGTGCATACCAGCAATTACCACATTGAGGGTTTCACCAAAACGGTGGAAGAGGCCGAACTGGCCGCCATCGGGCGCGAGCTAAACGTGCCGGTGATTGCCGATCTCGGCAGCGGGTCGCTGGTGGATATGCGCCAGTACGGTCTGCCGAAAGAGCCCATGGTGCAGGAAATGGTTGCCGCGGGCGTAAGCCTGGTCAGTTTCTCCGGTGATAAATTGCTGGGCGGGCCGCAGGCGGGGATTATCGTCGGCAGGCGCGAGCTGATTGCGCAGCTACAGCAGCACCCACTGAAGCGCGCCCTGCGTGCCGATAAAATGACGCTGGCCGCGCTGGAAGCCACGCTGCGGCTCTATCTCCACCCGGAGAAACTGGCTGATCGCCTGCCCACGTTGCGTTTGCTGAGCCGTGATGCGGCCTCCATTCGCGCGCAGGCGGAAGCGCTACTGCCGCAGGTTGCTCCTCATTACCCTGAGTTTGACGTTCGTAACGAGCCTTGCCTGTCGCAAATTGGCAGCGGCTCGCTGCCGGTGGACAGGTTACCGAGCGAAGCGCTGACGTTCACCCCGCGCGACGGACGCGGAAGCCAGCTTGAGGCGCTGTCGGCGCGCTGGCGCGCATTACCGACGCCGGTGATTGGCCGGATCGGTGACGGGCGCATGTGGCTGGATTTACGCTGTCTGGAAGATGAAGTGCGGTTTCTGGAGATGATGTTGAAATGATTATTGCCACCGCCGGTCACGTTGACCACGGCAAAACCACGTTATTGCAGGCCATTACGGGCGTGAATGCCGATCGCCTGCCGGAAGAGAAAAAGCGCGGCATGACCATTGACCTGGGTTACGCCTACTGGCCGCAGCCCGACGGTCGCGTGCTCGGCTTTATCGACGTGCCCGGCCACGAGAAGTTTCTTTCCAATATGCTCGCGGGCGTGGGCGGGATCGATCACGCCCTGCTGGTGGTCGCGTGCGATGACGGGGTGATGGCGCAAACGCGCGAGCATCTGGCGATCCTCCAGCTGACGGGAAACCCGCAGTTGACCGTCGCCCTCACCAAAGCGGACCGTGTGGATGAGGCGCGTATCGACGAGGTGCGTGAAGAGGTGCTGGCGGCGCTGAGTGAGTACGGTTTTAGGGATGCCGCACTGTTTGTCACCGTGGCGACAGAAGGCCGCGGTATCGACGCTCTTCGCGACCATTTGCAGCAGATCCCGTCTCGTGAACATGCCAGCCATCACCGCTTCCGTCTGGCGATCGACAGGGCATTTACCGTGAAAGGGGCTGGGCTGGTGGTGACCGGCACCGCGCTGAGCGGCGAAGTGAACGTGGGCGATACCCTGTGGCTGACGGGCGTGAACAAACCGATGCGCGTGCGCGGGCTTCACGCGCAAAACCAGCCGGTGGAACAGGCCCACGCCGGGCAGCGTATCGCGCTGAATATTGCCGGTGATGCCGAAAAAGACCAGCTTAACCGCGGCGACTGGCTGCTGGCCGACGCGCCGCCGGAGCCTTCTGAACGGATCATCGTTTCACTCCAGACCCACACGCCGCTGACCCAGTGGCAGCCGCTGCATATCCACCACGCGGCCAGCCACATCACCGGACGCGTGTCGCTGCTGGAAAACGATCTCGCCGAACTGGTGTTCGACTCCCCGCTCTGGCTGGCGGATAACGACCGCCTGGTTCTGCGCGATATTTCGGCGCGGGAAACGCTGGCGGGCGCGCGCGTGGTCATGCTGGATCCGCCCCGTCGCGGCAAGCGTAAGCCCGAGTATTTACAGTGGCTGGCCGCACTGGCCCAGGCCCGCGATGATAAGTCTGCGTTAGATATCCACCTTGAGCGTGGTGCGGTGGATCTGGCGGCGTTCGCCTGGGCGCGCCAGCTCAGCGGCGAAGGATTGCGTCTTCTGACGCAGGAGCCAGGTTTTATTCAGGCCGGGAACAGCCTGCTGAACGCGCCGGTGGCGGCATGCTGGCAGCGCAAAGTGCTGAGCACGCTGGCGACCTACCATGAACAGCATCAGGATGAGCCCGGTCCGGGTCGTGAACGTCTGCGGCGCATGGCGTTGCCCATGGAAGACGACGCGCTGGTGCTGTTGCTGATTGAAAACATGCGTGAAAGCGGCGTGATTGCAAGTCATCACGGCTGGCTGCACCTGCCGGAGCACAAGGCCGGTTTTACCGCTGAGCAGGACGCGGTCTGGCAAAAAGTGGCGGCGCTGTTTGGCGATGAACCGTGGTGGGTGCGCGATCTGGCGCGTGAAACCAATACCGATGAGCAGCTGATGCGTCAGGTACTGCGCCATGCGGCGCAGCAGGGGATGATTGTGGCGATCGTGAAAGATCGTTATTACCGCAACGATCGGATCGTGGCGTTTGCGAACCTGATCCGGGAGCTGGATCAGGCGCGCGGATCAACCTGCGCCGCAGACTTCCGCGATCGGCTGAACGTAGGACGCAAACTGGCGATTCAGATCCTGGAGTATTTCAACCGCATCGGGTTTACGCGTCGTCGTGGCAATGATCATGTGCTACGCGACGCGCAGTTATTTCCCTAAGCGTTAAGTGCTGCGCGCCTGCTTCTGCTTAGCCAGCCAGACCGCGCCCAGCCTTCCCGCCTGGTTACCCAGCTCGCAGGGAAGGATGGGCACCCGGAGCGCTTCCCACTCCTCGAATCGCTGTAGGTATTTATCCAGCAGGAGATAGATTTTCTCCTGCTCGCTAATGCCGCCGCCAATCAGCACCGCCTGCGGATCAAACATGGAGATCACGCTGTAGATGCCCCGCGAGAGGAAATGCGCCCACTCTTCTATGGCCTCACGCAGATGCACGTCGCTGTCCATGCGCCTAAACAGCTCCTCACCATCAGGCATCTCATCTTCCGACACGGCCAGCGCGCGGCGGCAGGCTTTCATCAGGCCGCTGGCGGACGCCACTTCGTGCATCGGCTCGCCGTTGTTGCCAACGGGCAGCACGCCAAACTCACCCGCCCGGTAGTGCGACCCACGGTAGAGATCGCCCTCCATGACGATACCGCCGCCGATGCCGGTGCCTATGGTGATGCAGACAAAATGCTCATAATCCTTACCGGCGCCCTGCCAGCGTTCGCCCAGCGCCGCGCAGTTGGCGTCATTTTCGGTTGTTACGGGGAGATCGGTCAGCTGTGCGAAAAGCTCGCACAGGTTTTCGCCGTCAAGGTAATCCAGCGCCCCGGCCTTGGCCGCTTCGCCGGTATGGTGATTGATGTGGCCCGGAAAACTCACGCCGATGCCGACGATCTCATGCTCCTGGCGGTACTTATCCACCACCGCTTTCCACTTCTGTTTGAAGGTGCTTTCATCGTCAGGCGTATCATATTCATCGGATGTCAGTTCTTCGCCGTTTTCGTTGATCACGCCGTGTTTGATGTGGGTTCCGCCCACGTCAAAGCCGATAAATAGCTGCATTGCATTGTTCCTCATGAGCCCCTGAGCTATTAAGTATGGCTCCGGCGGCAGAAACGAAACGTAAAGTACGGTAATCCGTGATACGGCTCGTAAACCCGTTACCGACTGGCGAGAAAATCACCAGCCGGAACTACCCTTGTTGTACACCTACTGCAAGGAGACGGTCATGACAAACAATCCTCCCTCATCGCGTATCCAGCCAGGCGAGTATGGTTTTCCTCTTAAGCTGAAGTCCCGCTATGACAACTTTATCGGCGGCGACTGGGTGGCGCCCGTCGACGGTGAATACTATTCCAACCTGACGCCCGTTACCGGCCAGCCGCTGTGTGAAATTGCCAGTTCGGGCAAGCGGGATATCGATTTAGCGCTGGATGCGGCGCATAAGGCGAAAGATAAGTGGGGGCAAACGTCCGTTCAGGACAGAGCGGCCATTTTGTTCAAAATCGCCGATCGGATGGAGCAGAATCTGGAGCTGCTGGCGACCGCGGAAACGTGGGACAACGGCAAGCCGATCCGGGAAACCATGGCGGCGGACGTGCCGCTGGCGATTGACCATTTCCGCTATTTTGCGTCCTGCATTCGTGCCCAGGAGGGGGGAATAAGTGAAGTTGACAAAGATACCGTGGCGTATCACTTCCACGAGCCGCTCGGCGTGGTGGGGCAAATTATTCCGTGGAACTTCCCGCTGCTGATGGCGAGCTGGAAAATGGCGCCCGCGCTGGCGGCGGGTAACTGCGTGGTGCTGAAACCTGCACGCTTAACGCCGCTTTCGGTACTGCTGCTGATGGAGGTGATTGGCGACCTGTTGCCGCCGGGGGTCATTAACGTGGTCAACGGGGCCGGGGGAGAGATCGGCGAATATCTGGCTACTTCAAAGCGTATTGCTAAAGTGGCGTTTACCGGCTCAACGGAAGTGGGTCAGCAGATCATGCAGTACGCGACCCAGAACATCATTCCGGTCACCCTGGAGCTGGGCGGGAAATCGCCGAACATCTTCTTTGCCGACGTGATGGATGAAGAGGACGCCTTCTTCGACAAAGCGCTGGAAGGGTTTGCGCTGTTCGCGTTCAACCAGGGTGAAGTCTGCACCTGTCCGAGCCGCGCGCTGGTGCAGGAATCCATTTATGAGCGCTTTATGGAGCGGGCGATCCGGCGCGTGGAGTCGATTCGCAGCGGTAATCCGCTGGATAACGTCACCCAGATGGGAGCGCAGGTATCGCATGGCCAGCTGGAAACCATCCTCAACTATATTGATATCGGCAAAAAAGAGGGGGCCGATGTGTTGACCGGCGGTCGTCGTAAGGTGCTGGGCGGCGATTTGCAGGAGGGTTACTACCTTGAGCCGACCATCCTGTTCGGTAAGAACAACATGCGCGTTTTCCAGGAGGAAATTTTTGGACCGGTGCTGGCCGTCACCACGTTTAAAACCATGGACGAGGCGCTGGAGCTCGCCAACGACACGCAGTATGGCCTGGGGGCGGGCGTCTGGAGTCGTAACGGTAATCTGGCCTATAAAATGGGCCGCGGCATTCAGGCCGGACGCGTATGGACAAACTGCTATCACGCCTATCCGGCTCATGCGGCGTTTGGCGGCTACAAACAGTCGGGCATCGGGCGTGAAACCCATAAGATGATGCTGGAGCATTACCAGCAAACGAAATGTCTGTTAGTCAGCTACTCCGATAAACCGCTGGGGCTGTTTTAATCTCCGGGCTCAGGTCGTTCCGGGTAGGGTGACCTGAGCCGGGTTAAAGCCGGGTGGCGGCTTCGCCTTACCCGGCCTACGAGAGTGTCCGCATTTTTATCTGCAACATGACATGCCTCCTTCTTCTTTTCTCGACGCCTCTTCCTGTTTCGACAAAGCCTGGCTGCAATGCCTTTTTTAATGCGCTAATGTCATTCAATCCAGTAGTGGTGGTGTGTATCATGTGTATAATCAGGGAAGGGTTGGGATGTGAAAAGTGCGGATATCATTGCTGTTCTGGTTAGCCATGGCTGGAAATGTGTAAGAACGAAGGGAAGCCATCATCAGTTTCGCCATCCAGTGCAAAAAGGGTTGGTAACCGTTCCGCATCCTAAAAAGGACATTAAACCGGGCACTCTCGCACAGATCTGGCGACAGGCGGGCATTAAACACTGATATCAGGAGTAGTTATGTTTTATCCGGCTTACATTCATTCTGATTCCGACGGTAGCGCCAGCGGTTTCTTCCCCGACGTTCCGGGATGTTTTTTTGCGGGGGATTCACTTGATGACGCTTTTCAGGATGCACGTGATGCGCTCACGGCGCACTTCGAAGCGCTGTTTGAAATGGATGAAGCATTGCCTCTCCCGGGTAGTGTCGAAGTGCACCTTGAAAATCAACCTGACGACTTCACAGGCGGGCAATGGTTGCTGGTGGATATTAATATGAAGCAATTCGACGGCAGAGCCGAACGCATCAACATCACGATGCCTCGACGTTTGCTGGTGAAGATTGATTCCTTTGTCAGCGAGCATCCTCAATTCGGCAATCGAAGCGCATTTCTGGCCGAGGCAGCACGTCGCGTGCTGCCGTAGCATTAACCCTCTCCCGTGGGAGAGGGCTGGGGTGAGGGCAACAGGCCGCAGTTATTCAGCTTTCATCCACCCATATCCGCATTTCCCCTTCTCCCCGGTTTGCCCAGCTGAACCACGGAATAAAGGTCAGCGTCCGGGGCTGACGTTCTACCGGCGAGTGGTCGTACTGCCACAGGGCATCAGTGTCCTTCGCCTGACACCCGATCCCTTCCGCCTGTATCAGCATCTTGTGCGCGAAAATGCCTTTGCCTTCAAATACCCGAAACGCGCTGTCCTGGGGCAAAGAAAGGTTATGCAGATTTGCGCCGTTATCGGCTTCTTCCAGGCAGTAAACCAGCGGTCCACGCTGCAATGCGACTTTCCCCGCCTGCTGGCGCACCTGCGGGTTGCCGTACACGCGGCGGACCGGCATCGGTAACGTCAGCGTCAGCGTGTCGCCTTCCTGCCAGCTTCGGTTGAGGTATAAGTATCCACGGGAGACCTCGCCTGTAATGGCCTGACCATTGAGCGAAACAGCCGGTTCCGCACACCAGCCCGGCAGCCTCAGGGCCAGCGTGTGAGTCACCGGAACTGGTGAGGTAATCTCGATTTTCACCTGCTCATGCCACGGATAGTTCCCGCTAATCCGCAGCTGGAGGATGTTATCCCCAACCGGAATGGCGACGTCGTTCCCCACGTACAGGTTGATCAACAGCGCGTCCGGGCGAACGGTATAAATGTAGTGCCCCAGCGAGGTCAGCACGCGCGCAATATTCGGCGGGCAACAGGCGCAGCCGAACCAGCGCTGGCGCACCGGTTTGACGTGGTCATAGATATGGTTAAAGGCCAGGGTTTTCGGGTGCACTTCCAGCGGATTCACATAAAAGAAATGCTTACCATCCAGCGCCATGCCGCCCAGCACCGTGTTGTACAGCGCGCGCTCCATCACGTCGGCGTAGTGGCCGTCCGCCTCCATCTCCAGCATCCGGCGGGCAAACATCATCAGGCCGATGGAGGCGCAGCTTTCGGCGTAGACCGTATCGTTGGGCAGATCGTAATCGCTGCTGAACGCCTCGCCGCTGCTTTGGGAGCCAATCCCGCCGGTGATGTACAGCTGGCGCTGTGCCATGTTGTTCCACAGCCGCAGGCAATCCTGACGTTTCCCCTCGTCGCTGCTCAGGCGCGCCAGATGTGCCATGCCCGCCATCAGATAGACAAAACGCACGGCGTGGCCGATGGCCGTTTGTTGTTCCGCAAGGGGCAGATGCGCCTGGCTGTAGGCTTTGTCCTTGACCATCCACGCCGGGCCATAGGTGTTCCAGTATGACGTTCTGCCGCGCTTCTCGTATTCGATATCGTAGAAGTGAGGCTGCGCGCCGCGTTCCTCAATAAAGTATTTCACCAGATTGAGATAGCGTTGCTCCTGCGTGACGTCGTACAGCCGCATCAGCGCCAGCTCGATTTCCGGGTGGCCAGGGTAACCGTGCAGCTGGTTTTCGCCCGGGCCAAACACGCTGTCGATATGATCCGCCAGCCTGCACACCACGTCCAGCAGGCGGCGTTTTCCGGTTCCCTGGAAATACGCCACGCCCGCTTCAATCATATGTCCGGCGCAGTACAGTTCGTGGCATTCGGCCAGATTGGTCCAGCGCTCGGCCGGTGCTTTCACCGTGAAATAGGTATTGAGATAGCCATCTTCGCACTGCGCCGCTGCGACCAGCTCGATCACCTCGTCGGCGGTTTTTTCCAGTTCAGCATCCGGCTTCTGGCACAGCGACCACGCCACGGCTTCGAGCCATTTCGCCACGTCGCTGTCCTGAAAGACCATCCCGTAGAACTCCCCCTGTTCCAGACCGGCCGCAATGCGGAAGTTGGCGATGGCGTGGCTGGGTTCGGCCTCCGCCACGCGATCGTTAAGCGCATCCCACTGGTAGGGGATCACCACATCGCGGACCAGCCGTTGGTACTGACCAAGAAACGGGTCGTTGATTTTCAGCTGATGCAGGTCGGCTTCCATTATGGTCATATCGTTCTCCTCAGGACTGTACATGACGCTGGCGCAAATCGGTGGCAATGCGCGACATCACGGGATTGTTAAGCCTGCACCAGCGGATAGCGACCGCCAGCAGCAGGTGGAAAAGGGCAGGAAGCAGCGTCTCCATGGCGGTGATGCCCTGCAATGAGGCGGGTGTCTGGTTACCTGCGCCTGGCTGATAGGCCACGGCAATAAACACCAGGCTGATGATCCCGGCGCTGGATGCCCACGCGAGCTTGATGAAAAACAGATTGAAGGCGAAGTTCATCCCCGATGAGCGCACGCCGGTTTTCCATTCGCCGTAGTCATCGGCAAAGGCCATCAGCGAGAAGTGCAGCGGCAGGGTGAAGCCCAGGATCACGCCGTTACTTAAAATCACGATCAGCCAGAGCGTCTGGTGCGCCGGGCCACCCGGCAGGAACCACATTCCCACCGCAAGCGCAGCGAGTATCAGGTTGGTGTAGTAGTAGAGTTTGACGGTATCAATCCGCCGCGACAGCGGACTGACGATCACCGCGCCCAGAATAGCGGCAAAGGTCACCATGGTGAAAAACAGCGAGGTGTACGCCGTGCTGCCCTGAAGCACGTAGGTGATGAAGTACATGTATCCGCCGCCGCGAATGTTGAAGACGTTGATCAGCAGAAACGACATCACCAGCATCAGCAGCAGCTGATCGTTTTTCCGCAGGCCCGCCAGGTGCTCGCGCAGGGTGAATTTACCCATCAGCGCAAGCGGGACGCGCTCGCGCACCCAGAAGAAGCAGCACAGGAACATCACCACGGCGATGGCGCACAGCACGCCGACGCCCAGCTGATAACCCCGGGCGGCATTGCCCTGTCCCAGCTCTGACACCAGCCACGGCAGGCCAACGGAGACCAGAAAGCCCGCCACGCCGCACAGTACGAAGCGCCAGGACTGGCAGGATATAACCTCGTTGTGGCGGGTGGTCATGGTGTTGATCAGCGCGCAATATGGCACGTTGATGGCGGTATAGCCCACTGAAAGCAACAGATAGGTGCCGAACGCCCAGGCGATTTTCACGCCCATGCTGGCGTCCGGGACGGTGAAGGTCAGTACGCCGACGATCCCGATGGGAAGCGCGACCCACAGCTGCCAGGGACGAAAACGCCCCCAGCGGCTCTGCGTGCGGTCGGCAATCACGCCCATCACCGGATCGGAAATCGCGTCAAATACCCGAAGGGCAATAAACAGCGTGCCCACCAGCGCGGGCGTCAGGCCAAATACATCGGTATAGAAAAAGGTCAGAAAGTTCATGATCAGGCAGGTAATTACCGTGCCGCCCGCGTCGCCCAGGCCGTAGCCAATTTTCTCGCGGACTGACAGCCGGTCATCGGCTGCCTGTTTTGCAACTTCTGCGTCTGTAATCGGTGTGGAAGTCATGGGGTAACTCCTCGATAAACGATTTTTTATCGTATTTGTGCAAGGTACCCCATTTATTCTGCATTCAACGGGCAGACCAACAAGGGAAGGGAAAAGTATAAAAAGGTGACGATTCCGACCTGATGGTGAAACTGTGAGTTTGATCGAGCCGTTCTGCTGATATTTATTAATAATCAAGGGATAAAGAAAATATTAGCCACCAAAAAAGCGGAAAAATGAATATCCATGCTTGAATTATCCATAGCACTTCCGATTAGAGTTCAAAATGGCGGGTTATTTATCTCCCGGGGCGTGGGCCGTCATCCCGCACGAAAATTATCTTCGTGGGAGATAATTTTTGTCGAAAAAGGGACATTAACGATCCAGGAGGAAAATACGCTGTTTGAGGTAAACGCTGGCGAGAGTTTATTACTTTGGCCGAAGCGGCGGCATGTCGGCGTGGAAGATTTTCCGGGCGATCTCAAATTTTACTGGCTGCATTTTGAGGTGGATGAACGCTTGCCGGTGTTGCCAGGCGCGACGCCGCTGTCGATTGAGCAACACTGTAGCGTGCGGGATCCGCAATATGTTATTGCGTTATTCCGTCAGTTTTTAAGCGAGCAGGAAAAATTACAGCGTAGCCAGGCGCTGGAGATAATTTTGCTGTTAATTTTGCAGCAGATATCGCTCTCGCCGGGATATGAAGATAAAGCGGATGATGCGGGCGCGGCAATGGCATGGAAGGCCAAGCAGCTTATCCGCACGCACTTTCATTTGCCCCTGTCCACTTCGCAGCTGGCGAAAGAACTGTACTGCAACGCAGATTACCTGGGGCGAGTATTTCGTCGGACGTTTCATTTAACCCTGACGGAGGCAATTCACCGCCAGCGCGTCAGGGCCGCTGAAAAACTGCTGCTGAACGATGCGGCCTCATTAACTGAAGTGGCCGCCCGGTGCGGTTTTAATGACGTGGGTTATTTCCGGCAAATATTCTCAAAACATACCGGGTTAACGCCCGCCGTCTGGAAACGGCGGTACTGTAAAGAGCACATTAATTCCGGATGATCACTGGCCGTAATAGGCATTTGCGCCATGCTTGCGCAGGTAATGCTTATCCAGCAATTCCTGCTGCATAACCGGAAGCTGAGGTGCAAGCTGGCGCGAGAAAAGCCCCATATAGGCGCATTCTTCCAGCACCACGGCATTGTGTACCGCATCGGCAGCGTCTTTGCCCCAGGCAAACGGGCCGTGAGAATGAACCAGCACCGCCGGGACCTGCATCGGGCTTATGTCGCGCTCCTCGAAGGTTTTGATAATGACTTCCCCCGTCTGGTATTCATATTCACCCGCGATTTCAGCCGTGGTCATCAGCCGCGTGCAGGGGATCGCACCGTAAAAATAGTCCGCGTGCGTCGTTCCCCACGCGGGTAAATCTTGCCCCGCCTGCGACCAGATGGTGGCGTGGCGGGAATGGGTATGCACAATGCCGCCAATTTCCGGGTAACGACGATACAGCGCGAGATGGGTCGGGGTGTCGGAGGAGGGCTTTTTACTCCCCTCGACCACTTTACCCGTGGCGATATTTACCACCACCATATCTTCTGCGGTCATCACGTCGTACTCCACGCCGGATGGTTTGATCACCATCATGCCGCTGGCACGGTCAACCGCGCTGACGTTGCCCCAGGTGAACGTCACCAGCTGGTGGGCGGGCAGGGCGAGATTTGCCGCCAGCACCTCGGCTTTGAGTTGTTCTAACATGTCATGCCTCCTTCCTGCATTCGGGCTTCAATCCAGCGGCGCGCCTGGATGATCTCCAGCACCGGCTCTTTGGCTTTCTCGGTCCACATTTCAATCAGAAATGCGCCGCGATAATTAAGTTGATTCAGCGTGTTAAACACGCCAACGAAATCGACGCAGCCCTCGCCAAACGGCACGTCGCGGAACTGTCCGGGGCTTTGTTCGGTAACGGGCCGGGTATCTTTCAGGTGGATAGCGGCGATGCGGTCAATGCCCAGCGTCAGCTCGGCGGTGACGTCGTTGCCCCACGCGCTCAGGTTGCCGACGTCCGGGTAAACGCTGAACCACGGCGAGGCGAGCATGTCGTCCCACTTTTTCCACTTGCTGATGGAGTTCATAAACGCAGTGTCCATGATCTCTACCGCCAGCATTACCTGCGCGGCGGCAGCCTGCTCTACGGCCCACGCCAGCCCTTCGGCAAAGCGCTGTTGCGTGCCCTCATCGTGCTCCTCGTAGTACACGTCATAACCCGCAAGCTGGATGGTGCGAATACCCAAATCACGGGCCAGCCGGATGGCTTTGGTCATGATCTCGCGGGCGCGTTCGCGCACGATTTCATCGCGGCTGCCAAACGGGAAGCGACGATGGGCAGACAAGCACATCGACGGGATGGCCACGCCGGTCTCCAGCATCGCTTCCACAAGAGAGGCGCGCTGCGTGGTACTCCATTCAAGGCGCGATAAACGCTCGTCGGTCTCATCCACCGACATCTCCACAAAATCGAAGCCGCAGCTTTTTGCCAGAACCAGGCGCTCCGGCCAGGAGAGATCTTTTGGCAGCGCTTTTTCGTAAATGCCTAACGGATGCTGACGCATGGTTACTCTCCCCAGATGTCGCGGATTTGCGAATGGAATGCTTGTGCCACCTGCGGCGGATTATCGGCGCCTGCCAGCGCGCGCCCGGCAATGAAGGCTTTGACGTTGATCTGCTTAAACAGCGACAGGTCAGCGGGGGTGATACCGCCAGTTATAGAAAGCTGCAAACCGATATCGGACAGCGCCTTCATTTTGCTGAGATCCGCCTCACCCCACTGCTGGCCGCTGGCCTGTGCGTCGCGCCCGCGGTGGTAAATCGCCTGCTTCACCCCGATGCGATGCCACGCGCGCGCGTCGTCCAGCGTCCAGTTGCCAAACAGCTCCATCTGGATCTCGCCGCCGCCGCGCAGTGCGACCTCGTGGCCACGTTCAACGGTGGCCAGCGGGGCGGCACAGATGATGGTCATCCAGTTTGCGCCTGCGCCAAACGCCTGATCAGCCAGCGTTTCTCCGGCATCGGCGACTTTCCAGTCCGCCACGATAATTTTATCCGGGCACTGCGCACGCAGGGCGCGAACGGCGTTTAGCCCTTCGGTCAGGCATAGAATGGTGCCGGCTTCGACGATGTCGACGTGATCGGAAAGCGTCGCGACATCGCGCTGCGCGGCCTGAAGCGAGGTGTGGTCGAGCGCCAGCTGCAATAATGGTCGGCTCATAGGTCGTACTCCTTAACACGGGCGTGATAGCCCTGTAATGCTGAAATCAGTAGCTGGTAACGGTGATATTTGCGCTGGTAGGCGGCATGGGCACGCATGTCAGGTTCAATCATCCGGATGTCATGCCTGAGGGCGCGCTGAGCGGCGTAAAAATCGGGATAGAGGCCTGTACCGACGAGCGCGGCCAGCGCCGCACCGGAACAGCCGGTCTCTTCCACCTGCGGGAGTTCAATCGCCAGGCCGCTGACGTCCGCGAGCATCTGCATCCACACGTCCGAATGGGTTGGGCCGCCCGTCACGCGCAGGGCCTGCACGTGGGGAAAGCGTTCGAGCATACGGTTGAGGTGGGTCATGTGGCTGAATACCACCCCTTCATAAACCGCCTGGAGGAGGTGCGCGCGGGTATGCAGCGCCTGCAAGCCATAGAAGCCGCTGGTCATCTCCAGCCCGGCGTTGCTGCCGTAGAGGAAAGGCAGGAAGAACACATCGCTTTCAGCTTTTGGCAGGCTGGCCACGGCGTGGTTAATCTCATCGAATGACATATCGCCCCATTGGGCCGTCAGCCATTCCAGGTTGCCGGACGACGTGGGGCTGGCTTCATGAACGATGAACTGCTGCGGATGGACGTAGCGGCCATAGACGTAGGGGAAAGGCTCGTTGTCGCGGATGCCGTGGGCAATCCCACTGGTTACGGCCCAGGTCCCCATTACGGCATTCAGCGTATGTTCGTCATGCAGCCCGGCGCAGATCGCGGTGGAAACCACATCAAACAGTCCACCAACGACGGGAGTACCCGCCGTGAGACCGGTCAGTGCGGCTGCCTGAGCGGTGATTTCCCCGCAAATTTCTGCTGAACCGATAATAGGCGGCAGGGCACCGTCAATGTCGCTGATGCCGAGCCAGCGCGTGAGCTGCGGATCGTACTGCCCGGTATTCATGTTGTAGAGATTGGATTCCGAGATGTTGCTCTCTTCGCAGCCTTTGACCCCGGTCAGACACCAGCGCAGGTAATCGTGCGCCATCATCACGCTGCCAATTTGCTGATACCGCTGCGGCTCGTTCTCTTTAACCCAGCGCAGGAGTGAGGCCGGATGCCCCGTCCACAGCGTCTGGCGAGTATGCGGATAGAGCTTTTCGGGTATACCGTCCTGCTGCCAGCGTTGCACGATCTCCAGCGCACGGCGATCGGAGGAGAGAATGGCGTTACCCAAGGGGCGATCCTGTTTATCGAGCAGAAACAGCCCCTTGCCCTGGGCTGAAATGCCAACGCCTTTGATCTGACCGCCGTCAGCGCCTGAATTTTTGAGCAGCAGGGCGACAGTTTTGTGGCAGTGCTGCCAGAGCTGGTGCATATCCCGCTCGGCGTAGCCGGCGCGGGGGCTGAGCGTGGCCACTGAGCGGCGTTCAATACAGACTTCTTTGCCCTGGCTGTTGTATAAACCGGCTTTCAGATAAGTACCGCCACAATCGATACCCAGCCAGAAGGGCTCTTTTTCACTCATCTTCTTCTCGCTTAATTGCCGGGTGGCGCTTCGCTTACCCGGCCTACGGTTTGGTTTAGTGGGTCAGGTGAGGGCCTCAGGCCGCACGTTTATGTGGAGTCACCGTGGGGTTGGGCTCTGCTCCGGCATCGCATTTCGCCGGTAACAGCAGGGCCAGCAGCGATGCCAGCGCCAGCGAAACTGCCAGGCAGTAAACGCCTGCGTCTTTGCTGTACAGGGTGATCAGTACGCCTACCGCATAAGGACCGCAGAACCCGCCGAGGTTGCCCAGGGCATTAATCACGCCGCGAGCGCCACCCGCCATCTCAGCGCTGAACAGACGCGCCGGTATGGTCCAGAACACCCCCGCTGCGGATTGCAGGAAGAAGCCACAGCCCACCAGCGCGGCATAGGCCAGCCAGGTGTGCTCTTTCAGCGCCACGGAGAGGAACATGCAGAGCGCAAAGCCAATCAATGGCAGGGAGACAAACAGCTTGCGCTTGCCGGTGCGGTCAGAGAGCGTAGAGAACAGGAACATGCCGGCAATGGCGCCGATGTAAGGCAGAATGGCGAGCATTCCCACCTGGCCGATGCTGGTGTGCGTCAGCTCCTTCAGAATGGTGGGCAGCCAGAGGGTGTAACCGTAAATGCCAGTCTGGTAGAAGAAGTTGAGGGCGATCAGCTGCCACATGGTTTTGTCAGACAGCACCGCGCTGAGCGAGGCGTTTTTCACCTCTTTACCCGCAATGGCCTGCTGCTCTGCCGCCAGGGTTTGTACCAGGTAGTTTTTCTCGGCCTCAGAGATCCAGCGTGCTTCCTGCGGCCGGTCGTAGACGGTGAACGCCCACAGCACCAGCACAACAACGGACATCAGACCTTCAATAATGAACAGCCAGCGCCAGTCGAGAGCGGTAATAATCCAGCCCGACAGCGGGGCGGTGATGATCCCGGCGATGGGCACGAACATGATCACAATCGCGTTGGCGCGGCCGCGCTCGGCATCCGGGAACCAGTTACTGATCATCGTGAGCACAACGGGCAGCATCCCACCTTCCGCCACGCCGAGTAAGAAGCGCAGCACCAGCAGCTGATACTGGTTGGTCACAAGCCCGGTCAGAACCGAGATCACCGCCCAGGCAACCAGCGACCAGCCGATAAACTTCTTACCGCTGCCGTGCACGGCAATTTTGCCGCCGGGAACTTGCAGGAACAAATAGCCGATAAAAAAGATCCCTCCCGCCAGGCCCGCCATCGTGGCGGAAATGCCCAGCTCTTCATCCATACCGCCGGGCATCGCAAAAGCTATATTTACGCGGTCCATATAGGAAATAATGCAGGCGATAAGAATAGGGGGAATGATCCTTAGCCAGCGCTGGCGCGGAATGTCCGCGTATAGAGCATTAGAAGAAATATTCATAGTTAATATCTCAGTGAAGGTAACCGGAAAATGTATTCTTTATTTTTATTGTGACGCTTTATTCATAGCGCTAATGCCGTCGCGCAAAATAGCGATGCGATGGCTGACGTCAGCATTAGCATTTATTTCCAGTAATTTAATACCGGAGAATTTCAATGTTGCGGCGCTCGCCGCAGTAAACAGCGTTTTTACATGTTCAGTGGACATGAGACTGTCGGCGCAGAACGAAGAAAACGGCGCGTGCAGATCCTGCCATTCTCCATACTCACCGTGAGGGGTCGTGCCCGAAAACATCAGCGCCCCCAGCTTCCCGGCAGCGAGTGCCGCCTGAACATGTTCCAGCGGAAGGGCGGTGTTGCGACCTTCGATGGCCGAACGTGCCCAGTTGATACAGACGCTGATATCGGTCTCTTTCACTACCTCCAGCACCTGCTCTAAGGGCAAGAACCCTTTACGCGGCGCCGGGCCATTCATCGCATCACAGTGTTCCAGCACCAGATCGCAGCCCCAGTCCCAGCTCGCGATTTCCCTTACCGAGCGGGAGAATGCTTCTGTCGCTTGCTCGACAGAATCATTACCCGCCTGCGGTGCGGCCTGCATTTCCAGAGCGATCACTTTCCCGGGAAAGCGGGTGTTAACGGCATCAATCTTTTGATGCAGATGGCGGTAATATTCAATGCACGCTTTACGCTGTTCTTCGTCCGCGGACGCCAGGCCAAACGCGCCGTTGCTGCCGCGGCGGCGCATGGTTTCCATAACGGCTGTGACAACGATCTGCCAGTCGCCCGGCGTATGACGAAACAGCCATTCATCACCAAACGGATGGAGATTTTCAAGGCAAGGTTGTTCCAGCCCGCGAATATTTGGCGTGTCGGAAAGTTCCCGCCAGAAGGCGTATTCTTCCTGCTCCCCTTTCTGGTGAAATGAGGGTGCACAGGGGTACGCACCAATAATAAAACCGGTGTTGGTCATTTCGCATTCCTGTATTTATCAGAAAATTAATCTAATTCGCTGATGGCCACTTTCACCACAATTTTACGAATTGCGGATCCCTTGTTTTTAATACAGGCAGGACGGTGAACATCCTGCGGGAAAAATATGGCGTAACTGCCAGGTATCATTTCGATAAATGACTCATGTTCGCTGTCGTGATAAAAAATAATATCCCGTTGCTCCAGCAATGATTCGCTGATTTTGTTATTCCCGGTATCAATAGCAATACCGATTTTTTCTTCGCCCCAGGCCAGAAACTGGATATCCAGATAGCGGCGATGGACTTCAGGGCGGTTCTCGTGTTGTTCCTTTGTGGTGAGGTCGAGAACCTGGGCAAAAATGTTGCGGCCTTCAATTTCGATCACGCCCGGCGCCAGGGTGGTGAAATCCGTGGTACGCAGAAAATTAAGCGCCTTTTCTATCGCCAGCGGCAGGCGACATGGATTTGGCTGTGCAATATGTCCGAATATCATGACCCACTCCTTACAGAGACTGGATTTTCGCCCACACGCTGTCGTCAACCGTGATGCCGTTGCGGCGATTCTCCTCCAGCAGGCGTGTGAACTCATGACCTGGCAGACGGACGGCGACATTTTCATCAGCGCGTTCTGCGGTGGTGATGAAGTCCATGATGCGCTGTAGTTTGGCATCGCGGGTTGGACCGTCGATCAGGCGATCCACTTCGATGGCGATAAAGATCTGCGATACGCCGTATTCGTCGCTGTTGTCCTGGGTCACTTCCGCGACGGACGCGCCGTCAGAGAGCAGGGTGGCGATCATGTCGAGCACAATCGACAAGCCGGAACCTTTCCAGTAGCCCATGGGCAGAATGCGACGGTTTTTCTCAATCACGCCCGGCTCTCTGGTCAGGTTGCCTTCATCGTCAAAGCCGCCGTCGACCGGTAATTCGCGTCCGGCCAGGCGATTCACCTCCAGCATGCCGTAGGAGAACATCGACATCGACATATCGACCATGGTGATTGGATTCGACGGGATAGCGACGATCAGCGGGTTTGTGCCGATGCAGCATTCTTTTGATCCCCACGCGGGCATCACGGCAATAGAGTTGGTCCAGCAGATGCCGATATAGCCTTTCTCCGCCGCCTGCCAGCCGTAGCTGCCGCCGCGCATCCAGTGGTTAGCGTTACGCAGCGCCACCAGGCCGATCCCGTGATCGGACGCCAGCTCGGTAGCACGGTCCATCATCTTCTTCGCCGTCAGGTTGCCGATGGAACGCTGGGCATCCCACTGTTCGATGGCGCCTAATGTCGTTACGCGTTTCGGCTGGGCGTCAGGGATGATGTCGCCTGCGTCAAGCTGCTGAATAAATCGCGGGAAGCGGTTGACGCCGTGTGAATAAACGCCGGACTCCGTGGTGCGGGCGAACATCTCGGCGCAGGCGTCTGCGGTATCCGCTTTTACACCGCGATCGAGCAGAACCCGATTGAACGCCGCTTTCAACTCTTCGAAGGTCACTTTCATCCCTGTTCTCCTGTTTTTTTAGGGGCAAGTGCGAGTGCTTTTTTATCGCCAAATTTCACTATACGAAATCTGATTTCAAATATAACGATCAAATTTTGTCAGATCAACGACATTCACGTTTTTCAAAATCGATTAAAATCAAATGGTTGTGTTTTTTCTGTTGAGATCGTGAACTAAACCACACTTTGCGCTACCATCAGGGCGCGATAAACAGGAGCCATTTGATGAGCATAAAAGAGAGCGAAATGACGCAAGAAAAAGAGAGGCCAGCAGGTAGCCAGAGCTTGTTTCGCGGCCTGATGCTGATTGAAATCCTCAGTAACTATCCGAACGGGTGTCCGCTTGCGCATTTATCAGAACTGGCGGGGCTGAATAAAAGCACCGTGCACCGGTTATTGCAGGGGTTGCAGTCGTGCGGGTACGTGACGCCGGCGCCGGCGGCAGGGAGCTATCGTCTGACCACCAAATTTATCGCCGTCGGGCAAAAGGCGCTTTCATCGCTCAATATTATTCACGTGGCGGCGCCGCACCTCGAGGCGCTGAACATTGCCACCGGCGAAACGGTCAACTTCTCCAGCCGTGAAGATGACCACGCGATCCTGATTTATAAGCTTGAGCCGACAACCGGTATGCTGCGCACGCGCGCATATATCGGCCAGCATATGCCGCTCTATTGTTCTGCGATGGGCAAAATCTATATGGCGTTTGGTCATCAGGATTACGTGGCGAGCTACTGGGAAAGCCACCAGGAACAGATCCAACCTTTGACCCGCAACACCATCACCGAACTGAGCGCGATGTATGATGAGCTGGCGGAAATTCGCGATCACAGTATGGCGATGGATAAAGAAGAGAACGAGCTGGGTGTGTCATGTATCGCCGTGCCGGTCTTTGATATTCACGGGCGCGTGCCCTATGCCATCTCCATTTCGCTGTCGACGTCGCGCATGAAGCAGGTGGGTGAGAAAAACTTGCTAAAACCGCTGCGTGACACGGCGGAAGCTATCTCGAAAGAACTGGGGTTTAACGTGCGCGAGGCGTAACTGATGAACCGATTTATTCTGACGGATCCAGAAAAATGTATCGGGTGCCGCACCTGTGAGGTGGCGTGCATGATGTCGCATCAAAGCAGCGCCACGCCAGAAGCGCTTACGTCACGGATCCGCGTGGTTAAGGGGGGTACCTTCACCACGGCCGTGGGCTGCCACCAGTGTGAAGATGCGCCCTGCGCGAATGTCTGCCCGACGGGGGCCATTCACCGTGCTGCGGGAGCCTGGCTCGTTGAGCAGGCTCGCTGTATCGGCTGCAAAAGCTGTATGGTGGCGTGCCCGTTCGGGGCAATGCAGGTTCGGGTCGTGGAAGATCGCGTTCAGGCGCTGAAATGTGATTTGTGCGCGCATCGCGAGGGCGGCCCCGCCTGCGTCGAAGCCTGTCCCACCCACGCGCTGCGCTGCATAGACCCCGCCAGATTACGCGCGGAACGGCTGCGTAATCTGGCCTGAGGTTTTATTAACCGGCCTCGCGCCAGGCGTTCTCAATCTCTTCGGCGAGAATTTTCACACCCGCTTCGATTTTTTCCGGGTCCGGGACGTAGTTCATGCGCATGCACTGGTGCGTGTGCGGCCACGGCTTATCCAGCCCCGGGAAGAAGTAATCCCCTGGCACCATCAGTACGCCACGTTTTTTCAGACGCTGATAAAGCAGCTCTGTCGTAATGGGCAGATCCTTAAACCACAGCCACAGGAAAATTGCCCCTTCCGGTTTATGGATCAGGCAGCGTTCTTCCGGTAAGTAGCGGCGAAGGATGGCGATGGTTTCCTGAACGCGCTGAGAGTAAAACGGCTTAATCACCTCATTCGACAGGCGCAGCAGGTCGTTACGCCTGATCATCTCGCACATCATCGCCGGGCCGATGCCGCCAGGGGAAAGGCTAATAATGCCGTTCATGTTGGTAATGGCGGTGATGATTTTCTCGTTAGCAATGATAATGCCGCAGCGGCTGCCCGGCAGGCCCAGCTTGGAGAGGCTCATGCAGAGGATGATATTCGGGTTCCATAGCGGACGCGCTTCGCTGAAGATGATCCCCGGGAACGGTACGCCATAGGCGTTATCGATCACCAGCGGGATGCCGTGCTGATTCGCCAGCGCATCCAGCTTCATCAGCTCGTCGTCGGTGATCACGTTGCCCGTCGGGTTGGTGGGACGTGATACGCAGATCATGCCCGTCTCTTCACCGATATGCAGATGTTCAAAATCGACGTGATATTTGAACTGGCCCTCTGGCAGCAACTCGATATTCGGACGTGCGGAAACAAACAGGTCTTCTTCGAGGCCGGCATCGGCATAGCCGATATACTCCGGTGCCAGCGGGAACAGCACTTTTTTCGTGGTGCCGTCGGCGCGGCGTCCGGCGAACAGATTGAATAAGTAGAAAAACGCGCTCTGACTGCCGTTTGTCAGTGCAATATTCTGTGGTTCGATATCCCAACCCAGCGCTTCCCGCAGCATTGCCGCCAGAAGCGTCAGTAGTTCTGTTTTACCCTGAGGGCCGTCGTAATTACATAGCGCATCGGTTGCTTTACCGTTTTCCAGCATCTCTGCCAGCAGCGTCTGGAAGTAGGTGTTCATCTCCGGAATTTGAGCCGGGTTTCCGCCGCCAAGCATGATAGCGCCTGGGGTGCGCAGCCCGTCGTTGAGGTCCTCCATCAGGCGGGTAATGCCTGAATGGCGGGTAAATTTGTCGCCGAATAGTGAAAACGTCATAGCAGGTGATCTGTCGGGCTTAATATGAAAGGCAGTAACCATAACGCCAGCACCGTGTTGGTGCAAATCGGCGGATGTGGTCGGATTTGTTGTTTTATGTGGCGGGTTTGTATTTGTGTGGTGAATTGTTCTGGTGAATGCCCCTCACCCCGGCCCTCTCCCCCTGAGGCTGAGAGTTCCCCACAAAATAATGCCTGCACAGACGGCCCCCTCTCCCTTGAGGGAGAGGGCTGGGGTGAGGGGGAACATACGGCTCTGGTGGTCATTCCGTTCACGTTATGCTCCTTGCTACTCTGTCACGACATAACCGGTGAACGTGCCAGGGTGGCTCAGTCGCCACCACCCTGGCGACCCTGGCTTCCGGCGGTAAATCGCCGCTTCGCGGTGCCTTCGGCTTATTCCTTCCGGCTTATCGGGGACGGGCGGAGGTAACATCCCTGTAAAGCCCGCCCTCTCGGCGCATCCCTGCGCCTCGCCCCGGCCTACAGGAAACGCCTCAGCGATTTACAGCCGGACCGAGGCATCGCTGAAAGCCCTCAGTTATTCTGAGGCAACGTTATAGCTTTTGCTTTCAAATTACTGGGGATCCCTCAGCCCCTGGGGAGAGGGTTAGGGTGAGGGGGTCTATTGATTACCCGCCCACACCACCATCACCTTATCGCCCTTGTGCTCGCGCACAAAGCCGTAGCCTTCTTTCATCGACAGCGTTGTTTGCTTGCCTTCACCCACCGCCGGATGACGGGCGCGGAACTGCCCCAGAAGCTGCCAGTGGGCGACAGTTAACGCCTGTTTACCCGTGACGTCCTGCCAGTTCATATCCGAACGGGTTCCCTGTAGCGGATCGGAGCCCGTCGGGCCGAATGGACGCTCTGATTCATCGCCGTAATAGATCTGGACGCTTCCCGGTGCCAGCAGCAGTAACTCAGCGGCGCGCTGGCCCCCTTCACGGAACAGACGAGTATCATGGGAGGAGAGATAGCTCAGCACATTAAAACTTTGCAGCTTTTCTGCCATTTGCTGCCAGGTCAAATCCATATCGGCCAGACAGTCCACCGCTTTCGCCGCCTGCTCCTGATAGTCAAAGTTGATCATCGCATCGAAACCGTGGCGGTAATAATCGCTCTGCATCACGCCGTGGCCCCAGGATTCACCGGTCATCCAGAATGGCGCATTGTCGAGTTTTTTGTCCGGGTTGGCGGCTTTCCACGCGGCCAGCGCCTGGCTGGCCTGGTTTTTCAGTTGCTGCCAGGCTTCAGGCTCAACGTGCTTAGCGGTATCGACCCGGAAGCCGTCGATGCCGTAGTCACGTACCCACTGGCTGAGCCAGTGAGTCAGGTAATCTCGCGGCGTGAAATTCGTCATCACTTTCGCGTTGGTATCGGGCTTGTGTTGATAAAAGTTCGGCAAACCTGACGGGATCTTAGATTCCGTTTTCAGATCAGGCAGGAAGGCCAGCGACATGGTCAGATCGTCAAAGCCCGGGTTGTCGTAATCACCGATATCGGTACGGATCCATTTTTTACCCCACCATTTTTCCCATGCGGCTTTGTCACTGAAGTTGATGTAATCGTTGAAGCTGTGCCAGCTTTGACCCGCGCCTGGCTTCCAGTCAGACCAGCGCTCGCCGAGGGTTTTTTTCAGCTCATCGCCCTGCAAATAGAGCGCGCCAAACTGATACTCTTGCATATCTGCAAGCGTCGCATAACCCGCGTGGTTCATGACAATGTCAAACAGGACGCGGATACCGCGCCTGTGCGCGTCGTCGACAAGCTGGCGTAAATCATCTTCGCTGCCCATGTTGGCGTCGAGTTTCGTCCAGTCCTGAGTGTAATAGCCGTGATAGGCGTAGTGGGGGAAATCCCCTTTGGTGCCGCCGCCAACCCAGCCGTGGATTTGCTCCAGCGGTGAGCTTATCCAGAGCGCATTCACGCCCAGTTGCTGAAGGTAATCCAGTTTGCTGGTAAGCCCTTTCAGATCGCCGCCGTGGAAAGTACCAATCTCCTGCATACCGTCTTTATGGCGGCCATAGCTGTTGTCGTTGGTGGGGTCGCCATTTACGAAGCGATCGGTCAGCACGAAATAGACGGTGGCGTTTTGCCAGCTGAATGGCGCGGGTTTGTCCGTCTCGGCGCGCTCAAGCAGCAGCAGGCCATTGCTGTTGGCGGCTGGCTGAAGAATTACTTTGCCGTTTTGAACGGTCGCGGTCTGTTTGCTGTAAAAATCACGCACCACCGTGCCTTCCGGAAAGGTGTTAACGACATCGATCGTGAGCGGTTTGCCGTCCCACTTCGGGCACTGGCGGGTAACGTTTGCGACAGGCTGTGGCGCCGCACTTTGTACCGTCAACATCAGCGTCGGCGTTCCCGAGCGCGTATCAATACGCATCTGATAAACGCCGTCACGGAATAACCGCCACTGCGGTGGGGTCCCTTCGCAGGGTTTGAGCGACAGCATCTCGTTGAGCTTAATGGCACCTGTCGGCTGCCAGCACGCGTTATCAAGACTCAACGTCAGCGGGCGGGTACCCTTCGCAAGCGTTGCCTGGCTGGTAAAGACGCCGGTACCTTCAGCGCTAAACGCGTTAAATCCCGGCGATGACCAGTCGGCATGCGCGAATGCGGGTAACATCAGAACAGCTAATGCAGTGCGTTTCATTCCATTTTCCTGTCGCGGCATTTTTGACCAGTGTGCCACTCGGCTCAGGGGAAAAACTCCTCCTCTGAGGCTTTCTGCCAGGAGGACGCGAAGGGATGAGTGATCCCGCGCAAAATTAGGCAGTTATCTGCGATATCGCGCACATTTTTCTAGTGCTGGTGATTTAATGAGCATGTTCCGGATGACATAGTTTCGGAATTGGACTATTTGTATACGTGCTCTTGAGGACTATTTTTGGTATGATTTGAGATTCCGCTCTCAAATTTTTGAAGAAAATAAGGTGTTGGAATGTTTATATCCGACCAGGAGACCTAATGATATCGACTCCCATTCGACGATATGGGGCCGCGATACTCATGTTACTCACCATGGCATTTTCAGGTGAGGTGCTTGCAAAGACGCACGCGGATACAACGAGTAAGAAAGCCCACGTAATAAAGACGACAAGCAGTAAGGTTAGCAGTAAACAAGAGTATTCTCGCAATAGTGCAAAGAGTAGTTCACTTCCTGATTTGCGAAAATACCCTTCCGGGACACCAAGGAAAAAAGCGTTTCTCCGGACGGTAATGCCTTACATTAAAAGTCAAAATGCCGCGATTACTGCGGATCGTAACTGGCTGATCTCCAAACAGTACGATAGCCGCTGGTCGCCGTCTGAGCGCACTCGCCTGAAAGACATCGCCAAACGCTATAAAGTGAAGTGGAGCGGGAACACGCGTCGTGTGCCGTGGAATACTCTGTTAGAGCGTGTGGACATTATTCCAGGCAGTATGGTCGCGACAATGGCCGCCGCCGAAAGCGGTTGGGGCACCTCGAAGCTGGCACGCAACAACAACAATCTGTTTGGCATGAAATGCGCAAAAGGTCGTTGTACTAATGCACCCGGCAAGGTGAAGGGCTATTCACAGTTTGAATCGGTGAAAGATTCCGTGAATGCCTATGTGGTGAACCTGAACACCCACCCGGCCTACTCCTCGTTCCGTAAGTCACGCGCTCAGCTGCGTAAGGCGGATCAGGAAGTAACGGCTACGGCGATGATCCACAAGCTGAAAGGTTATTCCACTCAGGGACAGCGTTATAACAATTACCTGTTCTCCATGTACCAGGATAACCAGCGTCTGATTGCCGCACATATGTAATGAAAAACGCCTTCCACTGGAAGGCGTTCTTTTTTCTAGAGCAGGACTTCACTGTACCGTTCCCGGTACTCCTTCGGCGTGGTGTCATACTCTTTTCTGAACACCGAATAGAAATACTGAAGCGACGGATAGCCGCACATCTGTGAAATCTCGTTGATCGACAGCGAGGTGGAGATCAGCAGACTGCGCGCTTTCTCCAGCTTTTCCGCATGGATCACGGCGTGAATCGTCTCACCGACTTCCTCTTTGAACCGCTTCTCCAGATTCGAACGTGAAATGCCGACCGAATCGAGCACCTGATCGACCTTAATCCCTTTGCAGGCATGATTGCGAATGTAGTGCATCGCCTGAATCACGGCCGGATCGTTTAAGGAGCGGTAGTCAGTTGAGCGACGCTCGACCACGCGAACGGGCGGAACCAGCAGACGCTGGAGCGGCAGGGATTCGTTGTCTAACAGTCTGTGCAGCAGCTTTGCGGCCTGATAGCCCATCTGACGGGTACCCTGAGCCACGGATGAGAGCGCCACGCGCGACAGATAGCGCGTAAGCTCTTCGTTATCAATACCAATCACGCACAGCTTTTCAGGCACCGGAATATGCAAATGTTCGCACACCTGTAATACGTGGCGGGCGCGGGCGTCCGTCACGGCGATAATCCCTGTCTGGGGCGGCAGAGTTTGCAGCCAGTCAGCCAGGCGATTTTGTGCGTGCTGCCAGTTTTCTGGCGCGGTTTCCAGCCCCTGATAAACGACGCCGCGATACTTCTCCTGGGCAACCAGCTGGCAGAAGGCATATTCACGCTCCATCGCCCAGCGCTTTCCGCTGGTGGCGGGCAATCCGTAAAACGCAAAACGATGTACGCCTTTCTCCTTTAAATGGAGGAAGGCGGTCTCGACCAGAGCATGGTTATCCGTGGCGATATAGTGAACGGGGGGGTAATGTTCCGGTGTATGGTAAGAGCCGCCAACGCCCACGATAGGCACGTCGACGCCACTCAGCAACTGTTCAATCACGGGGTCGTCAAAGTCAGCGATGACCCCATCTCCCAGCCAGTCTTTGATGTTCTCCAGACGGGTACGAAAATCTTCTTCGATGAAAATATCCCATTCGGATTGCGACGCCTGCAAATATTCGCCAACCCCTTCAACCACCTGCCGGTCATAGGCTTTGTTGGCATTGAATAACAACGTAATGCGGTGACGCTTTTCAAACATGGCTCATTTCCCAAATTAGTCACGATAGTGTTATCAGGCGCGCCGCTTGGTGGCAGAGTCCATCCAGACTGCCAGCAAAAGAATGGCACCCTTGACGATATACTGCCAAAACGTCGGCACGTCCATCATACTCATCCCGTTATCCAGCGAAGCCATAATAAATGCGCCCATCACCGCCCCCGCCACGCTGCCAATGCCCCCGGCGAGGCTGGTCCCGCCAATCACGCAGGCGGCGATGGCGTCCAGCTCGGCAATGTTACCCGCAGACGGGGAGCCCGCCCCCAGTCGCGAACTGAGGATCAGCCCCGCGATGGCCACCATCAGGCCGTTGATGGCAAAGACGGCGAGTTTGGTGCGTTCTACGTTGATACCAGATAAACGCGCGGCTTCCAGATTGCCGCCGATGGCATAAATACGGCGACCGAATGCGGTACGTGTGGCCATAAACATCCCACCTAACAGCAACAGCGCCAGCAGCAGAACGGGCGTTGGGACACCGCGATAATCGTTTAACAGCCAGATGGCCCCCAGCACAATCACCGCAGTAAGCGCCTGACGGCCGACAACCGAGGTTGAGGCAGGCGAGGTCAGCCCCAGCGCCTGGCGACGCATGCGTCCTCGCCATTGCCACGCGACAAACGCCATCAGCCCAACCACGCCGATCGTAAAACCGACGCCATCAGAGAGGTAGCTTTGGCCAATCTGGGACATCGAGGCGCTGGTCGGGGAGACGGTGGTGCCGTTGGTGATCCCAATCAGAATGCCGCGGAAGGCCAGCATCCCCGCTAAGGTGACGATAAACGACGGGACTTTACGGTAGGCCACCCACCAGCCATTCCACGCCCCCAGCAGCAGACCCAGCACCAGCGTGACCGCAATCGTCAGCGGCAGCGGCCAGCCTAGCCAGACGTCAAAAATTGCCGCCACGCCGCCGAGCAGACCCATCATCGACCCTACCGACAGGTCAATTTCTGCTGAGATAATCACAAAGACCATCCCCACCGCCAGGATCCCGGTGATGGCGGTCTGACGCAGCAGGTTAGAGACGTTACGTGCGCTTAAATAGGAGCCATCGGTCATCCAGGTAAAGAACAACATGATCACGATAATGGCGGCAATCATTACAAAAACTTGCAGATTCAGCGATTTAAGTCCTGCGAACGCACCGGGCGTCGGAACAGCGACTTTAATATCAGACGGGTTGCTTTTCGACATGGCGTTCGCTCCTTAAGGCAGCTTCCATCACCTGCTCTTGCGTCAGGTTTTGGTTGTTCAGGTTGGCTTTGAGTTTCCCTTCATGCATGACCAGCACGCGGTCGCTCAGCCCCAGCACTTCAGGCAATTCGGACGAGATAACAATGACGGCAATCCCTTGCTGTACAAGCTGGTTGATCAACTTGTAGATTTCATACTTCGCGCCGATATCGATCCCGCGGGTGGGTTCGTCCAGAATTAAAATGCGCGGATTAAGCAGCAGGCAGCGCGCCAGAATCGCTTTCTGCTGGTTGCCGCCGCTCAGGCGTCCTATCGCCAGCTCCGGCGAGGAGGTTTTCACCTTGAGCCGGGCAAGCGACTGGAGAATACACTGCTGTTCTGCGGCATCATCCAGGCTGCTCAGCGCGCCGGAAAACTGGCTGAGCGCCGCCAGCGTGATATTTTTTCCCACCGCCATTACCGGCACGATGCCGTCTTTTTTGCGGTCTTCTGGCACCATGGCAATGCCCTTAGCAATAGCCTGCTGGCAGTTGTCGATTTTTACCGGCTGACCGTCGATATAAATTTTGCCTTCCCAGCGCCCCGGCCAGACGCCAAAGAGACACTGCACGGCCTCGGTTCTTCCCGCACCCACTAAACCCGCAATGCCGAGAATTTCGCCGCGGTGCAGCGAGAAGGAGAGGTTATCCACGCGCTTGATATGGCGGTTAACGGGATGCCACGCCGTCAGGTTTTCCACGCGCAGGAGCTCTTCGCCGATGGTGTGCGGTTCGTTGGGATACAGCGCGGTGAGTTCGCGACCCACCATCATGGTGATGATGTCATCCTCGCTCATGCCTTCTGCTTCACGCGTGCCGATGTGCTGCCCGTCGCGGATGACGCAGATGGTGTCGGAAATGGCTTTCACCTCATTGAGCTTGTGCGAAATATAGATGCAGGCGATACCGTGGTTTTGCAGATCGCGGATGATATTGAGCAGTACGGCGGTTTCCTGTTCGGTGAGTGAGGCGGTTGGTTCGTCGAGGATCAGCAGGCGCACCTGTTTGTTCAGCGCCTTGGCGATCTCGACCAGCTGCTGCTGGCCTAAACCTAAGTCGCCCACGCGCGTATCCGGTGAGATAGCCAGGCTCACCTGAGCCAGCAGTTTTTCGCAGCGCAGCGTCATGGTGTCGTAATCCAGTACGCCGTGGCGTGAGAGTTCGGCACCGAGAAAGATATTTTCCAGCACGGTAAGGTGCTTCACCAGCGCCAGCTCCTGGTGAATGATAGCGATGCCTTTACGTTCGGTATCGCGAATGTGCGTGGCCTGGAGCACCTCACCGGCAAAAACGATTTCGCCCTCGTAGCTGCCGTGCGGGTAGATCCCGCACAACACTTTCATCAGCGTGGATTTTCCCGAGCCATTTTCGCCGCACAGCGACATCACTTCGCCGGGATTCAGCCGCAGGCTTACGTTATCGACTGCTTTCACCGCTCCGAAGGCTTTGGTGATGCTTTTCATTTCAAGTAAATAAGACATAACTGCTCCGCATAGCCCAACAGATGAACAGGGCAGGTCAATGCGCCCCTGCCGGGCAGGGGCTGCGCTGGATTACAGTTCACTCTTCTTATGGAAACCGTCTTTCACCACGGTGGCGTCAATATTCTCTTTGTTGACTTCGATAGGGGTAAGCAGGCGAGCAGGTACGTCTTTCAGGCCGTTATTTAACGTCGCGTCTGCTTTAGGTTGCTGGCCATTGCCCAGCTCAACGGCAATTTCGGCGGCCGTATTGGCAAGCTCGGTAATGGGCTTATACACCGTCATGGTCTGGGTACCCGCGATGATGCGTTTTACACCCGCAAGGTCGGCGTCCTGGCCGGAAATAGCGACTTTCCCGGCCAGACCCTGCGCGCTCAGCGCCTGAATGGCGCCACCCGCAGTGGCATCGTTAGAGGCCACCACCGCATCGATTTTGTTGTTATTTGCGGTCAACGCGTTTTCCATAATTTTCAGCGCGTTTTCCGGTAACCAACCGTCAGCCCACTGGTCGCCGACGACTTTAATTTTGCCCTCGTCGATATACGGCTTCAGCACTTTCATTTGTCCCTGGCGGAACAGTTTGGCGTTGTTATCCACAGGCGAGCCGCCCATCAGGAAATAATTCCCCTGAGGCACTTTTGCGACCAGGCTTTTAGCCTGTAATTCACCCACCTTTTCATTGTCGAACGAAATATAATAATCAATATCGGCATTATTAATCATGCGGTCATAAGCCAGGACTTTTATCCCTTCCTGTTTCGCTTCTTTCACCACGTTGCTTAATACCTGGCCGTTATACGGGATAATGACCAGCACATCGACGCCACGGTTGATCATATTCTCGATTTGCGACATTTGCGTCTCTTCGTTGCCGTTAGCGGACTGAACGAACACCTCCGCGCCGAGAGATTCCGCTTTTTTAACAAAGATATCGCGATCTTTTTGCCAGCGCTCCAGGCGTAAGTCATCAATCGCCATGCCGATTTTGACCTCTTTGGCGTGTCCGGCAAAGCTTGCAAGCAGGAGAGTAGTGCAGAGCGTTAGGGTCAGGTTCTTTATCTTCATAATTATTAGGCCTTTTTGTAGGGGTATGTGTAGCTGAGATAAAAGAAACGTTCACTGCTGAGACGCAGCAAATTTTTAACGTGGAAAGGCCTGCTGGCAATTACAGATTTTTATCTTCTCATTACGATATTTGGTTTATTTCTGAATTTATGACCGCGATCGGATTTTAAAAAGCGTAACCTATTAATTACATTTGATTCTGGAATGCGCGCCGAAAAATAGTTTGTCTGCGCATTATTTTGCGAGCCAGCGCACAATTGCGCATTATCTCAATAGCAGTGTGAAATAACGTAATTGAGCAACCTCCAATGTCTATTCACTATTACTCCAGAAGCAAGACCACGCCGCATACCCTGATTATGGAGCTCAATATGCAAGCTTATTTCGACCAACTCGATCGCGTTCGTTTCGAAGGCACGAAAACGACCAATCCTTTAGCATTTCGTCACTACAACCCGGATGAGCTGGTGCTGGGTAAGCGCATGGAAGATCACTTGCGCTTTGCCGCCTGCTACTGGCACACCTTCTGCTGGAACGGTGCCGATATGTTCGGCGTGGGCTCTTTTGACCGTCCATGGCAACAGCCGGGCGAGGCCATTGAGCTGGCGAAGCGTAAAGCCGACGTCGCGTTCGAGTTCTTCCATAAGCTGAACGTGCCGTACTACTGTTTCCACGATGTGGACGTGTCGCCGGAAGGGGCATCGCTGAAAGAGTATCTGAACAATTTCGCGCAGATGGTCGACGTACTGGCTGAAAAACAGCAGCAAAGCGGCGTGAAGCTGCTCTGGGGTACGGCTAACTGCTTTACCAATCCTCGCTATGGCGCGGGTGCGGCAACCAACCCGGACCCGGAAGTCTTCAGCTGGGCGGCAACCCAGGTCGTGACCGCGATGAACGCCACGCATCAGCTGGGCGGTGAGAACTATGTACTCTGGGGCGGTCGTGAAGGCTATGAAACGCTGCTGAATACCGACCTGCGTCAGGAGCGTGAGCAGATTGGTCGCTTTATGCAGATGGTTGTGGACCACAAACACAAAATCGGTTTCCGCGGTACGCTGCTGATTGAGCCAAAACCACAGGAGCCAACCAAACATCAGTATGATTATGATGTCGCCACCGTGTATGGCTTCCTGAAGCAGTTTGGTCTGGAAAAAGAGATCAAAGTGAATATTGAGGCTAACCACGCTACCCTGGCGGGCCACTCGTTCCATCACGAAATTGCCTCTGCGATTGCACTGGGCATCTTCGGCTCTGTCGATGCTAACCGTGGTGATCCACAGCTGGGCTGGGATACCGACCAGTTCCCGAACAGCGTGGAAGAGAATGCGCTGGTGATGTACGAGATCATCAAAGCGGGCGGTTTCACCACCGGCGGCCTGAACTTCGACGCCAAAGTGCGTCGCCAGAGCACCGACAAATACGATCTGTTCTACGGGCATATTGGCGCGATGGACACCATGGCGCTGGCGCTGAAAGTAGCGGCCCGTATGATTGAAGACGGTGAGCTGGATAAGCGCGTGGCGAAGCGCTACAGCGGCTGGAACAGTGAGCTGGGCCAGCAAATTTTGAAAGGTCAGTTATCGCTTGCGGAGATCGCGAAGTACGCTGAACAGCATCAGCTTGCGCCGCAGCATCAGAGCGGCCATCAGGAGCTGCTGGAAAACCTGGTCAATCACTACCTGTTCGATAAATAACAGCATCCAGGCCCGGTAAGCGCAGCGCCACCGGGCATTTTCGTCAAAGGAGCCACCACATGTATATCGGGATCGATCTTGGCACGTCGGGGGTGAAAGCCATCCTGTTAAGCGAGCAGGGCGATGTATTAGCCACGCAGACTGAAAAGTTGCAGGTTTCACGTCCGTATCCGCTTTGGTCGGAACAAGATCCGGAGCAGTGGTGGCAGGCGACAGAGCGTGCGATGAAAGCCTTAGGCGAGCAGCATAGCCTGCGCGACGTGAAAGCGCTGGGCATTGCCGGGCAAATGCATGGCGCAACGTTACTGGATAGTCAGCATCGCGTTCTGCGCCCGGCTATTCTCTGGAACGATGGCCGCTGTGCGGAAGAGTGCGCGATCCTTGAGGAGCGTGTGCCTGCATCCCGTGAAATTACGGGCAACCTGATGATGCCCGGTTTTACCGCGCCAAAACTCCTGTGGGTGCAGCGCCATGAGCCTGAGATTTTTCGTCAGGTGGCGAAGGTTCTGTTGCCGAAAGACTACCTGCGTTTTCGCATGACAGGGGATTTTGCCAGCGACATGTCTGACGCCGCGGGCACGATGTGGCTCGACGTGGCGAAACGGGACTGGAGCGAGGCGATGCTGGATGCCTGCCAGCTGACGCGCGACCATATGCCTGCGCTGTTTGAAGGCAGTGAAATCACGGGGGCTTTACAGCCTTCTGTTGCTGAACGCTGGAACATGCCAGCCGTACCTGTCGTCGCCGGCGGCGGCGATAATGCGGCGGGTGCGGTCGGCGTGGGGATGGTCGAGGCAGGGCAGGCCATGCTCTCACTCGGTACCTCCGGCGTCTATTTTGCCGTCAGTGACGGGTATCGTAGCAACCCTGGAAGCGCCGTACACAGCTTCTGCCACGCGTTGCCGGGTAAATGGCATTTGATGTCGGTGATGCTGAGCGCGGCTTCCTGCCTCGACTGGGCGGCAAAGCTAACCGGAATGGCGGACGTCCCGGCGCTTATCACAGCGGCACAGCAGGCAGATGATAATGCCGGTGCGGTCTGGTTTTTACCGTACCTTTCCGGCGAGCGGACGCCGCATAACAACCCGGAAGCGAAAGGGGTGTTCTTCGGTCTTACCTATCAGCACGGCCCGGCAGAGCTTGCGCGCGCGGTGCTTGAAGGCGTTGGCTATGCTCTGGCGGACGGAATGGATGTCGTGCATGACTGTGGACTGACGCCATCCAGCATTACGTTAATTGGCGGCGGTGCACGAAGCAGCTACTGGCGGCAAATGCTTTCCGATATCAGCGGGTTGCAGCTGGACTATCGTACGGGAGGCGATGTCGGCCCGGCGCTCGGTGCGGCACGGCTGGCGCAAATTGCGCTGAACCCGGATAAACCACTGCACCAGCTTTTGCCCCAGCTGCCGCTTGAACGGCAGCATCGTACTGATGCGAAAAATCATGCTCGCTATGCTGAAAGACGAGACGTGTTCCGCAAAATCTATCAGCAGCTTTTGCCGCTAATGTCATAAACAGGAGCCGGGTGGCGCTAATGCTTACCCGGCCTACCAGCCTTCAACCGGGTTAGCTTACAAACCTGCGCGTATCGATTCTTTGCAGCAACATTGACAGCAGCAGGCTGACAACCAGCGTAACGGTAAATATCCAGACAATATCCAGCACCGGCCAGCTTTTAAGCTCAACGCCGCGGGTGCGCAGGGCGTGGATCACCAGCGCGTGAAAACCGTAAATGCCCAGCGAGTGGCGAGAGATAAACCCCAGCACCGGAAGCGGGCGGGCATTCAGGGTGTTTTTAACCAGCGTCAGCAGAGAGATCGCGCAGATAAAGACCATCGGCCCGCAGTAGAGATACCAGGTATCGGCAAAGTTGCCGCGCCATTGCAGCTCATGCAGCGTCCCGCGAGAGATAATAAACACACCGACGAGAAACGCGGCCGCGCATAGCCAGTTTATTCCTCGCTTTTGCGTCTCCAACATGCCAATGGCGCGCCCCAGCATGCCGTACAGCACGTAATAAAACGTATCCCCGGTGATATAAAGGTTAACGGGCAGCCATTCAAAGCCATCAATTTTCTGTGAAACGGTATTCGGGTTGGCCACGATCCCGATTATTACCATCAAGGCCAGCAGCATTTTACCGCTGACGTTTTTTACCTGAATTAACGGTGACACCAGATAGATAACGATTATCGCGAAGAAAAACCACAGATGATAGAACACCGGTTTTTGCAACAAATTGAGCAGAGAACGTTCAGCGTTAATTGAAGTGAACAGGATGATATAGAGCAGCGAAATGGCGCTGTAAAACAGCAGACAGGAGACAATACGGATGAAATGTCTTGGCTGCGCGCTACGCTCGCCAAAAAAGAGAAAACCGGAAATCATAAAGAACAGCGGGACGCTCACGCGGGAGGCCGAGTTCAGAATATTGGCGACATCCCAGTTAACAGGGCTGATACTGTGCGCGTTCGTGACATACCAGGTCGTTGTGTGGATCATCACCACCATCAGACAGGCTATTCCCCGCAGGTTATCAATCCAGTTAATTTTTGACTGCATCAGTTCCTCTGTATTCCTGATAAAAAAAGTGTGACTGCGATTGTGTAAAACTTTTCCCTTGGAAAATTCTGAGTTTAGCCAGGCTAACTTGTAGGGAGCTGGCGAGATTCGCAGAATGACGGACTTTAATCTATAAACGTGTTGCTACTAAAAATAACAGCCACTGACCAGGGCGGTAATAAAAATGATGATGAAGCGTGGGGTGTCACTCTTTCTGCTGCTCTTATTAACAGGATGCAGTGCTTCTGAGGAGATACCTGTCCAAAAAGCGCAGCAGGGGAAAATGAGCCCGGAGCGTTCCCTGAATATGGAACAGCTGTGCAGGGATCAGGCGGCTCACCGCTATAATTCCGAAGCACAGAAAATTCATATAAACGGCTTCGAGCGCTTTCAGGGCAGCTATGAACTGAAAGGCTATACGGCGCGTAAAGAGGGCTTTGTCTGCTCTTTTGATGCAGACGGCCAGTTTTTACATCTCTCAATGCGTTAAATTGCTCGTATAAGCAGCAACCAGAGCCTTCGCAGGTTTTGGCTGTAGGGCTTATTCCCCAATTTTCCCTAAACAACCCCGTTTCGTACTGTATATCTTGCAGCCAGCGGGTATACTGATCCCTTCCATTTAAAACCACACGTATCCAGCACGAAATACTATGCAAAAGTTTGATACCAAGACCTTCCAGGGCCTGATCCTGACCTTACAGGATTACTGGGCTCGTCAGGGCTGCACCATTGTTCAACCTTTGGACATGGAAGTTGGCGCAGGCACCTCACACCCGATGACCAGCCTGCGCGCGTTAGGGCCAGAGCCAATGGCGACCGCCTATGTGCAGCCATCCCGTCGTCCGACCGATGGCCGTTACGGCGAAAACCCGAACCGTTTGCAGCACTACTATCAGTTCCAGGTGGTGATTAAGCCATCACCCGACAACATTCAGGAACTGTACCTCGGGTCACTGAAAGAGCTGGGTATGGATCCAACCATTCACGACATTCGTTTCGTGGAAGATAACTGGGAAAACCCAACGCTGGGTGCCTGGGGTCTGGGTTGGGAAGTGTGGCTGAACGGCATGGAAGTGACCCAGTTCACTTACTTCCAGCAGGTTGGCGGTCTGGAATGTAAACCGATTACCGGCGAAATCACCTATGGTCTGGAACGTCTGGCCATGTACATTCAGGGCGTAGACAGCGTTTACGACCTGGTCTGGAGCGACGGCCCGCTGGGTAAAACCACCTACGGCGACGTGTTCCATCAGAACGAAGTGGAGCAATCCACCTATAACTTCGAATACGCGGACGTGGACTTCCTGTTCACCTGCTTCGAGCAGTACGAGAAAGAAGCCCAGCAGCTGCTGGCGCTGGAGACTCCGCTGCCGCTGCCTGCCTACGAGCGTATTCTGAAGGCTGCCCACAGCTTCAACCTGCTGGATGCCCGCAAAGCGATCTCCGTGACTGAACGTCAGCGCTACATTCTGCGTATTCGTACCCTGACCAAAGCCGTTGCAGAAGCTTACTACGCGTCCCGTGAAGCCCTTGGCTTCCCGATGTGCAACCGAAACAAATAAGAGGCGGCCATGTCTGAGAAAACTTTCCTGGTGGAAATCGGCACTGAAGAGCTGCCACCAAAAGCCCTGCGCAGCCTGGCTGAATCTTTCGCTGCGAACGTCACTGCTGAGCTGGATAACGCTGGCCTGGCGCACGGTAAAATTGAGTGGTTTGCTGCGCCGCGTCGTCTGGCGCTGAAAGTGGCAAACCTGGCGGCGTCCCAGCCGGATCGCGAAGTTGAAAAACGTGGCCCGGCCATTGCTCAGGCGTTCGACGCGGAAGGCAAGCCGAGCAAAGCGGCAGAAGGCTGGGCGCGCGGCTGCGGCATCACCGTTGATCAGGCTGAGCGTCTGACCACCGACAAAGGTGAATGGCTGCTGTACCGTGCCCATGTGAAAGGCGAAAGCGCCGAAGCGCTGCTGCCTGACATGATCGCGACCTCGCTGGCAAAATTGCCGATTCCTAAGCTGATGCGCTGGGGCGCGTCCGACGTACACTTTGTGCGTCCGGTTCACACCGTGACCCTGCTGCTGGGCGATACCGTTATCCCGGCGACCATTCTGGGCGTGGCGTCCGATCGCGTGATCCGCGGCCATCGCTTTATGGGCGAGTCGGAGTTCACTATCGACAATGCTGACCAGTACCCGCAGATCCTGCTGGAGCGCGGCAAGGTCATTGCTGACTACGAACAGCGTAAAGCCAAAATCAAAGCGGACGCAGAAGACGCGGCGCGCAAAATTGGCGGTAATGCCGATCTGAGCGACAGCCTGCTGGAAGAGGTGACTTCGCTGGTCGAATGGCCGGTTGTACTGACCGCGAAATTCGAAGAGAAATTCCTGGCCGTTCCGGCAGAAGCGCTGGTTTACACCATGAAGGGTGACCAGAAGTACTTCCCGGTTTACGCCAACGACGGCAAGCTGCTGCCAAACTTCATCTTCGTGGCGAACATCGAATCGAAAGATCCGAGCCAGATTATCTCCGGTAACGAGAAAGTGGTGCGTCCGCGTCTGGCGGATGCCGAGTTCTTCTTCAATACCGACCGTAAAAAACGTCTGGAAGACAACCTGCCGCGTCTGCAAACCGTACTGTTCCAGCAGCAGCTGGGTACGCTACGCGACAAGACCGACCGTATCGCGGAGCTGTCCGGCTGGATTGCCCGTGAAATTGGCGCCGACGTTAACCACGCTACCCGTGCGGGCCTGCTCTCCAAGTGCGACCTGATGACCAACATGGTGTTCGAATTTACCGACACCCAGGGCGTGATGGGCATGCACTACGCGCGTCACGATGGCGAAGCGGAAGACGTGGCGGTAGCCCTGAACGAGCAGTATCAGCCGCGCTTTGCCGGTGACGATCTGCCGTCTAACCCGGTTGCCTGCGCCGTGGCGATTGCCGATAAGATGGACACCCTGGCGGGTATCTTCGGTATCGGTCAGCATCCGAAAGGCGACAAAGACCCGTTCGCGCTGCGTCGTGCTGCGCTGGGCGTGCTGCGAATCATCGTAGAGAAGAACCTCAACCTCGATCTGCAAACGCTGACCGAAGAAGCGGTACGTCTGTACGGCGATAAGCTGACCAACGTGAAGGTTGTGGATGATGTTATCGACTTTATGCTCGGTCGTTTCCGCGCGTGGTATCAGGACGAAGGTTACTCCGTTGATACCATTCAGGCGGTGCTGGCGCGTCGTCCGACCCGTCCGGCAGATTTCGATGCGCGTATGAAAGCGGTATCCCACTTCCGTACGCTGGAAGCGGCGTCTGCGCTGGCCGCGGCCAACAAGCGTGTATCCAACATCCTCGCGAAATCCGACGAGACGCTGAACGAGCGCGTCAACGCTGCAACCCTGAAAGAGCCGGAAGAGATTTCTCTGGCGATGCAGGTTGTGGTGCTGCGCGACAAGCTGGAGCCGTATTTCGCGGAAGGTCGCTACCAGGAAGCGCTGGTGGAGCTGGCGGAGCTGCGTGACGTCATCGACGCCTTCTTCGAGAAGGTGATGGTGAACGTGGAAGATAAAGAGCTGCGGATTAACCGTCTATCGATGCTTGAGAAACTGCGTGAGCTGTTCCTGCGCGTGGCGGATATTTCGCTGCTGCAATAACGTAAAAAACCCGCCCCTGACAGGCGGGAAGAACGGCAACTAAACTGTCTCTCTTCGCCAATGGCGCCATAACTGCGTTGGCTGCGCTCGTTCACCCGAATCACTTACTAATGTAAGCTCATCGGGATTCGCTCGCTTGCCGCCTTGTTCTGACGTCATTGGCTTTGAGATACTTTTCCTTATTTACACCCTCTCAAACACCGTCGCGATACCCTGACCCAACCCAATACACATCGTTGCCAGTCCGAACTGGGCATCTTTGCGTTCCATCAGGTTAATCAGCGTGGTACTGATACGCGCCCCGGAACAGCCCAGCGGGTGACCGAGGGCGATCGCGCCGCCGTTGAGGTTAATCTTCTCGTCGATCTGATCCATCAGCCCCAGATCTTTAATGCACGGCAGGATCTGCGCGGCGAACGCTTCGTTCATCTCAAAGAGATCGATATCACTTGCGCTCAGCCCCGCTTTTTTCAGCGCCAGTTTTGATGCCGGAACCGGGCCGTAGCCCATGATGGAAGGATCGCAGCCCACGACTGCCATCGAACGCACGCGGGCGCGTGGCGTCAGGCCTAATTCGCGGGCGCGGCTCTCGCTCATCACCAGCATCGCGGCGGCACCGTCGGACAGGGCAGACGAGGTGCCCGCCGTTACCGTACCGGTGACCGGATCAAACGCCGGACGCAGGGTAGAAAGCGCTTCAACGGTTGTTTCAGGACGGATAACTTCGTCGTAGCTGAACTGCTTCAGTACGCCGTCTGCGTCGTGACCGCCGGTTGGGATGATCTCATTCTTAAAGGCACCAGACTGCGTGGCGGCCCAGGCGCGGGCATGCGAGCGCGCGGCAAACGCATCCTGCATCTCACGGCTGATGCCGTGCAGACGGGAGAGCATCTCGGCGGTCAGACCCATCATACCGGCGGCTTTCGCCACGTTGCGGCTCATGCCTGGATGGAAATCGACCCCGTGGCTCATTGGCACGTGGCCCATGTGCTCCACGCCGCCCACCAGACAGGCCTGCGCATCGCCGGTCATGATCATCCGCGCCGCGTCGTGCAGCGCCTGCATCGACGAACCGCAAAGACGGTTGACGGTGACGGCCGGAACCGAATGCGGGATCTCCGCCAGCAGGGACGCGTTACGGGCGATGTTAAAGCCCTGCTCCAGCGTCTGCTGCACGCAGCCCCAGTAAATATCGTCCAGCGCTGCTGGGTCCAGCGCCGGGTTACGCGCCAGCAGGCTACGCATCAGGTGCGCGGAGAGATCTTCCGCCCGCACGTTACGGAATGCGCCGCCTTTTGAACGGCCCATCGGGGTGCGAATCGCATCAACAATGACAACCTTTTCCATTGTGACTCCTTAAGCCGTTTTCAGTGCGCCAACCGGACGGGCTGGCTCAACTGCTGGATAGTAGGGTTCGTTATGGCGCGCTTTGTTACGCAGCCCTTCCGGCACCTCATAAAGCGGACCGAGGTGCTGGTACTGCTGTGCCATATCGAGATAGCGGGCGCTGCCGAGCGTATCCAGCCAGCGGAACGCGCCGCCGTGGAACGGAGGGAAGCCGAGGCCGTATACCAGCGCCATATCCGCTTCTGCCGGGCTGGCGATAATGCCTTCTTCGAGGCAGCGCACCACTTCGTTGATCATCGGGATCATCATCCGGGCGATGATCTCATCGTCGGTGAAGTCGCGTTTCGGCTGACTGACGTCGGCCAGCAGGCCATCCACCGCCGGATCTTCTTCTTTTTTCGGTTTGCCTTTGCTGTCTTCTTTATAGCGCCAGAAGCCCAGACCGTTTTTCTGACCAAAGCGGTTGGCGTCGAACAGGGCGTCAATGGCGTCGCGATAGTCTTTCTGCATGCGCTGCGGGAAGCCCGTCGCCATCACCGCCTGCGCGTGATGGGCAGTGTCGATGCCGACAACGTCCAGCAGATACGCCGGGCCCATCGGCCAGCCGAACTGTTTTTCCATCACCTTGTCGATTTTGCGGAAGTCTGCGCCGTCGCGCAGCAGCTGGCTGAAACCGGCGAAGTACGGGAACAGCACGCGGTTAACGAAGAAGCCCGGGCAGTCGTTAACCACGATCGGCGTTTTGCCCATCTTGCTCGCCCACGCCACCACTTTGGCGATGGTTTCGTCGGAGGTTTTTTCCCCACGGATCACTTCAACCAGCGGCATGCGATGCACCGGGTTAAAGAAGTGCATCCCGCAGAAGTTTTCCGGACGCTTCAGCACGCTCGCCAGTTCGCTGATAGGAATGGTGGAGGTGTTAGAGGCCAGCACGGTTTCCGGACGCACCTTGTCTTCGGTTTCGGCCAGTACCGCTTTTTTCACTTTCGGGTTCTCGACGACCGCTTCAACCACCACGTCCACACGGTCGAAACCGCTGTATTCCAGCACTGGCTGGATGGTGGAGATCACGCCTGCCAGCTTCAGACCGTCAATTTTGCCGCGCTCAAGCTGTTTATTCAGCAGCTTGGCCGCTTCGGTCATGCCCAGCGTCAGGGATTTCTCGTTGATGTCCTTCATCACCACCGGCACGCCTTTCCAGGCAGACTGGTAGGCGATGCCGCCACCCATAATGCCCGCGCCGAGTACCGCCGCGTGTTTTGGCGTTTCAACGTTTTTGGTAAGTTGTTTGGCTTTGCCCTTCACGAACTGATCGTTAAGGAAGATACCAACCAGCGCGCGGGCTTCGTTGGTGTGCGCCAGCGGGACAAAGCTCTGGTTTTCCAGCTTCAGGGCGTCATCACGGCCCAGACGGGCTGCCGCTTCAATGGTTTTCACCGCCGTGATCGGCGCCGGGTAGTGTTTACCCGCCGTCTGCATCACCATGCCTTTGGCGATGGTGAAGCTCATGGTGGCTTCAATTTTGCTGAGCTTCAACGGCTCCAGTTTCGGCTGACGTTTGGCTTTCCAGTCGAGATCGCCGTTAATCGCCTGACGCAGAATGGCGATAGCACCCTCAATCAGTTTTTCAGGCTTAACCACGCCGTCCACCAGGCCGATTTTCTGCGCCTGTTCTGCGCCGACATCTTTACCCGCGGCAATGATCTCCAGCGCGCTGTCGGCACCCAGCATGCGCGGCATACGCACGGAACCGCCAAAGCCCGGCATGATGCCCAGCTTGGTTTCCGGCAGGCCGATGCGCAGGTCCGGCGTCGCCAGACGGTAGTCGGTCGCCAGCACGCACTCGCAGCCACCGCCCAGCGCGTAGCCGTTAACGGCGGAAAGGGTCGGGACAGGCAGATCTTCCAGACGATTAAAAACGCTGTTGGCAAAGTGCAGCCACTGGCTCAGCTGTTCTTCGGGCACCAGGAACAGCGACAGGAATTCGGTGATATCCGCGCCAACGATAAAGGCCGCTTTGTTGGAGCGCAGCAGCAGCCCCTTTAAATCTGATTGCTTTTCAAGTACATCCAGCGCCTGGCCAAGACTGGCCACCGTCGCGGTATCAAGCTTGTTCACTGAGCCGGGGGCATCGAACACCAGTTCGGCAATGCCATCTTCCAGCCAGTCTACGTACAGGGTGTCGCCTTTGTAGAGCATGTCGGTCTCCTGAATCCAGCAATTGGATCTGGTCATACCAGATGAAACGGAGTGTGGAATTTATGTTAATAAAATGCAAATTAGTCATTAAGAAATTGCTGCGCTGATCACGGTCGGTGGAAATCACGCAGCCGCAGTGAGGTGTGCTAAGATGCGATGACTTGAGGTCAAAAAAACGAAAGGAAGAATGATGGACTCACTGGCTTCGCTTTATAAAAATCATATCGTTACCCTACAGGAACGTACCCGCGATGTACTGGCCCGCTTCAAGCTGGATGCCCTGCTGATCCACTCCGGCGAGCTGATGAATACTTTTCTTGATGACCATGCTTATCCCTTCAAGGTTAACCCGCAGTTTAAAGCCTGGGTGCCTGTCACGCAGGTTCCAAATTGCTGGCTGCTGGTGGATGGCGTGAACAAGCCGAAACTGTGGTTCTACCTGCCGGTCGATTACTGGCACAACGTGGAGCCGCTGCCGACCTCATTCTGGACCGAAGAAATTGACGTGATTGCGCTGCCAAAAGCAGACGGCATTGGCAGCCAGCTGCCAGCGGCGCGCGGCAACATCGGCTACATTGGTCCGGTTCCTGAGCGTGCGCTGGGTCTGGATATTCCGGCAGATAAACTCAACCCGAAAGGCGTGCTGGATTATCTGCACTACTATCGCGCCTACAAGACCGACTACGAACTTTACTGCATGCGTGAAGCGCAAAAAACGGCGGTGAATGGCCACCGTGCGGCGCACGAAGCGTTCCAGTCCGGTATGAGCGAGTTCGATATTAATCAGGCCTACCTGACGGCGACCGGCCACCGCGATACCGACGTGCCGTACAGCAACATCGTGGCGCTGAATGAACATGCCTCGGTCCTGCACTACACCAAACTGGATCATCAGGTTCCGGCTGAGATGCGCAGCTTCCTGCTGGACGCGGGGGCTGAGTACAATGGTTATGCGGCAGACCTGACCCGTACCTGGGCGGCGAATGCGGACACCGATTTTGCGCAATTGATCAAAGACGTGAACGACGAACAGCTGGCGCTGATTGGCACCATGAAGGCCGGAACCAGCTACGTGGATTATCACATCCAGTTCCATCAGCGCATCGCTAAACTGCTGCGTAAGCATCAGATTGTCAAAGACATGAGCGAAGAGGCGATGGTTGAGAACGATCTGACCGGGCCATTTATGCCGCATGGTATCGGTCACCCGCTGGGTTTGCAGGTTCATGACGTCGCGGGCTTTATGCAGGATGATACCGGTACGCACCTGGCGGCACCGTCTAAATATCCTTATCTGCGCTGCACCCGCGTTCTGGCGCCGCGTATGGTATTGACCATCGAGCCGGGCATCTACTTTATTGAATCCCTGCTGGCACCGTGGCGCGAAGGGCAATTCAGCAAGCACTTCAACTGGGAGAAAATTGAAGCGCTGAAGCCGTATGGCGGCATTCGTATCGAGGATAACGTGGTTATTCACGAGAACAGCATTGAGAACATGACGCGAGATCTGAAGCTGGCCTGATGGAAAGCTGGCTGATACCGGCCGAGCCGGTCACCTTTGTTGAGGAAACCAAGAAAAGCCGCTTTATCACGCTGCTGGCGCATACCGACGGCGTGGAGGCGGCGAAGGCGTTCGTCGAGTCCGTCCGCGCGCAGCACCCCGATGCCCGCCATCACTGTGTGGCGTGGGTCGCAGGGCCGCCAGACGACTCACAGCAGCTCGGGTTTTCTGACGACGGTGAACCGGCGGGTACGGCCGGAAAACCGATGCTATCCCAGTTGATGGGCAGCGGCGTGGGTGAAATCACCGCCGTCGTGGTCCGCTACTACGGGGGCATTTTGTTAGGCACCGGAGGGCTGGTTAAAGCCTACGGAGGTGGTGTCCAGCAGGCGCTTAATCTGCTGATAACAACCCGCAAAACGCCACTTACGGAATATACTTTGTTATGCGATTACGCCCAGCTATCGGGTATCGAAGCACTGCTTAAACAGTTTAACGGTGTCATCGCACACAGTGATTATCAGGCAATGGTGCAATTACGCGTGGCGCTTCCTCAGGCGGAACTGGCTGCTTTTTCAGCAAAACTCGCTGATTTTAGTCGCGGTTCATTGCAATTACTGCCGATTGAAGAATAATCCCCACCTCACAATTTTGAATACCTAAGGAAGCGGCAGAGATGCATTTTCGTGCCATTACCCGAATCGTTGGATTGCTGGTCATACTTTTCTCCGGGACAATGATCATTCCCGGACTGGTGGCGCTCATCTACCGGGACGGCGCGGGGCGTGCATTTACGCAAACCTTTTTTGTCGCGCTGACGATTGGCTCCCTGCTGTGGTGGCCAAACCGCCGTGAGAAAGGTGAACTGAAATCCCGGGAGGGGTTTCTGATTGTGGTCCTGTTCTGGACGGTACTGGGAAGCGTGGGTGCGCTGCCGTTTATCTTCTCCGAACAACCGAATCTCACCGTCACGGATGCGTTTTTTGAATCGTTCTCCGGATTAACGACCACCGGCGCCACCACGCTTGTGGGGCTGGATTCGCTCCCGCATGCGATTCTCTTTTACCGGCAGATGCTCCAGTGGTTCGGCGGTATGGGGATCATCGTCCTGGCGGTAGCTATCCTGCCGATTCTGGGCGTCGGGGGGATGCAGCTCTACCGGGCAGAGATGCCCGGCCCGCTGAAAGATAACAAGATGCGCCCACGTATTGCGGAGACGGCGAAAACCCTGTGGCTTATCTATGTCCTGCTGACGGTGGCCTGCGCGCTGGCGCTGTGGTTTGCCGGGATGCCTGCGTTTGATGCCATCGGGCACAGCTTTGCGACTATTGCTATCGGCGGGTTCTCCACCCACGATGCCAGCGTCGGCTACTTCGACAGCCCGACAATCAATACCATCATTGCCATCTTTCTGCTGATTTCAGGCTGTAACTACGGTCTACACTTCTCGTTGCTTAGCGGACGGAGCCTGAAGGTGTACTGGCGCGACCCGGAATTCCGGATGTTTATTGGCGTCCAGCTGACCCTGGTGGTTATCTGTACCCTGGTACTGTGGTTCCACGATGTTTATAACTCGGCGGTCACGACCCTGAACCAGGCCTTCTTCCAGGTGGTATCGATGGCGACAACCGCTGGTTTCACCACGGACAGTATTGCGCGTTGGCCACTGTTCCTGCCGGTGCTGCTGCTGTGCTCTGCGTTTATCGGCGGTTGCGCCGGGTCAACGGGCGGCGGTCTGAAGGTGATCCGCATTCTGCTGCTGTTCAAGCAGGGGAACCGTGAGCTGAAACGTCTGGTCCACCCGAATGCGGTTTACAGTATTAAGCTGGGGAACCGCGCGCTGCCGGAGCGCATCCTCGAAGCGGTGTGGGGATTCTTCTCCGCTTATGCGCTGGTCTTTATTGTCAGTATGCTGGCGATTATCGCCACGGGCGTGGATGATTTCTCTGCCTTCGCCTCTGTGGTGGCAACGTTAAACAACCTGGGGCCGGGGCTGGGCGTCGTGGCGGATAACTTCGCCAGTATGAACCCGGTGGCGAAGTGGATCTTAATCGCCAATATGCTGTTTGGGCGTCTTGAGGTCTTTACGCTGCTGGTGCTGTTTACCCCAACATTCTGGCGTGAGTAAGGAGACATTGGTGAAAACGTTAATTCTTTTCTCAACGCGTGACGGACAAACGCGTGAGATTGCTTCATATCTGGCTTCTGAACTCAAAGAGCTGGGCATTTATTCTGATGTGGTGAACCTGAATCGCACAGAGCAGATTGCCTGGCAAGATTACGACCGCGTGGTCATTGGCGCTTCAATTCGTTACGGCCATTTCCATCCGGCGCTGGATCGCTTTGTGAAAAAGCATACGGCGGAGCTTTCTCAGCTGCCTGGCGCGTTTTACTCGGTCAACCTGGTTGCCCGTAAAGCGGAGAAGCGTACGCCGCAGACCAACAGCTATACGCGCAAGTTTTTGCTAAGTTCGCCATGGCAGCCCGATATCTGTTCTGTCTTTGCTGGCGCGCTGCGTTACCCGCGTTACCGCTGGTATGACCGCTTTATGATCCGCCTGATCATGAAAATGACGGGCGGGGAAACGGATACGCGTAAAGAAGTGGTTTATACGGACTGGGCCCAGGTCGCCAGTTTTGCCCGTGAAATTGCGCGTTTAACGGACGATGCGCGGGATAAATAAGCGTTGAGTTTGAAAAGTGAGCGAACGAAATTTTTTTTGTATTTAGTGCTTGTCACTTCAGAAGAACTCCCTATAATGCGCCTCCACTGACACGGAACAACGGCACGCAAGCCGCCGGTCAGCAGAGAAAAGCAAAACAAACGCTTGACTCTGAAGCGGGAAAGCGTAATATACGCCACCTCGCGACAGAGCGCTGAAGCGCGTCGCAACTGCTCTTTAACAATTTATCAGACAATCTGTGTGGGCACTCAAAGTGACATGGATTCTTAATGTCCTC